>JAKSJM010000049.1 GCA_024398075.1 Bacteroidales bacterium | reverse complement strand
ATCCGGGTCGTGGCACAGAAACCGTCCATTTCCCATCCCCGCAGGACACGACCCCGACGAAACCACCTTTTCATCCGGGTCGTGGCCGGTGAGGCGAAGGAAGGAAGGAGAGGTATAGGGAAGGTATAGGGAAGGTATAGGAAGAGGCTAGAGACTGCGGAAAAGGGAGTCCCAGCGGGACATGATGGCGGCTGGGGTGAAGGCGGAGGCGTTCGCGAGGGAGGAGGCGGCGAGGCGGGAGCGGAGGGCAGGGTCGGAGATGACCGCGAGAAGGCGGTCAGCGAGGGCAGGAACGTCGCCCTCTGCGACTAGGAAGCCGTTCTGGCCGTCGGTGATGACGTCGCGCGGGCCGCATTGGCAGGCGAAGGAGATGAGCGGGAGGCCAAAGGATTGGGCCTCGAGCAGAACCATTGGAAGTCCCTCATAATGAGAGGAAAGGGCCAGAACCGAAGCGCTCCGGTAGGCCGAGGCTATGTCGGACGTAGGCGGCAGCAGATGGACGCTGTCGGCAAGGCCGAGGCGGTCAATCTGCGCCTGCAGCTCGCCCTCGAGTTCGCCGCCGCCGTAGATGTCCAGCACCCAGTCGGGCGCCTGCGGATGAATGATGCTCCACGCATCGATCAGCCTGTCGTAGCCCTTCTGGTAGCAAAGGCGCCCGACGCTGATCACGCGGCGCTCTGTCAGCGCCGATGGTTCCACGCCCTCAAACGGCGACGCATTAGGTATCACGCAGATATTCGGAAGCTCTCCCCAGAGTTTCCTGTCTTCCTCGGTAAGCACCACGAACTTGTCGTACTTGCCGGCAATGCGCACGTCCTGCCATGAGCGGAACTTGTCGGCAAGCGCCCAGATGCCCTTGCGGCCATACTGGATGCGCTTCATCCTGGAAAAATGGATCTCCAGGACCTTCTTCGAGCCATCCTTGATGGATGGAAGAAGGCCCGCTTCGCCGCAGAACATAGACACCACCACATCAGCCTTTTCGCGAAGGAGCAATGCCCGAAGGGCACGCTTATGCCTCAACTGCTTGAAAGGATAATGAATGAGCTTGTTCAGGAAGGAGCCTCCATTGTTTGTCTCGTAGTCAATGCCCAGATCAATGCAGCGCACGCCTTCGGCGAGGGCGAAAAACGGCTCGCGGCCACGCTGATCGGTGGTCACGATGAGCACATCGTGACCGTGCTCAGCGAGCCAGTTCGCCTTGCCCGCCAGCACTCGCTCCATTCCTCCAGAGCGGTAAGTTCCTGCTATATTGTAAATTATCTTCACTTGTAAATGACTCCGTAAAGAAACTTCGTAACGATCATATCATACAGCCATACCACTGCCCACAGCCTTTTCGAGGCGCACCACTGCAGCATGCGGGTCCTGAGTGGAAGTGCCGGATTTGACATCGCTGAAGCATTGGACTCCGGCCACCACTCCATCCATCGACGATACTGCGACCTGTCGGCGGTCATCAGAAGTGGAAGCTTGATGTTCAGCTTCAGATACGGCATGAGCGGAAGGAGCTGCTCGCTGTACGACGAGCGCCTCACCTCAGCCTCAAGCGCTGATACATTGGCACTTACCTGCGAGATCAGCTTCTCCGAAAACGCGCTTGAGAGGTTCGGCTGCGCGTAATGATAGAGATGGCTCTGCACCAGTCCCACGCGGGATGCCCTCATGAAAAGGCGATGCATCACCAGCATATCCTCGCCCATGTCCTGCCCCGGCACGAAACGTATGCCTTCGTATAGCTCGCGACGCACCATGAAGAGCCAGAGGTTCCAGCGCATACGGCCATACATCATCTGCTGCATGGCCTCCAGCGGGCTCCCGAAGTCCGGCTGCGACATCATTCGCTCACTTTTCTCAAACGCCAGTCGCCATTCGCATCCGACGATGTCCATTCCTTCCGACGCTTTCCTCGCCATCAGTTCCAATGCATCCGGTTCCAGCCAATCATCGGCATCAAGGAAATAGACGTAGTCGCCCGTGGCAGCGTCCAAGCCTGTATTTCGTGCATTTGCCACTCCCCTGTTCTCCTCGTGGTGGATCAACCTCACGCCAGCGCGCGACGCCGCGAACTCCTTCAGCATAGCCATGCTGTCGTCGCGGCTGCAGTCATCCACAAGCACTATTTCCATCTCCTTGTAGGTCTGCGCCGCCAAGGAGTCCAAGCAGCGCCTCAAAGTGGCGGCTGCATTGTAGACCGGAGTGATTACAGAGATTCGCATATCTTTTCCACTATATCCATGTGACGGGATGAGAACTTCCTGGCAAACAGCATGTTAGACGCCTTCAGCTCGTCGTAGTCCTCCATCGTCCAGTCCCTGATGGTGCCGTCTTTCCAGCCAATGGCGCGCATGCAGCCATTGCCCTCATCGTAGAGGTCATAAATCCTCTGGCGAAAGCCTGACGCCCAGCACAGCGTCTGCTTGTAGATCTCGTCAGGGCAGAAAGTGTGCGTGAAGGTCTTCATCACCCAAGGCTTGGCGGCCACCAGATGGCGCGCGAAGCCGTCCGTGACGCTGACCCATTGGGTTCCCTTACGGAAGATTTCCTGCTTATTGCGCTCTATATGAAGCATTTCCTGCAGCCTCAGAAAGCCCGCGCGCAGGGCACGCTTCAGCTGTGACCTATTTTTGAAGTCGCGTGGGAAGAGGTGCCAGCGGTTCACCTTGCGGCGTACTTCCTCCACGCAGTTGTATGTCGAAAAGCCAATGAACTCCTTCCCCCTGTTCATCATGAAGAACTTGTGGATGGCGTCCTGCGACTTCAGCGGCAGATCCGCGCCCGACAGGAGATGGTAGTAGGCATACACATCATTCATGATGGCCGCCTCGAAGAGCTTGTACTCAGCCTCAACGACCGAAATGTCGCCCCAGCACACATCCACACGGTCCTCAAGCATGAAGAGCCCGGCATGCTTCGTCTCAAGCGAAGGGAGTTCCTTCACCTTACGGTCAATGTGCACGAAAATGTCGTTCCTGGCATCGTCCAGAGCGCTCACCAGCCTCTGGAGCAGCACAAAATCAGCGTGCGCAAGTATCAGATAGGCATGTTTCATAAATGACTTTCGCAGTAAGGGCGGCGCCTACCGTGGAGGCGTGGCCATCGTTAATCTGATATACATCCTTCACGCCAGAGCCAATGAGCTCGCGCACATAAGGAGTCATACTTATGATGTGGTCGTTTTCAGGCAATGATGCAAGTATCGGATTTTCAGGATGTTCTCCTTCAATCCACGGCTCATAGGAGTCATATTTGTCAGCGCATACGAGGAAATACATATTCACCCCACGCTCTTCGGACAGCTTAAATAGGCGTTCCAAGTTCGCGACTGCGAGATCTATCTGACCCTGTCCTATCTCCTGGAATGACATCTCCTCTCTATAGACGTGCAGCTCGCGTGAACGCGTAGGATGCGAGAAGCAATCTGCGGACAGCCTGTACTTAAGCACTGGATTATTGTATCCAAGCCCCAGGCGCACCCATCTCGCGGCCTCGGACAGAATGTCCTTCTTCCACTCGCTGTGCGCTATCGGCCCAAGCTCCGCATAGTCCTGGCTGTCGAAATCAAGCCAAGCGCAGCGCCATACCCAGTAGTGCTCCACTATCTCCACGATAACGGTCTGTCCAGGCTCAAATGCGCCATACAGAAGCAGAGAAAGATAGTCCTGCACAGGCTGGTAGAAAGCATTCCTCTCGACATTTCCCACCTTAAGGCCATAGTCACGACCAAGGAAATGAGGATACGAGCAGTAATCGAGATTCGAGAATGAATCGCCTATGGTAACTATCGGATACTCAGGAATATCTATAGGAGCATGAATCTGCGTGACGCAGAGGGAATCATTGGCCTCATCCACCATACCGCCCACATTCAGGGTGTACTCCTTGCCGTAAGGCACCAGGTCGAGAAGGCCCAGGTCGCCAGACACCTTCGGAGACACACAGAATGCGTAGTAGCCGATGACCGCAAGGGCCACCAGCAGCACAGCATAGAATTTTATAGCGAACTTTTTCAAAAATCGACGTATAAGAATGTTAAGTTTTTACCCCAGAGCATCACCAGCATGCAGACAAGGGTCACATATACACCCCATCTCACCGCCCAGTGATGGTTCTTCAGCGCCACAAGCGGGAATTCCAGCTTCCTGTTTCTCCACTCGAGGATTAGCAATATCACGATAAGTCCCGTACGAGTCATGAAATCGTGGTCAAGGAACAGCATCCACAGGCCCTTGAATGTCTCCAGATGCATCATCCCGCAGATGAACTGCCATGCCTGCGCCACGTTTTCAGCGCGGAAAATGATGAGTCCAATGGTCACGAGCGCAAAAGTCAGCAGCATCTTGGCCAGGTCCTTCAGAGAGGGAAGGTCAAAGCGCCCCGTCTTCAGCTTATGCTTTTTCATGAATGCCCCCGAGAGCACCAGAGGCACGAAAAGAAGTCCGTGATAGAGTCCAAATGCGCCATAAGTCCAGTTGGCACCATGCCAGAGCCCCACTACCACCATATTGATGACAATGGCAATGCACATTCCCACCTTGCCTATATTGCGAAAAGCCACATTCAAAGGCATGAACACATAGTCGGTAAGCCACGACGTGAGCGACATGTGCCAGCGACGCCAATACTCGGCAACATTGGTCGCGAAGAACGGATAGTTGAAGTTCTTCGCGATCCTGAATCCCATGAGCTTGCCCACACCTATCGCCATATCGGAGTATCCCGAGAAGTCAGTGTACATCTGGAACGAGTAGAGTATGGCTACCATGAGCAGGGTGCTGCCACTTGCAGAGCTGAGGTCCTCCCAGACAGGGTCTATCAAATACACGCACCTATCTGCGATGAGGACTTTCTTAGCGAGTCCCCAGAGGAACTGTCTCACTCCTTCTGCTGCCTGGTCATAATCAAAACTCCTCTCTTTCTGCAGCTGGCCAATGAATGTAGGTCGATCAATGGGACCGGAAAGCACGCACGGAAAGAAAGCGACGTAAGTCGCGAATGAAACGAAATCCTTTGTAGGTTCCACCCTTCCCCTATGGATTTCCATGACGTAACTCATGAGCCTGAAAGTGATGAAACTCAGGCCCACAGGCATGATGAGTTTGAAAGTATAGACACTCGTATGGAAGGCTGTCGCGAATGACTCGATGAAAAAGTTCAAGTACTTGAACCACAACAGCATTCCCACCCCGAGTAGGACACCCAGGGTCTTCAGAGCACCCGCTCCCCTTTCAGTCTTGGAAGACTTGATGGCTAGACCGAGGCCATAGTAAGCCACAGTCACAAGGATCAGTCCTGGAAGCATCTTCAGGCTGGCATAGCCATAGAAGAACCAGCTGGACAGAAGGAGCAGCACATTCTGTGCTTTGGTCCTTCCCTTCAGCGGGAACCAGTAGAGCGTGAAGACGACTACAAAGAACAGGAGAAACGCCAGGGTGTTGAATGCCATTTACGCAAGCTTGGACATAGTGCTGTCAACGAGTTCACCGACATTCTTCCACGAAAGGATCTCCTTTGAAGTGAACTTGATCTTGAAATGCTTTTCAATAGCCACGATGAGCTGAATGTGACTGAGTGAGTCCCACTCCTCGATATCATCAGCAGAAGTGGCATCTGTAAGGACGATTTCTTCCTCATCAAGGACATCACGGAAGATGTCCTGAACCTCTGCAAGTACTTTATTTCTTTCCATAGTGTAAAAATATCTACTTTTTCGCTATATGACAAATCTTTTCTTCGTACGAAGACACATTGAGCTCATACTGAGCAGTTTCCGCAGCCTCAACCTTAGAAAAGCCAAGATTTTGGTAATGGTCTGCCACCATACCATTCTTTGCAGTAGGCAAGTACTCACCCACAATTCTCTTGAATCCATTGGCTTTTGCATACTCCACAATGGTGTTCATGGTGAAATGCTCCATGCCACGCTTCAGCACACGGCAGCTCATCAGCCAAGTGTCGATGAAGAGCGTTTCGGCATCCTGCTTCTTAAGGATGATGACGCAGACGAGACCATTGTCACCGAACTTATCCTCGAGCGTGAAGGTGAGGCAGCCACAGTCGGGGTCGGTGGCCATCTGCTTCACCTGATCCTCCGTGTACCTGACGGTGCGGAGGTTGAACTGATTGCTACGCTGCGAGAGCTGCGCCACCCTTGGGATGTTGAAAGGCTCGAAGCCACGCACTGCGCTCTCCATACCCAGGGACTTCAGATAGTCGGATTCATTGGTGAACTTACCGGCATAGGAGACTCTGTTTGACTCTGCCTGATACTGCTTCGTCCTGTCCTTGTCCGCCTCGGAGAATGATGCCGTCTCGAAAAGGTTCTGCGAGTAGAGGAACTCCAGATACTCACCTGGATCCTCCGGCAGCTCTGGCACGCACACCTCTGGGAGGGAATCGCGCACCAGACCGCGCTCAAATGGGTTGTCATCCAGGAACACCATCGAGTCGAAACCTATGTTCAGGATGCTCTGTATGCGCCTTATGTTATCCGCCTTGTTCTCCCAGTTCGCCACAAAAACAGCGATGTCATCGAGTTTCAGCACCATCTCGGGATTCTTCTCGAAGGCTTCCCTGGCCACAGCCTCGTCATTTTTCGAGCACACGCAGATGATGATTCCGCGCTGACGGAGCTTGACCACCCACTGCTGGAACTCGGTAAAAGCCTTGCCGATGCCGAGACCATGGCCGAGCTGGAGATTCTCCCAGCCATCATCGCCCACTACGCCTCCCCAGACAGTATTGTCCAGGTCGAGGATGAGGCACTTTTTGAACTGGCCTCTATTTGCACAGATGATGTCAAGCACGCGGCTTGCCACGAGCGGCAGCGCATCGACACTCAGGATCATTTCCGTGCTCACATAGACATTGGACTGGAAGAACATGTCGCGCCCGTATTTCGCCTGCAGCTCAGCCAAGTCGCAGAGGAAAAGCTGCGGATACTCCTGAGAGAGCTCCATAAGCCCCATATTCAGCTTCCTGGTCTGATAGATGAATGAGGACTGCACCTTAGTCTGATAGCTTCCGAAGACGGCATCGCCGATCTCCGGGTAGGTGAAGTAGATGATTTTTCCATTTGTGCTCTCGCAGAGGGTGCGCACAAACGCGAGGCGCTCCTTGGCAAGCTGCACGCGCGCCTCTGGCTTCATCAGGCTGTATGTCTCAAGCAGCTTGTGAGTCGACTGGAAGATAATGCTGAAAGATGCATCGAAGGAATGAAATTCGGAACCAGGGTCGAGAACCTGCATCTCGACCTGGCTGTACTCGCCCTCGTAGAGGTCTACAGCCAGCCCGCGCGCCGCTCCCTCGCCCTTCAGGGCGGTCGCCAGCAGCTGCGTGGCGGTGTCGCCGAGCAGCGCCACCTTCACCTCGGGCATACCTTCCGTGCCCTGCTTGAGTATTCGTTTAAGTTCCTTTAAGGATTTCATTTAAGTAATCTTGATATGTTTCGAACTGTATCCATCATCCAGCGGCCTGGCGCCGTGAGGTAAATGGAAGCAAGTACTTGAATTTTCTTGTTCGGGCTCCACTCCGCCTTCATGGCATCCGGAAGCTCACGATATACTTTCCACCACTCTCCGAACTGAACAGTGAAAAGATTCCAAGGCTTTCCGCCTGTATAGTGGATTGTGCCATGTCTCTGGACTTCTTCCCAGTCTTCAGGCTGGTAGTGTCTGAGGAAGTCATTCTTATACTGAGGAAGGAAGAAGGTCCTGATGCTGTTGTAAATAGGAGGCAGAGGGAACACCTGCCCCTTGCACACCTGGTTCAGGGCATCCTGATCAGGGAACTCGAGGTAATCAACTTTGAGGGCATCCAAAAGCTTTCCCGAAGTTCCTTCCTCCCTCATCTTCTTCAGGTTCATGATAAGGAAACCAGAGTTGAAGTAATGCTCTGGATCGCAGCCTATCGAAGCCCATCTCTCCGCCTGCTTCTCGATCGGAGCTTCATACACTGCAGCGAGAAGGAAGTTCTTCAGATATGTCTTCTCGTAGAGGTCAGAGATATCATTCCTGACGATCACATCGCAGTCAATATATGCCACGGTATCATACTCCGGGAGTATCTCGGGCAGCAGGAGTCGGTATGATGCTGCCTCCGAATAGCGAGGATCCACATAAGCCCCCTGAAGCCTTCCGGAAAGGTTCACATAGGAGAAGGTCATCCTGTCGCCATAAGCCTTCTCCAGGAGTGCTTTCTGCCTTTCAGGGATGTCTTCTGTCACCAGGCAGATGATCTCATAACGTGCACCTGCCGCTGACGACTGCGCGATGCTCTTCAGAGTCACCGCAGCGGGCACGAAATAATTGGGCGTAAATGCTATAACAAGTGGTGTCATTGTTTTCTTCCTCCTGTAAGTATTGCCAATGTTCTTGGAGCCACCTTGCTCATGCACCAGTAAATGCCAAGGCAGATGCCGATGGCGAGAGCGGCGCGCAGGAAAAGTCCTACGCAGGCCATGCCCACAGTATCTGGGAGTAGGTGAAGAACGATGAAGTTTGAAATATCGTGAAGTATGAGCACTGCGTGCGAGCAGTACACGAAGAAGCTTGCGCGCGCAAGCCAAGGAGTGGGGCGAGCAATGCCTGCGTCCAACAGCGTCGCCGAGAGGCAGAACGTAGCACAAACTCCTGCTGCCACAAAAGCATACTTTATGAATCCGTATGCGAGCTGATGTTCGCGATAAGTGAAAGCGATAGCGACGAGCAGCACGGCGGTGAGCACATAACTCCACCACTTCCACTTCGAGAAGATTTCCAGCGGGTCCTTCGACTCTATGCGCATCCACGCACCAAGCATGAAGTAGAAGAGGCCTTCGAAATCTCTTGAACGGGTAAGCCAGAATGCTGCGAAAATAAACAGCAAGCCGGGAAGCCTAAATTTCTTGACGACCCAGAAAATGGCTGGCGTGAGTGCGACGAAAATTATGAGGTCACGAAGGAACCAGAGCGGGTAGTCCACAGGGCATCCGAGCGTGCATCCCCAGAACATGTTTATCCATCCGACTTGTGCCAATGCATCCGTTACAGATGTCAATGCCCAACCATTGACCGAGGCGCGCAGCAGACCATACAGATACCCCACCACAAAAGCTATGATATTCCACAACAAGTAAGGTATCAGAAGGGTGCGGCAGCGACGCCTGATCTTTTCTTTCCACCTCGGCGTGTTCCACTCCTCGAGGCCTCCGAAGAAGAGGAAGCCTGAGATTAGAAAAAAACACGGCACGGCTATCCTGAGCAAGCCGTGGGAAAGGAGAAGACACAGCGTCGAATACAGGTCAGTTCCTGTCACGCCGTTCTCGCCGGAGTGCAAAAGCACCACGGCTGCGATGAGAGGAAACCTGAGCCACTCTATAGTATGCGATGTTCTCTCCGTCATTTACAGTATCTCACTTAGCAGCCAGATCCTGAGCATTGGATCGGAAATGGTGTATTCTCCCCCATCTCTCGAAATCATCTCAGCGGCAAGCAGTCCCTTCGCCGCAGACTGCACAGCGCTCGCAGACTTCAAGCTGTATCTCTTCACGAAGGCCGAAGACGTAATGTTCGTGGCATTGCCCTCCGAGCAGATCGCATAGAGAAGTTCTTTCTGCTGCACCGACACCCCACCGAGCATCTCCCTCAGGCGATAGCCGCTCGCGTGGATGTACGCCGCGCTCGCTTCCTTCACGTCATCGAGCGTGCAGCTGGTGCCCCTTGCGGTCGCAGCAAAAGCGTCATGAAGCACGCGGTGGATGTGCACCGTGATACCTTCGAAAAGTCCATAAACATAGCCGACCGCAAGCGGGTCGATTCCCTTGCCTGCGGAGGCAAAAGCACTGGTCGAAAACTCCATGTAACGCTCAAGGGAAATAGGGTTCAGTTCAATGCTCACAGCCTCCATTTTCGCGAGCTCTTTATGTGCCTGGGAAGTGGAGATGATGAAACGTGTATTGACCGCCGCACTCATTTTCTCGACAATCAATTTCAGTGCGTCCTTCTCGGGATATCGTGACACCTGCTGAAACTCTTCGATCGCCACGACGCTAGATTTCGGAACGAACGCGAGAAAGCGGAGCAGCTCATCCATAGTGACCCAAGGAGCCTCGACAGAACCAAGTCCTACAGTAAAGGTCGGAGCGTCCTTCTGCGCGTCGTAACCGAAGCACGGACCGAGGGATTTCATGGTCGCTGAGAACATGGACATAAGCTGTCTGTTGCCGGAGACAACGACCTTGAACGACTCCCTTACAAGCTCGAGAACAAGCTCCCGTATAGATGAAGTATGAAGGATTTCTACCGAGATCAAGTAGTGGGTGTCACCCACCTCAGGGGTAGAAAAAGCATGGTTAATAAGACCTGTTTTTCCTATTCTTCTGTGTCCTGTAAGGATCACATTCTCTTTGTTCTTTATGCAACAAACGAGTTTCTCACACTCTTCCTCTCTGCCAAAAAAGTAGTTTCCAGAGATTTTGTTTGAAAGCACAAATGGATTAACCTGCATATAAATTATTGATTTTTACAAATATAGGTAAATATTTGCAAAAGATTATGTTTTTGAAATAATTTTATGAGGATTATTCAACTTAAATTAGACGTCTTTTGACCCATCGAAGAACCATCATTATCTTCTCCCAAGGGCTAGCCAGAACACAGCCAGAAAGCTTTCCTGGAAGCTGCCTCAACGAGACATTCTTGACCACGAGATTGAAGTAGTCATAGACACATTTTCCGTGAAGTCTGCCTGCATACTTCTTCAGAAAATCTTGCTCTGAAAACCACGAATACATCTGCGAAATAGCCGCCAGTTTTTCGTCAAATTTCGATGCATCTCCGGACAGATGGTTGCTGGACTGACGGAATTTGAAGAGCATCTCGGATGTATTTGCAACTCCATTTTTGCTCATCGCCACTGGTGTCGCAATATCAGATCCGAAGGCACATGGGAAGTCAATGAAGCCTCCTATCTGCTCAAGGGAAGAACGCTTGAAAGCAAAATTTCCTATGCAGTCAAAGACTCTCGCATCCATCCATGATACGAAATATTCGTCCTTATCTGTCAGTTCTGGGAGCGTCCCATCATCCCAAAGATGCCCCCCATTTTCGTCTATTTGTTCCACCCTCGAACGAATCAAATCCACCTCTGGATGAGCCTCGGAAAGTGCAATTATTCTCGCGGCAAATTCTGGTGCGTACTCATCGTCATCAGCAGCCAAAACCACCCACTCGCCACGGGCAAATTTGATGCTGTGATTCCACTGTGAGACTAAGTTTTTTCCGCCCAAATTCACGTCGTTTCTTAAATATTGAATTCTCACGTCGTTATAGCTGGCGACTATCGAACCTATATCATCCGGAGAGCAGTCATCTACGACGACCAGCTCCCAATTTTCAGACGTCTGAGCGAGAATACTATCTATAGCCTGCCTCAGAAAAGCAGACTTATATGCAGGCATTATGAACGAAATCTTAGGCATTTTTCTTCTTAATAACAGTCCTTAGTAGCAGTGGAAATAATATACCAAACGACGCATAAATGAGGGGCCAAAGGCCAGAGATTCTATTGCAAGGATGATAAAAAATGGCGCCAAATTTGTCACCATAAATGGCAATTTGAAGTAAGCTTATGATGCGGAACGCAAAGAAATGAAGCACCAAAACCCACATGGTAGAAGTCCCTAAACAACTCAAAAAACGCTTACAATGGCTTGTCTTGGAGATCAATTCTGAGGCGTAGATCGTCATCAAAAAACCCGCTGCAGAGGACATCAGAAAGAGCAAAGGATTGCCATATTCCCCTTGCGACATGTCCACATTATTGACCTGCGCACACACCAGTGTAGCCACCACAGAGATGATAAAAAACACCACCTTATAAGGTGTCAATTCGTGAAGAATAGTCTTGAATTTTTCTCCCTGAACAAGCTGACCGAAGTAGAGAAAAAGCATCGCAACCAGAGCTTTTGACACACAGAATTCCGGGTGAAAAAGCATGCCCAACACGCCCAATGAAACCATGGCAAGCCCCATGTATCTGCCTCCTATACGACTGGATAATTGGTCTGAAATTCTATATATGATCTGCGAAATAAAGAGCACGAAGAGGAACCAAGTAGCTCCGCCGAGTGGTGTGACAGCCATTCCGAGCAGAACCTTCACAGCATGTTTTGCGGTATCCAAAACGACTATTTCATCACCATTTATCGCATGTGCGAACGCATAAACAGCAAGAAAAACAAGGTTGGATATGACGTATGGAAGGTAAAGCCTGGTCACCTTTTTCCTTAGAAATACGCCCCATGGCTCCCCCATTTTCATAAAAAATCCTGACAGGAAAAAGAATAGAGGAATATGAAACTGGTAAACGAAACCACGCACACAATCTAGCCAATCCGCCTCATACATTGGGCTCGAAAGATGCCCAAGCACGACGAGGATTATCCCTATTCCCTTGGCAATGTCAATGGTTTCGTTTCGTTGCATAGAGCACTATTTTGTCATCGGAACAGCGGGAATCCCCACCAAAGTAAGGCCGCTTTCCACAAAGGTTTTTGTGACTATCGCACCTGCGGCGACTGTGATATCATTGGCCAGTTTTACAGGCCCAATCACTTGAGCACCCTGCCCAATATTCACATTATCTCCAATGACCGGAGAGTCATTTTCATATGAATCTGTGCCTTTATTCCCTATGCAACAGTTGCCATGAAGGGTGCAGCCAGAACCTATCTTTGAATGAGGATTAATAATGATAGAGCCGTAGTGCGCAATCTTCAGATCTGACCCGAAGCAGCCCGCAGGAATAAAGAAGCCCAGCTTAGCACCGAGAACATTCTTCTTTCTGGCGTACCACATCCTAAACAGCTTGTTGGGTTTCTCAAAGGTATAATATTCCTCCGACCTCAACAGCCTGACATACTTTCTAAGGTAATACTGTTCTGACTTCAAAGCCCAGTCGAGCCACCAACCTTTACTCAGTGGCTTATAGTAGTCCATACGGACGTCTTGGGAAATATATTCTTGAAAGCTCATTTAACTACTTTTGCGAAAAAAACGTAAAATACTGTACAACTTCACGAACAACACGGCGAACAGATCTAGCTTCATAATGATAAGTCTCATAATAAGCTTCATACCACGACTGATAAACGGGCAAGAATCAACGAATCTATTTGACTCTGGAATGACATCTCTAACAAGATGATAGTTAGAGCTGTCCATCACCCACGCTGTCTTACCAAGTATTGTTCGCCAGTACAATGGGACTATATATTGTTCTCCATATCCCTGATCTCCAAGGAACCTGATACAATCCATAATAAAGTCGTAATCTGAGGATTGAGGAACTGGAGACTCTGTATGGGTCGCTGAACCTGTATTCGCTAGATTATAATAGTACAGTGGCTCAGCGACTCCTGAGACTGACTTTGCATGAGCATATAAATGTACAGCGAACCACAGATCTTCACCACCTTTCAAACCCAGAGGAAACCTGAGATTATACTCTTGAAGAACATCTCTTCTGATCAAAACATAATTGAAGATATTTCCGCCACGCGGGCCAAAACACAGAAGATTCAGCAGTGTCGAATCTGCATCCTGACCAAGTTCAAAAGTACTACGTCCAAAGTCGCCATCTACATAGTGCTCAACATAACCACAAGTCAGGACATCAGCCCCCGTACGCAAAGCCTGCTTTACAAGCAACTCATACGCCCTATCCTCCATCCAATCGTCGCTGTCAACAAATGAGACATAGTCACCGGAGGCATGCTCTATGCCGATATTTCGGGCGGCACACACACCTCCATTGGCTACATGCAAAGCCTTTATCCTACAGTCAGAGTCCACCCATTTATCACATATCTTGCCACTATTGTCAGTAGACCCATCATCAACCAGGATAATCTCAAGTTCAGAATACGACTGAGACACAAGACTACGCAGACATCCATCAAGATATGACGACGCATTATAAACAGGAACTATTATCGAGACAAGAGGTGAACTCATAATCCAGAGTTACTTGATGTATTTGAAAAAACTGATGTGCGATCTATCATTGCGCCCATCTTGACATTCCACTCTTCAGGTTGTACAAGGGAAAAACCACTACAATGATAGAACGTGTACTCTCCGAAATACACTCTTCCTCCTGAAAGATAGAAATCAATGCGCACATGAGGAAAATCTGAAGATAGTTTTCTTGCCAATTCTTTCATAAGTTCAAACTGCTCGGGTTTCTTAGGAAGTATCGAGGAATTGGGATCACGCATCCTTATCGGAAGATGATTATAATCCATATCAAAGAAGTCGGTTGTTGGGTTATCAGACGCATCTTTTGAAATATAAGCCATCTTTGGCTCCCCAGAGAAACAAAAGAACTTATAGTCCGTTATGGCGGCAGAAGTCCCATCTGAGAGATACTCTTCAGCTATTATCCGGCCCTTTAAACTCTTATATGGCCATTCATGTCCCGCACTATAATAATCAAGAGTCAAGTCACGTCGAAGCGATTCCCTCACAGCATTCTCATCAAATTCCGCTCTATTACGACAACAATAGACCTTACCTGAAAGATGAGTACACTTGATTACAAACTGTTCTGGAAGTGAACCAAAGTCAATTGAGTCTGCATCATCCCAGACACCAAGAAGAGGGACAACATACTCCTCTCCAATTATCGACGCGACTATTTTTTTTGCCTCATATTTATCAACAAGGGAACGATACAATGGGTTCCTGTCATAAAGCTTTAACCACTGAAGGCTCTCAGTATAATTTCTTGGAGGATTCAAATGCAACCACTGACCCGTATTACGAAGATACTTAAGTCTAAGATAAAATATCTCATTATCTGAGACAATCTCCCATATCCATTTCTTAATTGATGCTAAAACACTCATTCGCTTCCTTGATAACAGCCAGAAATCTGGCATAGTCCATATTCTTAAACGATAACTTATGCATATTACATCTATCCAATGCCTCTTTCACTATAAATGGAGCTGCAGGATCATTGATAATCTGCATAAGTATATGTGGCGCACAGTCACTCTCAATTGGGCACCTAGGATTATTCTTTCCACTTGCAAGCAACTGATTGAACAGCACCTGGAAAGTGAAATAGAATGGATACACAGGATTCTTTTCCCACACAAGGATCAAAAGATTCAGATAATCCCTAGTAAAGAGACTCTCTGGTCTGGAAAAAGCGATACTGGTTAAGACACGCACTCGAAAACTCTTATCCCACCCAAAATAAAACGCATATGTACCTTCCCAATACCTCTTGTTCTCTTCACTTGGATCCCTCTGGAACATGAAGAAGTCATATGTGAAGTACCTGTCATCTATAGGACCAGTAAGATAGACCGTAGAATCAAGCCAGCACCCTCCATAAAGATAGAGAAGCGCTAATCTGAGTACATTGGAAAAGCTGGTAGTTGTATATGTCTTTTTTCTCTCTAGGATAATTTGTGGGAGATCGACATATTCACTGATGGTCTCATCCGAAAGTCTTATTACCTCACAATCTCCTTTATACTTGTCAACCGAGGCCAAGCAATCTTGAACAATCTGCGGAAGGTTCTCAGAATCAAAACCTTGAGCCCAATACTGCCATATTATTTTTTTTCCTCCAAGATCTTTCTTACGCCGCCATTGATATTGTCCACACGCACCTGAATAATATTCTTCAATATACGAATCGCATAATTTAGCCACACGTCTCTGATCCTTGACAATCAAGGACTTCCTTATCGATGCCCAAACAGAAGCGGGCACAATTTTCTTCAAATATTCTTTCATCGTGATAATATCTCATCTACAATCGCCATGCTTTCGGAAGAAAATTTACGAGCCCAAAGACAATTTGATGATAGAAGCAGGTCGCGATCCTTAGTTGTAAAAGTAATTGCATTGCAGTCACCAATACTGCAAAGAAGGATACAGTCGGGCGACACGATGCTATCTTTGAATTCAGAGTGAAAGAGCAAAGTAGCAATGAACCATTCATCGCCACAAAAAGAATACTGGAATAACCTCATGGAGTACTCAAACCTGGAGATAATGTATGACAGAGCATCTTCAGAGAGGCTTACCCAATTACTCGAAACCCTAAAGTCGCAGGCACTATTAAATGTGATTCCCAACAATTTCTGGAAAGAATGGTTCGCCCTCCAAAAAAGCTGCACACATCTCTGTAACCACTTGGGGCCATAGCCAAACCACTTGATTAACAGATTGTACCTACGTACCTTGAGGTCCATCTGGTACTGATCGTTACAGTCAAGATGAGGAAGAATATTCCTTCCTATACAAGACTCATAATATGACAGAATATCTTCTATACCCTTCAACGGGAGATGGACACCAGAGATTAAATGATAAAAGCAATACTCTCCAGGTTTATATGCCTCACGGAAAAGAGCATACTCACATTCTATCTGTGAAACATGTCCCCATCTGACGTCCACTCTATTCTGAAGTATAAAAAGCCCAGCATGATTTGCATGCAGAACAGGCATCTCACGCACTTTCTTATCAATATGCACATAAATATCCACTCGTTCATCATCCAAAGCCGAAATAAGCCTTTGAAGGATAACGAACTCATTATGTGCAATAATCATGAATGCGTGCTTCATATCCTCTTCACTATTTTATTCCACCCCTCCTGCACACCCCACAGAACAATAGAGCCCACGACGATGATGCCCACGGCAATCACAGTCTTCAGGCCAAAATCAATATCATAATTCGCATAGAACTGGTTTAGAGCCAGGTTCTGAGCGAGATAAATCTCCAATGTATGCTTACCTAAGAAGCACATAGTGCCACTAATAGGCAGGCGAAGGCGAAGCTGCGAAAGACCGAAAAGGATGAGCGGCATCAGCAGCATGCCAGTCTGGCTGCCATTCAGCATCTCGTGGCCAGAAAAGCAGAAGCCAAGGATGGCTGCGAAAACGAGAATCGTAAGCAGTTTTTCGGACGAGTCCTCGCGGACCGCAAGGAAAGCAGCAACAGCTATCACTACCAAAGGTAATCTGATCACGAAAAGATAAAAGATCACCTTTGAGAGCAATGGTTCCGCTACAACCAGCAGTGCCACGAGTGCTAGAATCCACCCAATGCCTCGGGCATACAACCATTCGACACCCTTGAAGATAAGTGGGAACAATGCGTAAATCACGATAAGAGCAGGAATGTACCACTCCAGCTCGAGTCCGAAGAAACTTGAAAGACCCGTAATCTGAAGCGCAGCCGTAACCACCTGAGAATAAGGACTAAGCGACGCAAATGCAAGCACAAGTGCTACCACAAACACCAGATACATTGGGAAAAGCCTACGAAAGCGCTGCGCGTAGAATTCGCGGAGCGACCTCTTCTCATATGAGTAGCAGAGTCCATATGCCGACAGGAATAGGAAGATGTCTACGCCTAAGTATCCCTTGCCAAAGAGGAAATTCAGCGCACTCACATGCAGGAGATTACCATACATGCAGAAATGGAACGCGATCACCCAAAGGATCGCGAAGCCCATGAGCCACTGTCGATTAGCCCCACTTAAGAATGCCTTGAACTCTTTCATTTCCTGCCTAGTTTATTCTTGACAATGCTTAATACAGTGTCATATTCCTCCCTCATTACCAGAAGCGAAGCGACAAGATATACCACGACGCCAACGATGACACCCACTCCGAGCTTCAGTGCGTGTCCACCGGGCACAAAGCGGGCAGCGACATACGCGAGCGCTCCCATAATCAATGCGCTGCCGAAAATAGCCGCTATGTCCTTAAACTGAGCCCACAGGCCGTAGCCCACAAGCTGCTTCGTATGCAATGTATTGTACGATGTACAAACCAATGATGTCGCGATACGTCCCATCACCATCGCCACAAGCCCGAAAGGCACGGTCGCCACAAGGACGACTACTTCGATAACCTTGTTCCAAATGACGGCCTTCAGGTATAGGTCTGACCTGCCGAGGATGTTCGGAAAGGTGATATTGATGGCGCTGATCGGATACCACACCAGCGAGAAGCAGAGCAGCTGCATCAGCGGAATCGCGCCTGCCCATTGGTCCTTCAGAATCAGATGGATGAATGGGTCAGCGACAGCGGCGAGGCCTATCATCATCGGGAATACGACATACGAAGAGAGCTTGATGAACTGCCTGTAGCCGTTCTTGAGGCGCTCTTTGTCATCCTGCACCTTGCACAGCGATGGGTAGAGCACCCCCTGCACAAGTCCATAAATGTTAGATGATGGAAATGACGCGAAGGACTCCGCTCTATTGTACAACCCCAAGGAAGCTTGGGTGAAGAATTTGCCAATGACCAAGTTATACATGTTGCCCCAAAGCACATCGATGAGGCTGGTAGCAAGCAGTTTGGAGCCGAAGGAGAACATCTCCTTGAATGACTTCATCGAAAAGCGAAGGCGTGGATACCAACGCACGAACACCCATTGAAGGATGGTACGCACAGAGGACCCGACCACGTTTTGCGCGACAAGTGCCCACACTCCATAGCCCTTGTAGGCCATCCAGAGGCCGACTACGCCCATGAAGGTGATGGTGATTATGGAGATGATAGCTTTTTTCTTGAAATCCAGGTCAATGGTCAACTTCGTCGCCTGAACAGCGCCGAGGGCATTGATGACAAGCGTAAAGCTCACTATGCGCGTGACCTGAACAAGCAGCGGCGTCTTGAAGAACGACGCGATCAATGGCGCCCCCAGGAACAGCAGCAGGCAGAAAAACGCCGAAACGGCTACATTGAAATAGAAGACTGTGTTGAAGTCGTCATCTGTCCTATCATTCTTGCGGACAAGGGCATTGCCGAAACCGCTGTCGATGAAGGCCTGCGCCACGGCGAGGAAGATGCCAAGCGCGACGACGGCGCCGTAATCCTCTGGCAGCAGGATACGGGCAATGAGAATGCCGAAGATGAACTGTATGCCTTGTGAGGAGAAGCGGTCCACCGCACTCCACATGACACCATTGATGGCCTTCTCCTTCAGCGATTTCTCCCCCATCCTAGAATTTCTTGCCGAATACAATATTCATGAAGGTCAAGAAAAGGACCCTCATGTCAAACCACAGCGAGCGATGACGAAGATAGTACAGATCGTACTCGAGACGCTTCAGCATCTTCTCGAGCGTGTCAGTATAGCCGTTGAACAGCGTAGCGTATGACGTCACGCCTGGGCGTATCTGGTAGAGGTAGTAATACCTCGGATCAGCCTCCATGATCTGGTCGATGTAGAACTGCCTTTCTGGGCGTGGGCCGATGAAGGCCATGTCGCCGCGGAACACGTTCCACAGCTGTGGGAGCTCATCCAGATGATGAGCGCGGATGAATCTGCCTACCTTCGTAAGGCGAGGGTCCTCCTCGCCGGCGTACAATGCCGGTCCTGCTGCCTCTGCGTCGACGCGCATGGAGCGGAACTTATAGATGTTGAATGGGCGGCCAAAACGGCCCACGCGCTCCTGCTTGAAGATGGCAGGGCCATGATCCTCACACTTTATGGCAATGTAAACGATCAGGAAAAGCGGCGAGAACACGATAAGGCAGAGCGCGGCTATCACACAGTCAATTATACGTTTGGTGCTTCTGGCTACGGAGGTCATGCCATCATAGATGAACATATCCTTCTTACCGAGGTCTTTCACAGCATCCTGAGTCACTTCATGCACCGCTGTACTCTCTATGCGAGGCATGTTGAGAATGGTGATGCCAAGTTCCATGCAAGCATCCAGAACGTCGTGATTCGCATCACTAGAACCAGTGAAAAGCACGCCCTCAATCCCCTGCTCCCTGCAAAGAGTCTCCAGCGAGGCCTTGTCAGAGAAGCTGTACACCTTCTTTCCCATCATGACGCGGCCATTATTTGTCATATCGGTATCAATGATACCAATGATATCGTAATGCGAGGACATATCAAGTCTGGTCACCATAGACATCGACTTATTCGATGTGCCAAACACCATTACGCGCAAACGGCCAATGTTCTCGTCCATATTTGTGCTAATGCTATTCATGATCTGAATAATGACCACGCGTACAATAACAAGCAAGAAAGCAGTCAAAAGAAGGTCAAGAACAAGTGCGAAAGACCTAAGCTGGATGGAACTATCCGGAAGCAAGCCTGAGAAGACAAACACAGATAATATGACTTCTTTAAGTAAAGAAGCAATGGCAAGTTTTCCAGTAGAAAGGAAAGTAGTATAGCGAATAACTAGACGGTAAGTCTTCAGGATGAAAAAGCTAGCGGCAGATGCCACCAGCGATAGCAGAAGCCAAATCAGGATATAGTACTGGAAACCATAGATAGGCGCAGATACCCATCTCATCAGCAGCACCGCAAATAACGATGCTACCGTAGAAATAACCAAGTCAAGCACCAGGATAATCCAATTGCTTGCAAAACTCTCTGACTTCTTTCTTATCAACGCCATATATATAGCCTTTCACAATGAGACAGCAACCCCAAAATGCAAAGTTAACAAATATGTATATAATTTAAAATGAGATTTTTAACAAAAAAGGGCCACTCTTGCGAGTGGCCCTCATTTATGAGTGAGCGGTAGCTAATTACTTAGCTACGCATACTGATACTCGGTTCTCCTCTGGAGTTGCGAATGGATTCTCCTCGTCGCCCTTGAAGC
>JAKSJM010000048.1 GCA_024398075.1 Bacteroidales bacterium | reverse complement strand
GCATAATATTTGTCCGGTAGAGGTAAAATCTGGCAAGAACTACACGTTCTCATCAATGGAGAAGTTCAGAAAGAAGTTCCCGGACCAGATACATATTCCTTACATCATTCATTGTATGGATTATAAGGAGGATAAAGGATACCGCTTCATCCCTATTTATATGACGCCATTGCTGTGATGAAAAAAGGCTAGATACTCGTAGCCGATGACAACCAGGGTTTCTAAGTGTTCGTTTATCATAGTCATACAATTTTCATCAGATTAGGTCTCCACCCCGAAATCCTTTTTGCGCTTTTATCACATAAAAAGCTCACCGGCATTGGAAGTTACGTGGTATTTGTGTAAGTTTGTTCTATGACAGATTTAGAATACATGAAACTAGCCATGGAGGAGAACTACGCCAGCGAGATACACCAGTCAGCCCAGCGCGTCTTCGACGTGATGGCGCCGCGCATCTCCGACGAGGAGATGGCGCTTCTGAAGAAGGCTTATGAGTTTGCATACGAGGCCCACAAGGACCAGAAGCGCAAGTCGGGCCACCCCTACATCATCCACCCCATTGCGGTGGCTCTCATCGCCGCTGAAGAGCTCAAGCTCGACCTTCACAGCGTCATGTGCGCCTTCCTGCACGATGTAGTAGAGGACACTGACCATGAGATAAGCGAGATAGAGGCGCTTTTCGGAGGAGATGTGGCCTTCCTCGTGGACGTGGTCACAAAGAAGAAGAAAGACACCTACATGAAGTCCAAGCAGGTCGACAACTTCAAGCAGCTGCTGGACTCCATGCACTACGACATACGCGCGCTGCTCATCAAGCTGGCCGACAGGCTCCACAACATGCGCACGCTGGCGAGCATGCGTCCTGACAAGCAGATGAAGATCGCCGGCGAGACCGACTACTTCTATGCCCCGCTGGCGAACCGCCTGGGGCTCTTCGACATCAAGAGTGACCTCGAGAACCTCGCCTTCAAATATCGCTGCGAGCTGGAGTACGAAGACATAGTGCATGACCTGGAGATCGACCAGAAGGCCGATAAGGAGCGCATAGACACCTTCATAAGGCAGATCAATGATATCCTCAAAGCCACAGGCATAGAGGGGCGCGCAGAGGTGTTCTATCGCCGTCCATACAGCATCTGGAGAAAGATGAAGGCGGAGAATGTAGACTTCAGGCATGTCGAGAACCGCTACTACATACGCGTAACATTCAGCGGCACGAACGACGAGCTCTCAGAGAAGCGCAGATGCCTTCGCATCTACTCGGTGCTAAGCGACCGCTTCAAGGAGAAGCCACACAGCTTCTACAACCAGATAGACCAGCCTAAGGAGAACACCTACAAGTGTATACAGGTCAAACTCCTTAGCGACGAAGGTATCTGGGAGGACGTGCAGATCACGTCCGAGCACATGGTGGAAGTGTCGAGGCTCGGCTGCATGACTGAGTTCCAGGAGGGCGGAAACAATGTAGCCGCGTGGATGAAGCGCTTCAAGCTAGTGCTTCAGGACATGGCAGACGACTCCATCGAGGGCGACTACATGGACAGCATTGTGTCCACACTGTATTATGACGACATCATGGTCTTCACTCCAGAAGGCCGCTCGCTCACCCTTCCAAAGGGAGCGACGGCGCTCGATTTCGCCTTCGAGCTTGACGCAAGCACGGGTACTCATGCGAAGTATGCCCACATAAATGGCCGCCTCGCATCAGTGAAAACCACGCTCAAGCGCGGCGACTGCGTAGAGATAGGCCTCAGCGACGCGCTGATGGTCAAGCCTGAGTGGCTCAGCTGCGTATCCACCTACAACGCCAAGCGCGCCATCAGCCAGGCGCTGAAGGACATGGTCAAGGATGAGCCGATAAGTCGATGTCCATGCTGCCAGCCTATCCCGGGAGGCGATATCATTGGCTTCAGGGAGCCAGACGGACACATCATCATCCATCGCAGAAGCTGTGCCGCCCTTATCGAGCAGGCCTCACAGGCTGGCGACAGCATCGTGAATGTAGACTTCCCAGAGGACCCAAGCATGCAGTATCCTGTCACAGTGGCCATACGCGCCATCGACCGCTACCACCTGCTGCTGGATCTCATAAATCAGATCACGAACGGCCTGGGCCTGTCCATTGAGTCATTGACTTCAGCGACCAAGGACGAGATCGTGGAATGCTCCATCACCTTCTTCGTGCACTCCGTCACCGAGCTCGTAAAGGTGCTCCAGATTCTCTACGACATCGATGGAGTAGAGGAGGTCAATGGAGTCGGTACGCATTGATAGAGAATTTGATACACTTTGACCATATACTAATAACACAATTACATGCCAAAAGACTACATAGCCATTGACCTTGGGGCGACCTCGGGGCGCGTCATCCTTTCGACCGTGTCTGAAGGAAACGTGCAGATGCAGACACTTCATCGATTCGCCACGCCACTTGTGGAGCGCGGGGGGAAGTATTTCTGGGACTTCAGCATACTGATAAGCGAGATAGCGAAGGGACTGCTGAAGGCGCAGGGCAGGAAGATAGAATCCATTGGCATAGACACATGGGGCGTGGATGTGTGCCCTGTGATGGAGGATGGGAGCGTGGGAGACCCACGCGCCTACCGCGACCCGTACACGATGGGGGTGCCTGAGCAGTTTTTCAAGCAGATGCCACGCGAAGAACTTTACAAGCGCACCGGCATCCAGCTGATGAACTTCAACACGGTGTTCCAGGTCTACGCCCAGAAGGACGAGCTCTCCGGCGTGAAGAAGCTCCTGTTCATGCCTGACGCCATCAGCTATGTCCTCACAGGAAACATGGTGTGCGAGTACACCATCCTCAGCACCAGCGCCATGATGGACCCATACACGAAAGAATTCGACCAGGAGATACTGAAGGTCTGCGGAGTGTCGAGAGATCTTTTTGCCAATGATATAGTGCTCCCAGGCACGCAAGTAGGCACCCTGAAGGCAGAGTTCGGCCTCGGCCCTGTACCCGTAATGGCAGTGGCCGGCCACGACACTGGCTCCGCAGTGGCGGCCGTCCCTGCCGACTGTGACGACTTCGCCTACCTGAGCAGCGGCACATGGAGCCTGATGGGCATAGAGATGCCAGAACCTGTGATAAATGAGCAGATGGCGTCATTGAACTACACAAATGAAGGAGGCGCATCCGGAGGCATACGCCTGCTGAAGAACATCACAGGCATGTGGCTACTGGAGCAATGCCTTGAGAAATGGCGTTCAGAAGGGAAAGACTACTCCTACTCTGAGCTGACTCAGATGGCACGTGAGGCAGGCGCATCTGCAGCCGTCATAAACCCTGACGACCCGGCATTCGCCTCCCCTACCGATATGCCTGCCGCGCTGCGACTGCAGTATGCACAGCTGACGGCGGGTTCACAGCTCACCGACGCGCAGCTTGTGCGCCTGATATACGACTCGCTTGCTGCAAGGTATGCAGATGTCTTCCACAACCTGGAAAGCATCGCCGGACACCCTCTGAAGCAGCTTAACATCATAGGCGGCGGCTGCCAGAATGAGCTGCTGAACCAGATGACAGCAGATGCGTGCGGAGTAAAGGTAGTGGCTGGCCCAGCTGAATGTACAGCACTTGGAAATGTAATGATCCAGGCAGGGCTCAGCCGCATGGAAATAATCAAATCGACAAACACAAAAACTTTTTATCCAAATGAGTAAAGCATACGAAATCGCTCGTGAGCGTTACGCCGAGCTAGGTATCGACACCGAGAAGGTGCTGGGACAGCTTCAAGAGTTTCATCTTTCCATGCACTGCTGGCAGGCAGACGATGTGGCTGGATTCGAGAGTGCGGGAGAACTCACCGGTGGCATTCAGGCCACAGGAAACTATCCAGGCAAGGCCCGCAACATAGAAGAACTTCGTGCAGATATCCTCAAGGCCAAGAGCTTGATTCCAGGCAGCCACAGACTGAATCTCCATGAGATATATGGCGAGTTTGGAGGAAAGTTCGTAGACCGTGACAAGGTGGGAGTGGAGCACTTCCAGGGATGGATTGACTGGGCCAAGGAAAATGCCACGCCACTCGATTTCAACTCCACATCATTCTCACATCCAAAGAGTGGCAACCTCTCCCTTGCAAACCCAGACCCAGAGATACGCGCATTCTGGGTAGAGCATACCAAGCGTTGCCGCGACATCGCTGACGCCATGGGCAAGGCACAGGGAGACCCATGTATCATGAATGTTTGGGTACACGACGGATGTAAGGACTTCTCTGTGAATCACATGCTGTACAGAGAGTACCTCAAGGACTCATTGGACCAGATATTCGCGGAGAAGAAGGAATACATGAAGGACTGCATCGAGGGCAAGGTGTTCGGCATCGGCCTGGAGAGTTTCACGGTCGGTTCACACGACTTCTACACCGCCTATGCGGCAAAGAATGGCAAGATCCTCACCATTGACACAGGCCACTACCACCCTACAGAGTCGCCCGCAGAGAAGGTCTCAGCGGTGCTGCAGTTTGTCCCAGAGCTGATGCTTCACGTAAGCCGCCCTGTACGCTGGGACTCTGACCACGTGACCCTGATGGACGATCCTACGCTTGAGCTCTTCAGCGAGATAGTTCGCGCGAAGGCAATGGACCGCGTACACTATGGTCTAGACTACTTCGACGGCGCGATAAACCGCATCGGCGCTTACGTCATCGGTTCACGCGCCGCACAGAAATGCATGCTCCGTGCGCTTCTCGAGCCGACCGAGATCATCCGCAAGTGGGAGCTCGCCGGCGAGACCTACAAGGTGCTCACCTATCTCGAAGAGGCCAAGACCATGCCTTGGGGAGACGTGTACGACGAGTTCTGCGAGCGTAACAATGTCCCTGTGGGCGCAGCCTATATGGCAGAAATCGACAAGTATGTAGCCGAAGTCACATCGAAGAGATAGTTTGCCATGGAACTGCTGATAGGATTACTCATCATAGCTGTAGGTGCCTTCGCACAGAGCAGCAGCTATGTCCCCATCAATAAGATAAAGTCCTGGAGCTGGGAGAGTTACTGGCTTGTCCAGGGTGTGTTTGCCTGGCTCATCTTCCCTATTCTGGGTGCATTGCTGGCAGTTCCTGCCGGAGAAAGTCTCTGGGCACTGTTCTCAGCCAGTCCAAAGGAGTCCCTGCTCACCATCTTCTTCGGAATGCTCTGGGGCGTAGGAGGCTTGACCTACGGCCTCAGCATGAGATACCTCGGCGTAGCCCTCGGCCAGAGCATTGCCCTGGGCACCTGCAGCGGCCTTGGAGCCATCCTCGGGCCTGTACTCACAGGACACGCGCATGACCTGACATCATCCGTCATCATTGGCGTAGTAGTAACACTGATAGGCATCGCCATCATCGGAGTGGCTGGAGGCATGAAGGCCGCCGCTCTTCCGGAAGAGGAGAAGAAGAAGGCCGTGAAGGACTTCAACTTCGGCAAGGGCATAGCCGTAGCATTGCTCGCGGGATTCATGAGCGCATGCTTCAACATTGGCCTGAGCTTCGGTGCAGAGCTGCATTGGGAGGCCACCAGGGACATTTTCCAGAGCCTTCCTGCCACTCTGCTGGTGACCTTCGGCGGCTTCATCACAAACGCCGCCTACTGCCTCTTCCAGAATAGCAGGAACCACAGCTTCGCTGACTACAAGAACGGCCGTCTCTGGGCGCATAACATCCTGTTCTGCGCACTCGCCGGCCTGCTCTGGTACAGCCAGTTCTTCGGCCTCAGCCTTGGCAAGGGCTTCCTCACCGATTTCCCTGTGCTCATCACCTTCAGCTGGTGCATCCTGATGGCTCTGAATGTCACATTCTCAAACGTCTGGGGCATCATCCTCAAGGAGTGGAAGGGCGTGTCCGGAAAGACCATCGCCGTGCTCGTGGCGGGACTTGCAGTCCTTATCTTCAGTACTTTCCTACCTCAATTGATTTAAACCAATGCTAAAAGAAATAGAACAGACCGCCGAGGTCGCCGGTTACCTCTGGCAGAAGGGTTGGGCGGAGCGCAATGGAGGAAACATCACCGTAAACATCACTGACAGCCTGGACGAGGTCGCCAAGGCGCTCCCTGCGCTCGCTGGGCCATTTGAAATCGGCATGAAGCTGGAGCATCTCAAGGGGTGTTTCTTCTACTGCAAGGGCACCGGAAAGCGCATGCGAGACCTCGCGCGCGACCCGATGTCGAACGGCAGCATCATACGCATCTGCGACGACTGCGCATCATACGAGATCATCGCCGAGAAGCCCGTCAAACCCACCTCAGAGCTGCCTTCGCATCTCGCGCTGCATGACTACCTCATCGGCAGCGGCAGCGACTACAAAGCGTCGCTGCACACGCACCCCATCGAGCTTGTCGCCATGTCGCATAGCAGCGAATGGCTTGACGCAGAGCATCTTACCAAGACTCTCTGGTCAATGATTCCGGAGACACTTGCCTTCGCGCCACTCGGAATAGGAGTAGTCCCTTACGAGCTGCCTTCGTCAGTCAAGCTTGCCGATGCCACACTTGAGCAGATCAAGAAATATGACGTAGTGCTATGGGAGAAGCACGGCACTGTGGCCGTGGGCATGGACATCATGGATGCCTTCGACCAGACAGATGTATTGAACAAGGCCGCATGCATCTATATGAGTGCCAGAAACATGGGATTTATCCCAGACGGCATGACGGATGAGGCGATGAAAGAGGTGCAGGACGTCTTCAAACTTCCTAAGAAAAGAACTTTATAATCATGAAAAGATTCGCTATACTGGCCGTGGCTGCAGGAATGCTCTCAGTCACGGCGGCAGCGCAGCATCGCGCAGACAGACAGACTCTTGAGGACCCAGGTTCATTCTCAATGATACTGCTGGGCGACCCTCAGGGCTACATCAAGTACGACCTGAACCAGCCGCTCTTCGAGCTGTGCACGGCGTGGATCGCAGACAACGTGGAGCAGCTGAACATCAAGGGCGTGCTCTGCACCGGTGACCTGGTGGAGCAGAACGAGAACATCGTGATGAACAGGAAGATGCTGAACCAGACCAGCCGCGAGATGTGGGAGAACGTATCGCGCAGCTTCGAGCGCCTGGACGGCGTGGTTCCCTATTTCATCAGTCCCGGGAACCACGACTACGGCTACCAGAAGTCTGAGAACCTGCACACCGAGTACCCTCAGTACTTCCCATTTGAGCGCAACCGCTGCTGGAGGGACATCATCATCAGTTCATATCCCAACAGGTCGGGGGCCATCACCATCGAGAATGCAGCCTACGTCATAAAGGATGAGAACTGGGGCGAGCTGATGGTGATCACAAGCGAGTTCCAGCCTCGCGACGAGGTGCTTCAGTGGGCTCTGGAGCTCTGCCAGAAGAATACGGATAAAAGAGTCATCTTCATCACCCACTCCCTGCTGAAGGAGAAGAGCGCCGCGTACACCCAGATAGGATATGAGCTGCGCCCCGCAAACGGAGGTCAGGACATCTGGAACAAGCTCCTCAGCAAGGCGCCAAACATCGTGCTGGCGCTCTGCGGCCACACCGGCAGGCCCGCCAAGGACACCTATAAGGGCGAGCCAGACGACTGGACCCTTAGCTGCGCTTATCGCGTGGATGCCAATGACTCCGGCAGAAAAGTCAGCCAGATGATGTTCAATGTCCAGATAGTAGGCGGCGGCTGGGAAGGCAATGGCGGAGACGGATGGCTCCGCATCCTTGAGTTCTGCCCTGACGGCCGTACAGTCAAGGTCAAGACCTACTCTCCCCTCTTCGGCATCTCTCACCTCACCAAGCACCTCGCTCACCGCACCGACCCTTGTGATCAGTTCGATATGGTTCTGGAATAGATATCCCGCACACAATTACAAAGCCCTGGATTTTGCTTACGCAATCTCCAGGGCTTTATAAATATGTAGAATACTAACTAGTCTTCTACTGAAACTGAGAATGTATCCTTCACGCAACGTGCTGTTGTGGCGTTGTTAGAAGACACATCTGTAGTGATGATACTATTACGTACACCGACAGCAATAGTTCTTCTTATAGTAAACGAATCTTCCTGATAAATATCTGTCTCATCACCTAAAATACCCTTTGACCAATAAGTACGGGTATAACAA
This sequence comes from Bacteroidales bacterium, assembly GCA_024398075.1. GTDB lineage: Bacteria > Bacteroidota > Bacteroidia > Bacteroidales > UBA932 > Cryptobacteroides. The sequence continues at coordinate 12,721 of JAKSJM010000048.1, read as the reverse complement.
GCAGAACTAGGCCAGAAAGAAAGATCCAGATAATGATACATAATAGAAAGCTCTCTATTATTTGGAAGTCGATAACCAGCAGGACAGAATCTATTTGTACCAGAAAGTCCGATACTATTCAACTCTTTGTTCATATCTTCACATGAAATCGCAGAGAAAGTAACGTTCGAACTTGGTGCAGCAGCAGCAAAAGACCTAGCCACACGATTATTGATAACATTCCTTTCGTCGCCATAAATCATCTCCTTGTCTCTATACTCTCGGAAGTTTTCGTCTGCCAGATTACTAAGATCGAAGTTGTAGCCATCGACCTTAATCAAATCCTGAGGCAAAGCCTCAGCTAAGGTAGGATTAATCGTCAGGTTAGTACCAAGATCTCTAACGCACCTTGTTTTATATGGAGCGACTTTACCTCGATATGTCTCCCATGTCGTAGAAATGTAACTTGGATGAATCTTACTTGTCGCGCCGGACTCCTCTGACCATACAACCATTGGTGCAGAGCCAGAACCACCATTCGCGGAACTTGTTACATAATGTGAACGCCAAGTATCAGAGTCTACTGGCAAATAATACTTACCCTCAGGAGACAAGGTATTATCACCAATCCAAAGACAAGCAATCTGCTGGCCAGTCGCCAAATACCATCTCATCTCGTCAGGATCGATCTTTCCATCACCGTCATTATCTCTATTACGTAGCATACACATATATGCAAGATAATTATAGTTACTAGTTAAAGGAAGCATTTCAGTACCGTCATGGGTGACATTCACGTAAGAAGACCAATTTTTGGAGTTATTCCATCCTCCATTTCCATAGATTTCCCATTCGCGCAAGGTATTATTACGTCCTCTATGGTTATTACCTGCGGTGATTGAATAATATCGTGAGTCTTTGTGTCCACTACGCCAATACATTCCTTTTTCCGAAGGACTCTCATCGAGGGTCTCCGCACCCCATCCACGGGTAACATCGGAAAATGGACTATAAAGAGATTCTATAGGCCTCTGCTTGATAGAAAGTGAAGACGCAGTTACAGAACTCTCAAAGTCAGAACTAGTCATGGTACGAGATAGAATATGCATCATGCGTGGCTCGGCGTTAGAGCTAACGAACGTCTTCCAGAGCTCTGGATTCGAAGTACCGTCACGAGGATCCTCCTCATAATAATTCTCATCTACAAAAACAGTCACTCCGATTTCATTTGCTGTATCGAAGTAATTTGGCTGCCCCGCTTCCTTCAGTTCACTCTGCTTCTTAAGATAAGCCACAAGCTCCTTCACGGTCATCACTGGTGACTCAGTAGCGGAACCTGCAGCACCAGAATAATTCGCTGTGTAGTCAAATACTGCAGCCTCGTTATAAGGCTTGAAAAGACGACGGTTCTTCTTATACTTGCCATCAGAACCCATCTCGTTCACGCGGAACTTCACCCACTTATAGTCAGCTGGTGAATCTGAAGCCTGACCATTTGAGAATGGAGTTCTGACGAACCAAGTAAGATTTGAAGTGATATTCGAAGCCTTGAAAGCATGGTAGAACGACTCGTAGTGTGAATCGACATACTTGAATGCCTCCTTCGCGATGGTCACATCACCTGTAGCACCTGGAGCCTTCTCGATAGTAGGTAAATCCGGATCATCAGATGTCACCACCTCGATAGTGATATCGTCGACACCCCTGATAGTCACATTATAGATATAATGAGTGTTACGCTTCTGACCGAAGTCAGTAACATCCGTTTTAAAATCTCCTAAATGTATCTTATACTGAACCTCTGCACTAAGAGTAGTTCCCTCTACCATAACGAGTGCACCACTGGTATCATATGCTGCATTTGACATCATGACGGTACCAGTAAGGATAACAAATGTGCCATAGTCTGGAGCATAAACCCAAGCTCCGTTGTCACCCAGAGGATTCTTCTCCTGAAGTTCACGGTCAGAGTAGTCTGACAGAGAATTATTCTTCGCCTTAAGCAAACTCTCGATGGTATAGAAAGACCATGAATCTACGTTATATTTGCCGGCACCTGGAGTGGTGTGGAAAGAACCATAAGCAGGCATAGCGAAGTAGTTCTCCTCGTTTGAGCCAAATGAGTCATAGCTATTCTCAGCCACACCTGGCATAAGGTAAGCACGACGTGGGATATTCACTACCTGCCACTTCTTAGGAATGAAAGACTCGATAGTAGGGCTCACTGTGTCATCATGAGGCTTGTCGCAAGTCACATTGAAAGTGATCTTCGCATTCAAGCGATCGAGATGGAGGCCAATGCTTGAGCCTGTCTGCCCATTTGAGTTCTGTGCATCAGGACGAACCTCGAGCGCAGTCTGGGTGAGGTTCACACCCTTGAGCCAACCACTCATGAGGAAGAAACCATCACTGGTAATAATCTCCTGGTTAAGCTTCGCAACCATAGAACGAAGTCCACCCTCAGTCTGGCCTACAACCTTGAGCTTTTCAGCATCCATGTTTATCATGGCTACGTCAAGATTTGCTACTACATAGACAGAAGCATTATTCAGTGTATGGGTAGTAATGTTTACAGTACCATTTCCTGAATCGCTAGACTGAACATGATTCCAGTCTGAGTTTCCTCTTTCAAAATAGTTTGAGTAAGAAAGATGACCGGTCTGGTCATAGATGGCCACATAGAGGTTATAGAGCACTCCCTCAAATTCATTTCCAAGGGTCACCTTGGTCGACACAGTCTTCTTCGCATCGTAGTAGAATGGGATCTCTACGGTAGCAGGCAAACCTTCCTCCACGGTCTCGACGACAGGAAAGAACTCTTTCTGGCAAGAACTCAATACTGCTGCTGCAGCAAACAATATGTAAAATAATGATTTTTTCATTTCGTCAACTAGTTAAATTCTACGTCGCCACCTGCTTCTCCCCAAGGATTAACGGTGTAATTAAGAACGAAAGATGAAGTGTTAGGATCATCCGTAGGAAGATAATCCACGTAAACATCCACAATGATATGGTTGTTTCTAAGCATACGAAGCATAGGTGAGGTCTCGGTAGACTCCTTGATCTGCTGGAACACGAGATCACTTACTGTCATCTGTGCAAGTACGGTCGAGCCATCCATATATGCGATATGGAAGCCCATCTTATACTTGTCACTTGCATCGTGACTGAAACGGCTCTCATAAAGAAGTCCCTCAAATACAGTCGCAGCACTTCTAGGCGCTACAGTATTATCATTTCCCGCAGGCATAGCCAAGTAGCTCATGGCTGGAGTATAGTTCTGGACATATGGGAAATGATCAAAAACGTAAGACGTAGAAGCGAGGAAGTTATTGAAGCTGACATTATCCACCTCGGCGGTCTTCTCTGACTGATTATAGATATTTACAGTAAGCTTGACGAAAGGGCGGGTGAACTCCACGATGACGTCTGTCGTACCTACACTAAGGTTAATGTCCTTAACCACAGAGGTCAGAGGCATCTGGCCACCTGCTATAGTAGGAAGGCTTCCTGCTGTCAGGGCAGAGAATGTAGCCTCCTTATAAGCAGCGAAGCTATAATTCTTTTCAGCGGCAATGGCCTTGGCCTTAAGGGTAGCCATATCTGGGTAGATATTCTGGAAGCCATCTGTATTTGCGTACAGATAAAGCTCATGAGGACCATAAGTCAAGTCTGTAAGTGTACAGGTGGTCTCGACCATAGGAGTGCCCAGAGACAAATATTTCATTCCATCTACCAAGTTACCCGCAGTAGATACAGACACTACGACTACGTCGATCATAGCGCCACCATCATTGAGTATGCCATCACCTGGAGTCACACTCTTAGTACTGAGGGTGAAACTGAGTGAAGCACCTGTAGCCGCAGTGTTCTCCTGGTTCTTGTTACAGCCCTGAGTAAAAAGGGCTGCAGCTACAGAGAGAGCGGCAAGTATATATCTTGATGTTTTCATTTCTCTTCAGATAATTGATTCTAACTAACTTACGACAATGTTATCGGTAGTACCAAGTACCTCATCCCACTCAGTAGTAACCACACTGATGATGTGGATGGATGCTCCATCAACTGCCATGGTATAGATATACTTCTTACCTGCCTCCCACTTGTTGTTTGAAGACTTAAGCTTGAGTACTGACTCGATGGTCTCACTTCCCACCTTCACCTGGAAACGAACCTCCTGGGTACCAAGATCCTGGGGGAGAACCATAGCTGTGGGGCCTGTATATGAATGTGATCCATTTACATAAGGTCTGGTAGCGCTGAAAACATCTACCTTCGAAGCCTCATCTAGAGGAAGGGCAAGTGTACCTGTCCACTTCAAATAGCTGTTTATATTATCTACAGCACCGATAGACCAAACAAGGTTTCCACCTTCGTACACGAAAGAACCTCCGGCAACCATCTTTCTCACCTCGAAGAGGGTGAGATCAGAATCGATACTCTTTGAGTAGATCTTGAACTGCACAGCGGCTGTAGCATGCTTGAAGTTAAGCATCACCTTAGGGTAATCAGCAGGTTTGGTGGTACCCATAGCGCACTTCGCATATGCGAGAAGGATATCATCCTGGCAATCATTTATACGGTACTGAGCACTTACCTTTGTAGAGTTCTCATCTACATTGAGCACAGAACTCTTGCTGGTAGCAGCGAACTCATATGTGCCATAAGTCTTCCAGTACTTTACTGCAGAGTATTTCCAGTTACCCATCTTTGCATCTGGTGTGTCAGACCAGCTGACGCCCTCCACATGCTGGGCAAATACATTGTCGGTACCATGCATACCGATCACATTGAAACCATCTGACTTCAAGGTAGAGATGGTAGACTCTGTAGACTTGGTGCTAATCTCTGTGCCGAAGCTGATAGCATTTTCAGCAAGAGCAGGCTCCTCAACGCCAGCAGTCTTATTACAAGACACGGCAAGCGCTGCAGCTGCGACCATCATAAGAACAAATATATTTTTCTTCATTTCCTTAAGACTTAGAGAGTTATTTCCTCATCAACCCAGTCAGTAACAGTTACGCTGAAGACGATAGGCTGATTCTCATCGATGCCGATGGTGAAAGTGTAAATCTTTCCGGCCTCGAGAGTGATACCTGAGGCAGTGTTAAGGGCCTTGATCCTGCTTGTCTGTGCGACTCCATCAAGGCTCCATGCAAGTGTCATGGTATTTGCGCTGGTAAGAGTCTGAGGGACAATCATGAGCATCGCGCCGTCGATACGGTCATTCAGGACCTCACCAGTAGTGATAGCAGCACCACCGAAAGCCTGGGTGTAGCTTGCCTTCGCTGTGCTAGGAGTCCAGGCGAATGTACCGTCTGTCGCAGCCACGCAGGTACCGCTGGCAGCGAGATCATTGAACGAAATGCTGGTGATTCTCTGCGCGTATGTGCTGTAAGCTGTGATATCGCCTACCTTGTAGCGAATGGCAGCGAGAGCGTGATTGAACACGAGTGGTACTCTGTGGTCCACGTGACCAGCCTGGTTGAAGGTGTTATTTGCCGCGTAAGCGACAATGAGATCCTTCTGATCTACCGCTGCATTTGTGCCAGCACTTGCTGGAGCATAATTGAAAGACATGGTCGAATGGTCAGAAGCATAGGTAATGGTACCGAATGCATTCGGAGCATAAGCCCAGAAGTCCAAAGCCTTCGTATAATCATCTGGCCAGTACTCAGTGGTATTCCAAACTGTATTTGCAGAATCCCAGGTAGCTGTCTTTGACGTGAAGTCATAAGATCCAGCGCACCAGCCATCCCACCAGAATGTACCATCATTCTGGAGACTTGTAGTCGTAGTCTCCACAGCCTTGGTCTTAGGACATGCGGCTGTGAAAGAAATTCCCTTCGACTGCTCATCCTTGGAGCAGGAGGTCGACATCAATGCCATCATGGCAAAGATCGAGATAAAAATACTCTTCTTCATCATCATACGGCATTAATCAAAACTTACTTCAAACTCCTCTGTGTCGCACGACACAGACTCAAATGGAGTCACCTTTACTTCTGATCCGAACTTGATAGGAGAACCTGCAAGAAACGCAGATTCATTCTGGACATAAGTCAGCAGAACGCTCGGAGTCTCATAGTCTTTCCTTTTCATCTTATATTTTGTTTCTTTTTCAGTCTCATTACCACGGCATTACGCCCGCAAATACATAAAATGCAAATTTCCAAAAAACCTTTAAAAACAGCAAAAAAATTAGCAATAAACTCTTAATTTTCTCGCAATTATTCCAAATTGAAAACAAAAAATCATCTCGGTAAATCCCGAAAAAGCCTCTCCAGCATAGCAGAATTTCGAAGATGCTTGAGGAATAATTCCACCGATTTTTTCATATAACCATGTTTTAGACGGTGCGCACAGCATACCATTTGATATCTGTCGTCGTCCAATTTCACCGCTACGACACCCTTTCTATCTAGTGCAGGCAGAGGTGAGCTGATAGCCAGAAGGTCGCTACTCTGGACTAGGTCCATGGCAAAATCGGAATCATTGGTCTCCACTTTTACAGCGAGATTACGCGTGTCTATGCCAATGAATTTGTCAAAAGAGCGGCGCGCCTGAAGACCTTGCCCCGGCTTGATGATGCCGAATCGCCCCAATTGCCCCAGAGTTAGACCGCTCTCACCACTCAGCGGGTGGCCATCTCTCATAAGAATATGAAGGCTTGTTTTGAAAAGCACCTCCGACTCGACGTCATCATTCTCGATTACTGATTTATACGCCAAAGCTACATCTATCTGCTTAGTCCTCAACATATCAAGCAACCCTTCTGCCGTAGAGAACTGGACGACAATGCTCACACCAGGATTTTCCTTCATGAAAGGCTTGATAGCATTTGTAAGCATGCCCTTGAATGTATTTATGGATCCTATGCGCAGCGTTCCGGAGAGAGCCCCCCGTAGGTCATGCATCCTGTAGAGACATTCCTCCGACGACGCTATGACATCTCTGGCAAGGGGAAGCAGCTCCTCACCAGCCTCCGTAAGTGAAACGCCGTGAGAGCTACGCTCGAAGAGCTGCGATCCAAGTTCAAACTCGAGCTGCTGAATCTGCTGCGATAGCGTGCCTTGAGTGACATACAGCCTGCGGCCTGCCTCCGAGAAGTTAAGGGTCTCCGCGACCGCGACAAAATATTTGAGTTGCCTGATTTCCATAGTGCTATTGATTATGCTAATAGTAACGAATAGATAATAATATAGACAATCAATAAACATACCATACCACACGCCTATCTTTGCATCACTCACATAAACTAACACGTTTAACACCAAACCATTACGATTATGAAAACAAAATTCTTCCTATGTACGATCTGCGGCAACGTAGTCGTGAAAACAGTAGACAGCGGAGCAAATCTTTCTTGCTGCGGTATGGAAATGATGGAGCTGATCCCGGGAACAATCGAGGGGGCAAAGGAGAAGCACTTGCCAGTGGTAGAATGCAAAGACGGAACAGTGAAGGTCAAGATAGGGTCAGTGCCCCATCCAATGACCGAGGCACATCACATCATCTTCATCTATCTGGAAACCGAGCGTGGAGGACAGATACAGTATCTTAAGAAAGACCACCCCGCAGAGGCGATCTTTCATGTATGCAAGGATAAGCCGGTAGCCGTTTATGCGTACTGCAACATACACGGGCTGTGGCTAACCGTAATAGAATCGGAGGACTGCTTATGAAACACGCATCCTTAATATTATTGGCAGTTATGTTAAGTTTTTCCTGTATGGGTCAGAACATTGACAATTCACCTGTGAGATCGCTTACACTGAACAGATACCTCGGCAAATGGTACGAGGTAGCGCGAATGGACCACAGGTTTGAAAGGGGGCTCTCACATGCCCAGGCATACTACTACATGATGGACGACGGGACCATCATGGTACTTAATAGCGGAATCAAGAAAGGCAAGACCAAGACGTCAAAGGGCAAGGCCAAACTTACCGGCACGACAGGTCTGCTGAGGGTTTCGTTCTTCTGGCCGTTCTACTCTGACTATAGGGTGCTGATGGTGGACGAGAACTACCAGTTCGCCCTAGTCGGCTCAAAGACGGACGACTATCTCTGGATCCTGTCGAGGACACCGAACATGAAGGGATATCATCTAGACGATGTCCTCGACGAAGCCAGACGTAGAGGATATAATACTGACAAGCTGATATGGGTGGAACAATCAGAGTACCACGACTTCTAGCTCTACCATCTTTTTTTGACCAGCAGAGGTGGTGAAAGAAGCTCCGATGGTCAGTTTAATCCTGTAGACGTAGCTCCATTGCGACCACGCAGTGGAGCTTTTTGATTATTGTTAAGTGTAATTAAAGTTATTCTTCTCCCAAAAGGTCTGCCATCCTGAGCCAGATCTCGATGGTAGCGACTGAGCAGTTAAGCCAGAACGTGCGTCCCTTGTCCTTCTGTGGTGCGCGATAGTCCAATGTAGTCGGTGTGTAACCATTGGTCACCTGCTGCGCTACCGTGAGGGCATCGATGAGAGCCTTCGCCTTTGCGAAGGCGAGCTGGTCACCGGTGGTCTCGTAAAGGTTCAGATAGGCGTTTGCCACATTGCATGAACTGTTGTCGACCGGCGTCTGATACTTGTGCTGCTCGAAGACACATGGGCCGAAGAGGCGACGGATACCATTGGCCTCAGGCAAGGAATTCCAATGCACAAACTGGTCCTCGCTCATCCTGATGAGGTCGCGCGCATCCTCGATCTCGGCTGCCGTAGGATGCTCGCCGGTGAGTATGTATGATGCGTAAGGCGCTGCTGTACAGTTTGTGAGGTTCTGGAATGGATGGAGTCCCTCCACATTCACATCCTCGAACTGGCCGGTGAGGTCGAAGGTCTCGAGTGCGACCTCCTTCATCCACTTGGCACCAGCTTCGCGCATCTCGTCATACTCGTGTACGCCATACTGCTTCTCCAGGCGTCTCAGATAGTTAAGGAGCGGGTGCAGCATGGCGCAGGCATCATTCACAGGCTCGCCGGTCTCGTACCAGCACTTGATAGGGAATGAGCCGTCAGGACGCTGGAGCTTCGCGAAAGTGTCCGCGATCTTCAGAGCCTGCTCGAAATACACCTTCTCGCCTGTGACGTCGTAGAGGTCAAGGAAACCATTGGCCGCGTAGCAGGCATCCATAGGCAGCATCTTGCCGATGTTCCAGTCCTTCTTTGAAGCAATGAGCCCGCCATAGTAGGTAGGTGGGAAATATGCCAGCACATCTCCCTCTGGGCGGCTCTGGTCCATGAGGAACTGCGCCGCATGCTTCGCGATGAGGATGGCCTCGTCGGCATACTCTGGGAAGTGCTTCGCCAGGAGCGCCTCAGCAGTGATGGTTCTGCCAATTATCTTGTTTGCGTAAGTGTTATGCTTGTAGCTCATGTCGGGCTCCACCGACTCCTTCCAGCTCTGGATCTGCGGCATGGTGTGGATGTAGAGCATGGCCATGAGGGCGGCCTCGCGATAAGGGCGCACGTTTGTAGGATAAGGTGGAGTGAATGGGAAGTCGCGCATGAACGTGCGCTCGCCAGCGAGGCCTAGCACCGCGCCAGACTTGTCGAGGCCCTCGACCTTCAGCACCACCTTGCCCACTGGGATCTGCTCCCAGATAGGAGCCAATGACTCAGTAGGCTTCGCAGCCGTGAAGCTGTAGCTCTGCTCGGCGAGTTTCACTTCACTGTCGGCAACTTTCTTTTCCTGAGCCTCACTATCATCGTCAGCTCTCACCTCAGCCTCCTTCACAGCGATGTCTGGGGTTACGGTGTAAAGATACTTAACTGCACCGGGAACCTCCTGGAAATCAAACACTGGAGCATATATGAACTTGTTTGAATAGACGTTCCAGCAATCATTTCTGCCCTCCGTGAATGGACGGATAGGCTTAAGATACTCCTTGGCTGCCGCTTTCGTAAGCTCGGCGTCAGTCATCTGGGAAGAGGACGAACACGCAGCCACGCACATGGCTGCCAGAATAAAGAATATCAATTTCTTCATGATAATTACGTGGTATAACAAGCGAAGTTAATTATTTTTGCAGAAAATGGATGCAATTATGAACAAAAAGCTTCAATTAGGCGTGCTTGTAGCACTCGCATTGGTTTCTACAAGCGCTAGCGCACAGAGAATGCGCGACTGGTGTGGCTTCGGCCCAGGAGTCATGAAGACAGGACAGTGGAATGCCATCACAGACGTCCCTGGAGTGATGGTGGGTCAGGTGACCCTCAACTCACAGGATGACATGCGCACGGGCGTAACTGCGATTGTCCCTCATGGAGGAAACATATTCCGCAAGAAGGTGCCTGCAGCCGTGTACGTAGGAAATGGCTTCGGCAAGCTGGCGGGCACGACGCAGGTGATGGAACTCGGAAACATTGAGACGCCAGTCATACTCACGAACACATTGAACGTCGCAGAAGGCATCAGCGGTGCCATTGAATGGACCATGAAGCAGCCTGGAAACCAGAATGTACGCTCCGTGAACGCAGTGGTCGGCGAGACAAACGATGGCGGCCTGAACAACATAAGGGCGCGGTTTGTCACAGCAGACGACGTCATCAGGGCGATCGAGTCTGCGAAGAGCGGCCCTGTGGAGGAAGGCTGCGTCGGTGCCGGCACCGGTACAGTGGCATTCGGACTCAAGGGAGGCATCGGCACCTCCTCACGCGTGCTCCCTGCTTCGATGGGAGGCTATACCGTAGGCGTACTGGTGCAGTCAAACTACGGCGGTGTGCTGGAAATCGACGGCGTACCAGTGGGGCAGGTAATGAAGAACTACTCATTCCGTGACAAGATACTCCAGGACGTGGACGGCTCGTGCATGATCGTGGTGGTCACCGATGCGCCCGTAGATGCACGTAATCTCGAGAGAATGGCCAAGCGCGCCATCATGGGACTGGCGAAGACCGGCGGCATTGCCTCAAACGGCAGCGGCGACTACGTCATCGCGATGTCAGTGTGCCCTGAGAACCTCATTGACGAAAATAGCGACTTCTACTCCCCTAAGCTTCTGCACAACGACGACATGTCAGGGCTGTTCATGGCCACCATCGAGGCCACCGAAGAGGCCCTCTGGGACTCGCTATTCTGTGCCAATGACACCGTCGGCATGAACGGCAAGACAGTGAAGGCGCTGGACAAGAAAGAGGCAGCCAAATTACTCAAGGCAGCGAGGAAGGCCGCAGGACTTAAATGATTCATTATGAAGCATTTCCTCTACATTTTTGCGACAATGTTCTTGTGCACCACCCTCCTCGCCTGCGCCAAGGGACGCGACGGCAAGCTCACCTCCTTCGAGTATAGGCATGACAATGGCATGGTCTACGGAGCCGGGAAGAGCTTTTCCGCCAGACTCTCAGAGGACGGGACATGCATCGAGATCAAGATCGAAAAGGATCTCCAGGTTACGACCAGAACAGCAGATCTTTCATTCATGGACAAGCTTGACGCCATCATCAGTCAGTACAAGATGAAAAAGTACAAGGACTACTACAAGCCTGTTTTCGAAGTACTGGACGGAGATACCTGGGGACTTAGTTTCGGTTACTCTTCTGGCAAGCGCTACGAAAGCAGAGGCTACGTGGCTAGCCCAAAGAATGCCCGAGAGGCCATCGGCGCCGTAGAAAATCTGTTCCTGGAAAAGTAGAAGCTTTCCTTGTTTTACTAGAAGATCAGGTCCTCTGACTTGATCTTAGGAACGAAGTGGACTCCCTCGCTGCGATAGTATGCGAGGGATTCTTCTTTTGAGACAGGCACCGTCTGGGCGCTCTCAGCAGAGCGGCCGACGGCCAGCACGCAAAGCGGCTTCATGGAAGGCGCGAAGCCCAGGCCGGCAGCAAGCGCTGCGCTGTCGAATGCCCTGATGATGAGGCCATTCAGGCCCATCTCCACCGCCTTCAGCAGCATGCTCTGCACCGAGATGCCGAGATCGATGTAGAGATTCGCATCATCCTTATGCTCCGTGGCGACAACGATAAACGCCTCAGGCTCAGTCCCCGGCAGAGGCAGATGGAGTTCAGGCAGCCCCATCCCCATGTGGATATGCTTCAGCACCTCGTCAGCCTCAGGCCCCTTGGTCACCAGATGGAAGCGCAGAGCCTGCTGATTCCTAGCCGAAGCCAGCTTCGCATTCACCGCCACCATAGCCTCCAGCTGCTGGCGATGCACCACATACTCCTTCTGATATCCTCTCGTACTTCTGTTCTTTGTCAAAAGCACATCCAGCGAAGGCCTCGTATGCTTTGCGACCTTCGCTCCCCCGCCGAACACCTCGGCGTATCGTTTCTCGAGATAATTGTCTGCCATGACGCAAAAATAATCATTCTTCGCCGATTATCCGCCCTCCTTGCCGTCCATTTCCCATCCCCCGCCGGACACGACCCCGACGAAACCACCTTTTCTTCCGGGCCGCGGCACAGAAGCCGTTCATTCCCCATCCATGCCGGACGCGACCACGACGAAACCACCTTTTCATCCGGGTCGCGGCACAGAAGCCGTCCATTTCCCATCCCTGCCGGACACGACCCCGACAAAACTGCCTCTCCATCCGGGTCGTGGCACAGAAGCCGTCCATTTCCATTCCATGCCGGACACGACCCCGACGAAACCGCCTTTTCATCCGGGTCGCGGCATAGAAGACGTCCACTTCCTTCCCTCGCCGGACACGACCCCGACAAAACTGCCTCTCCATCCGGGTCGCGGCACAGAAGCCGTCCATTCCCCATCCATGCCGGACACGACCC
>JAKSJM010000047.1 GCA_024398075.1 Bacteroidales bacterium | reverse complement strand
GTATACGTAAGTAATTGAAAATTATATAATTGTTAAATTTTTAACGAATCATTGCTCATAAGCACAAATATATTAAAAAACAGTGGTAGATGAAACCACCATGTCAAGTGGCACATCCCACTCATCGACAGGGACAGACTCCACTATCTGCCAGTCAAAGGCAAGTCCCACTTTAGGACAATGCAAACGAGGCAAAAGCCTATCGTAGTATCCCTTTCCCCTGCCGAGACGTCTGCCGGATGAATCAAAGGCCACGCCTGGCACTATAACAAGCTCTATGTCAGATGCTTCCACCGAAGGAGCGTCTTCACTAGGCTCCAGGATTCCTTTATATCCAGGCACCAACGAACCAGGTCTGTATTCTTTCAGTACCAGATCATCCCCAACGACCAAAGGAAGCACCAGTCTCTTGGTTTCAGACCACTCCGAGAACAGTTCCGACGTGTCCACTTCACCAGGAATGGAACTGTAGAGAAGAACAGTATGCGCAGCATTCCACTCTGGAAGAGCCGTGAGGCGCTCCAGCGCACAGCGCGACTCACCGCTATCGCGGAAAGCCTCGCGCAGCGCGCGCATCTCGCGCCTTATCTCTAACTTGGACTTAATCATTGGCACAAATATAACGATTTCCAGAAGAATTGCTTATCTTTATCACATTATGCGCAAGTTCATTCTCACACTCATCGTGCTCTTCGCTGCATTGGGAATGCAGGCACAGAGCCAGACTGCCATCAACAAGGCCATTTTCGACAAGGTTTACACACAGGTGAAGCCAGTCGCCTCGTACCCTATGGGAGATCTCGTCATCGAGATCGCCAAGCAGTTCCTCGGGACTGACTATGTCGCTGGGACATTGGAAGTTGAGCCTGAGTCGCTTCAGGTTTTCCTGGACAAGACAGACTGCATCCTTTTCGTAGAGATGTGCACTTGCTTCGCTCTTACCGTGAAGGGAGTCGAGATAGTGCAGGCTGGCGACGGCATACATTTCTTCGAGAGAAGCGAGCCGTCCCTCAAGGAGGCAAAGCCTTCATACGAGCTCCTGTGCAGGAATATCCAGAATATGCGCTATCGACTGGGAGAGATCGATGGATATGCTTCACGCATTCATTACACCAGCGAGTGGCTGCTCCAGAACGAGACCAATGGCCTTCTGAAAGAGTTCTCCAGTGAGCTCGGTGACGAGTTCACCCAGCACTTCTCTTTCATGAGCACTCACCCAAACAACTATAAGCAGATTAAGAATGATCCTTCGCAGCTAAAGAAGATCTCCACCATGGAGAAGCATCTTGAGGCGCAGAAGCCATATTTCTACATCTCACAGGCACAGCTCAAGGACCCGAAGATAATGTCACAGATACATAGCGGCGACATCATCACATTCATCTCGAAGGCGGAAGGCCTCGACCTCGCACATGTAGCATTGGCTTACGAGCACAATGGAGAGATGCACTTCATCCACGCTTCCATGAAGGCGATGAAGGTCATTATCGAGCCGAAGACCCTTGCCGACTACGCGACAAATGGTCTTCGCATCTCCAGACTTGCGGACCTTACTGATCTTTGTGGGAATATTTGCTGTACAGCTCCTGAGCTATAGAGACTGAGTTACCTACTGGAGAAGAAGGGAAACGACCCATCATCTCTCTATTCCAGCGTCCCTCGAAGTCAACAATCTGCTCCTTGAAGGCATCCTCGTCGAAGGTGCCCTCATTCGCGAGTACGCGATGCATCTCGCTGAAGAACATCTCCCAACGTACCCTGTAGTATGAACTGATCAGGCCTGAAAGGCTACGACAGGCGTAGTCATTGAGGCTACTGCCTGGTGCGCCCCATGTGGTGATGAGGTTTCTTGCATTTGACTCGTAATAGTTTGCCTCTGTAGGGTCTACACCCAATGCTCTCGCATCGCCTATCCACTTGCCAAGCATGAAATAAGGCTGGGTCGCAAGCAGCCTATCCACGTCGTCTGCGATCTCAAGCATCTCACGTTCAACCGCTTCCAGCTCATTGACTTCACCGTCAGCGTAGAGGGTCTTGTACTTCTCGAAATCAAATGAGAATACATTCAAGAGCCACTGACGACACAGGTTGACCACATCAAACTCATAGTTGGAACCAGCACCGCCACCTGCCAGAAGAAGACCTAAAGCATCCTCGAGCGCAGCATTGGAGTAGTTCGGAAGCCTCTTTTTCTTAGGCTCGAGGGTAGGACGCTGAACCAGCCACGAGCCCACTCGGGTGCTTGAATGGCCACAGTAAACGCTGTCCACCAGCTCGGTCCATGCAGATACCGCAGCAGTCTCATCGGTACAGCCACGCCTTAACGCGTACGAAGCAATCCAAGAGGTAATGTTCTTGTGCGTATCCTCCACGCCCTTGGTCCAAGCCTTCTCGAATAGGTACTCGTACATCATAGGGTTGCAGTCCAGTCCTTCCAAAGTAGATCCTATGCCCTTGAAACCAGGTCCAGCCTCAGCAAAGGTATTCTCAATGCGCTCGTTTACCCTCTCAAGGTTACCTGCAAGGTCAGTATTTCCTCCGAAGTTGCCCAGATAGCACCACACGAATGGCACTCCATAGAAGCTCTGGGTACGCCTCCACACCTCAACATTGTCACAATAATAATCAAGAATAATCTGCTTGTCCTTAGGTGCTGAAGTCACATAAGAGCGAAGGCGCTCATCCGTCCAATGCTTGGCGTCATAGTAGAACATCCATCCCATCTGAAGCCATGTAGCCGTAGAATCGACTGCCTCCACTGTCTTGTACACCTGTTTTGAGACTCTACCCAGATACTCTGGCTCCCATGAAGCTGGATCCACCTCATTGAAGATATCTATGCCATATACGTGGTCTGTGCCGAAAGCGGCAGTCTGCTTCTCCAGGTACTTCTTCTGAATCTCGGCGAAAAGATCGCTGGTCGGATCAAGGAAGGTGCAGGAATTCTCCTCACTGAAACCAGCCCAGCGGCTCACCTTGGTCAGCGGAGCATCTGGGTGCACCTTCGTGATCGCCGCTGGCACATGGCCGGAGAATGCAGGCAGCACAGGACGCATACGAAGCGCCCTCTCGCGAGCTACGATGCGCTTCTGCAGGTCTTTCTGACCATTCAGCCAGCTCAGAGGCAGCGGACCGCCCCAGCCATCTATATTCATCATTCTATGCCAAGGAAGATGTGACGGGCCAGTAAAGTAGTTTCTCACTTCCTCATCAGTAAGGCCCATCTCTGTCCATATCTCGTACCAGATGGCCTCCTCGCCAGTGATCGCAAGCGGCAGGTTAACTCCCTGCAGCGCCATCCAGTCGATGAGGCGCTCCCACTCCTTCCAGCCCCACCATGGGAAGGTGTAGCCGAAGGTGCAGTAATTGAGGAAAAACCTGTCATCCACGCGAGCATCCATATGCACCGGAATGCCCACTGAAGGAAGAGGGTTTGGCAATGCATAAGTACCATTTCCCATCCAGCTGACATCCACCTTACATACATACTTCAGGTAGTAGTTCAATCCCACAGCCATGGAGTTTGAGCTGTTCGCCTTGATGGTCACCTTGCCATCGAAGCTGCTGAGGTCAAAGTAGTCCTTGCCATCTCCAGAAGGCTTCTTCACGAACACAAACGACTCCGCCGAGCGGCCTATCACTCTAGTCGCAAGCTCGTATGCCTCCTTCTCATCGGAGATATTTGCGGTTTCAGTGTTTTCCTCATTGCATGCACTGGCGAGCACAAGTGCCAATGCCGCAGCAAACAGACTCAAAAGCTTTTTCATATCACAATGTTTTGGATGTTCCAAATATAATAAAATAGGCTGACCAAATCAATGGCCAGCCCAATTCATCGTAAAAAGTCTATCAACTAAAGACCAATGGTCTTGAAGAAATCATTGCCCTTGTCATCCACAAGGATGAATGCTGGGAAGTCCTCCACCTGGATCTTCCAGATAGCCTCCATACCGAGCTCAGGATACTCAACACACTCGATGCTCTTGATGTTGTTCTGAGCAAGGATAGCTGCAGGGCCACCGATAGAGCCGAGATAGAAGCCGCCGTGCTTCTGGCAAGCGTCAGTCACTGCCTGGCTGCGGTTACCCTTCGCAAGCATAATCATTGAGCCGCCATTGTCCTGGAACTCATCTACGTAAGGATCCATACGGCCTGCTGTGGTAGGTCCCATAGAGCCGCAAGGCATTCCTGCCGGGGTCTTTGCTGGACCTGCATAGTAAATAGGATGATCCTTCATGTACTGAGGCATGCCCTCACCAGCATCGAGGCGAGCCTTGAGCTTAGCGTGAGCGATATCACGACCAACGATGATGGTTCCCTTAAGGTTAAGACGTGTGCCTACAGGATACTTTGTGAGGATCTTGCAAACATCTGCCATTGGCTGGTTGAGATCGATCTCCACTGCGCCACCTTCGCCTGCATTGCGAAGCTCCTCTGGAATGAGCTCGTATGGCTTGTCGTCCATCTTCTCAATCCAGATACCGTCAGCATTGATCTTAGCCTTTATGTTACGGTCTGCTGAGCAGCTTACACCGAGACCGATAGGGCAGCTTGCACCGTGGCGTGGAAGGCGAACGACGCGGATGTCGTGAGCCATGTACTTACCACCGAACTGTGCACCAAGACCGATCTTATGGGTCTCCTCGAGGAGCTCCTTCTCAAGCTCTACATCACGGAATGCGCGACCTGTCTCATCTCCTGTGGTAGGGAGGGTATCATAGTAATGTGTAGAAGCGAGCTTCACTGTAAGGAGGTTCTTCTCTGCAGAGGTGCCGCCCACTACGATAGCGATATGGTAAGGAGGACAAGCGGCTGTACCGAGAGTCTTCATCTTAGCTACGAGGAAAGGAACGAGGGTTCCAGGGTTCTGGATACGTGCCTTGGTCTCCTGATAGAGATATGTCTTGTTTGCAGAACCACCACCCTTGGTGACACAGAGGAACTTGTACTCCATGCCCTCTGTAGCCTCGATGTCGATCTGAGCAGGAAGGTTGCACTTGGTGTTTACCTCATTGTACATATCGAGAGGAGCGTTCTGAGAGTAACGGAGATTCTCCTCAGTGTAGGTCTTGTATACGCCAAGCGAGAGAGCCTCTTCATCGCAGAAGTTTGTCCAAACCTGCTGACCCTTCTCACCATGTACAATCGCGGTACCGGTATCCTGGCAGAGAGGGAGCTTACCCTTTGCAGCCACCTCAGCATTGCGAAGGAAGGTAAGTGCTACATACTTGTCGTTAGCGCTAGCCTCTGGGTCGCTGAGAATCTTTGCGACCTGCTCATTGTGTGAACGACGGAGGAGGAAGCTGACATCACGGAAAGCAGTGTTTGCCATGACTGTAAGAGCCTCCTTCTGGATCTTGAGGATAGGTGTACCCTCGAAATCTGCTACTGAGACATAAGCCTCTGATCCTGGGATCTTGTAGTATTCAGTCTGGTCTGGACCAAGCTGAAACATTGGTGCGTACTTGAATGCCATAAAATATTATATTTAGTCAATATCTTCAACTGGTGTAAGGTTACCTGTGCCCTGCTGCATGAGGAAGGAGCGCATGAACTCGTTCAGGTCGCCGTCGAGTACTCCCTGGGTGTCTGCAGTGGACACTCCAGTACGGAGGTCCTTCACCATCTTGTATGGATGAAGGACATACGAGCGGATCTGGCTTCCCCACTCGATGCGTTTCTTCTGCCCCTCAAGCTCTGCCTGCTTCTCCTGGCGCTTGCGAAGCTCCAGGTCATAGAGGCGCGACTTGAGGATGCGTAATGCATTTTCCTTGTTTCCTATCTGTGTGCGGCCTTCTGTGTTCTCCACCACTATGCCTGTAGGAATGTGCTTCACGCGCACACCTGTCTCCACCTTGTTCACGTTCTGGCCACCGTGGCCTCCGCTACGGAAAGTGTCCCACTCGAGGTCGCTATCTTTAATCTCAATGTTGATGGTGTCATCCACAAGCGGATACACAAACACCGATGAGAAGGTGGTCTGTCGCTTGCCCTGTGCATTGAAAGGAGAAATGCGTACGAGACGGTGCACACCATTCTCCGCCTTCAGATAACCATAGGCGAAGTCTCCCTCCACCTCGATGGTCGTGCTCTTGATACCTACCTCATCACCGTCGACCATCTCGGTAACGGTGGTCTTATAGCCATTTCTCTCACACCAACGCATGTACATGCGCATGAGCATGGCCGACCAGTCATTCGCCTCGGTGCCACCAGCGCCTGAGTTTATGGTAAGCACCGCGCCGAGGTTATCTCCTTCCGCGCCAAGCATATTTTTGAGTTCCAATGCCTCCAGATCCACTTCCACAGCGCCGAAAGACTCCGAAAGTTCCTGCGACTCAGCCGTTTCCGCATCCTCTGTGGCACCGCTATCCTTTGCGAACTCATAAAGGACATCAAGGTCATCGAGTGCTGTGGCAATGCGATCGTATGAAGTGACCCAAGCCTTCACCACATTCATCTTCTTCAAGAAAACCTCAGCTGCTTTCGGGTCATTCCAGAAATCGGGTGCCTGCGACTGCAGTTCAAGGGCAGCCACTTGAGTGCGCTTCCCTTCTATGTCGAGACAGCCTTTCAGTGTCTCAAGCCTGCCCTGCAGGTCCTTTATCTGCTCGATAGTGATCATGATGTTCCTATTATCTTACAAATCTACACATTTTTTATGTAATTTTGCGTGTATTATGGCGACAATAGGACTGTTTGATTCAGGATCGGGAGGTCTTTCCGTATATAGGGAGATAGTAAAGCTTCTTCCTAGGGAAGACTATATCTTCTATGCGGACAATCTTTACTGTCCATACGGAGAGAAAAGTCGCGAGTTCATCATTGACAGGGCTCGCGAAATCACTGATTTTCTCCTAGAGAAGGGAGCTGACATAATCGTCGTGGCATGTAACACAGCCACCGCTGCAGCCATAGCCACACTTCGTGAGGAATATCCTGTCAAGTTCATTGGCATGGAACCAGCCGTGAAACCAGCAGCGCTCGGCACACGCACCGGAGTGATAGGCGTGCTAGCCACTGCGGGCACGCTTCACGCCTCGAAGTATCTCGACACACGCGACCGCTATGCCGACGGCATCACAGTAGTGGAGCATGTCGGGCAGGGATTCGTGGAGCTCGTCGAGGCGGGCGAGCTCGACGGGGAGCACGCTGAAAGCGTGGTCCGCCAGAGCGTCCAGCCGCTCGTCGACGCAGGCGCCGACCACATCGTGCTCGGCTGCACCCACTACCCTTTCCTCAAGGAGACCATCGAGAAGGTCATCTCTGAGCTCAACCCAGGACGCGACATCAAGGTCGTGGACCCAGCTCCTGCCGCAGCTCGTCAGCTTGAGCGCGTCATTCGCGAGCAGGGCATCCACGTCCACGATACACGCTCCAGCACCGCTACTCCAGAAAGCCCTCGCCCCGTGAATGTCACTCTGTTCTCATCCGGAAGCAGGGACTCACTTGAACGCATCTTCAAACTAATATAACGAAAAAAGGCAGCCACTTGGCTGCCCTTTTCGTCGTATGTATAGATCTACTAGAAGTAGAAGTTATACTTGTGAGCCATGGTTCCGTACATCTGGCCGAGAACCTCGAGAAGAGGTGCTCCGTCCACGAGAACGAGACGATATACGGTGTCATCTACCTTGTAGTACTCAACTCCGTTGAGGACGATGATGTCGTAGTCATCTGGAAGCTCGTCTACGAGTGCTCCTGCAGGAGGAACGATAACCTCGTATCTATTTGAGCCGGTAGCGATGAAGAAGATACCATCCTGATAGTAGTACTCAGTGTTCATGTATGCGTAGCTCTGAACAAGTCCGAGACGATTCGCGATCTCATAAGCAGAGAGTGCTCTATTTGCGTTGAGGGCAAGGTTCATGTTCTGCTGCATGAGGATTGCATTGTTACGTGCAATGGCCTCATTCTGGCGAGCGATGGTAGCCCAGTTTGCGTCAACTACGCTGAATGGACGATAAACGTGAGAGTAGTAAGAGAATCTTACTGAAGGGTAAACTCTTCTGTTGAAGATGCTGACCTTCCAGGTCACTCCGTAAGGAGGACGGCAAACCACGTAGTGATTATTGTACATTCTGTAGTAAACATCATTGTAGTAGTAGTAAGTTACTCCCCAATGTGACATCTTCCTGTATCTTGGTGGCAGATACTCGACTCTATAGCCATAGAAGTGAGGATCTACACCATGGAAACCGCAAGGTCTGTCGTAGGTCATAGGGATACGCTCACGAGGAGGGATTCTGTTCACATTTCTCTGGTTATCCATACGCAGGTATGAATAGCTGTCGATATTCTGAGGAACTCCGTTCACAGCCTCAGAGCTACGTACTGTAGTTACAGAGGTAAGTCCACGGCTGTACTCATCGTTGGTAACAGAATTTCTTCTGGTGGTTGTGGTCACTGAAGTGGCCTCAGCTGTGGTAGAGCGGCTGCGAGAAGCGGTGCTGCCCTCTGCAGATGCGCTACGAGACACATTTGAGTTAGAGCTGCGAGAGGTGCTGGTGCTGGTAGTAGCAGCGCTAGTAGGTCTGCTTGACTCTGAGGTAGTGGTGGTAGAACCGCTACGAGACACTGTAGTGCTTGTAGAGGTGCCTGAACCACGATTTACCTGAGGCTCGCTTGTCGTAGCTGAGCTACGTGACGTAGCAGAGCTGGTAGTGGTCGCAGAACCACGTGAAACGCTGGTAGAAGCAGTGCCAGACTCTGAACCACGCGAGGTAGTAGTGCCTGAAGTGGTGGCAGAACTACGAGAGGTGCTGGTAGAAGTGCTTGAGCCACGGTTCACCTGAGTGCCAGTGGTAGGCGCTGTGGTTGCCGAACTACGTGAAGTGGTAGTGGCAGCAGTAGCAGAGCTACGTGAGCCGCTTTCGCTGCTTGAACTGCTCCTGGAAGTAGTGGTAGTAGTAGTATTTGTATTTGTCGAAGTGGTAGAACCACGACGAGAAGTCTGTGCCATGGCAGAACCGGCAGTGAGAGCCAGTACAAGGGAAACTGCCAGGAAGTTTCTGAATGTTGTTCTCATAAGACAAAGGTTTTAATCGTAAAGGTAATACTTGGCTGAGAGAGCCTTGAAAGGTTCAACATCCTTTGACCAGTAGTCAATGATATCAGCCACCTTGAAGGACTTCTCAAAAGTCTTTCTTACATAGTCCGTGCCACAAACCTGATCATGCATGCGATTTGCCTTTCCATCATAAGGATTATGCTCTGGATAAAGCTCATGGATGGCCTGCATGACATAGAAATTGATTGTGGTGAGGGTCGCTTTCGAGTAATCCGTGAAGAAGTACTGTACACCATGGAGAAGAGTGCCCTGCATATTTCCGAAGAAAGGCTTGTAATGCACACATCTCCAAGCGATTCCAGGAAGTTCATAACTATCGAGTTTCGCCTTGAGCTTCTCTGCGTCCACCCACTCTGCGCCAAACACAAGGAAAGGAAGGGTGTAGCCGACACCGATGTTAAGGTAACTTGCAGAAAAATCTCCCACTATTCCAGCACAAGGATAGCCAATTGCATTCTGTGCGAGAGGTACCTGAGGTGAAGGCAGGATCCATGGAAGACCTGTCTGGTCATAAGTCATTGAGCGCTTCCATCCCTCCATAGGAACCACAGTGAGCTTGCACTTCACCGGCTCGAGGTTACCCTTCTCGCCTGTATTGAGTCCTTCCTCATTGATGAGCTGGGCGAACTCTCCTACAGTAAGACCATATACGTAAGGAATCTTGAACTCACTGACATAAGAATAAAAGGTAGGCTCCACATAGTTACCCTCCACCTTGAGGCCACCTAGTGGGTTCGGACGGTCAAGCACGATCACCTCCACATCGTTCTCTGCGCATGCGCGCATCATGAGTCCTAGTGCAGAAATGAAAGTATATGAACGTGTACCTACATCCTGGATATCGTAAACGACAGCATCAAGACCCTCGAGCATCTCCTTGGTAGGAGTGCGATACTTGCCATAAATGGAGAGAACAGGAAGTCCTGTAGCCTCATCCACAGTATCGTCGGCATGGCCACCTGCATAGATATCGCCGCGTACGCCGTGCTCTGGAGCGAAGAGTTTCACGAGCTGAACTCCTTCTGCCCTGTAAAGAATGTCAATGGTAGAGTGGAGATTGCGATCCACACCTGATGGGTTTGTCAAAAGACCGATTTTCTTGCCCTGAAGGCACTGGAAACCGCCATCGCGGAGCACCTCCACACCCGGCTTCACTACTGGAGCGACAGCCACTTCGTTTGCTTTCTTCGCTGTCGCGCAAGATGCTGAAAGCATCGCAGCGGCAGCCGCTATTATCATTATCTTTCTCATATTCAATTATTTCTCAATTTGTTTCTTACCATAAGATGGATCAATGCGCTTGTAGGCAAAGAAAGTCACAGCCACTGTAGCGATACAGCAGACGATGACCATCCAGAAGAAGCCCTTGTATCCAAGAGACTCCTGAAGGAAGCCCGCGAACATACCTGGAATCATCATGCTGAGTGCCATGAAGCAGGTACAGAAAGCATAATGTGAAGTCTTGAACTCGCCCTCAGAGAAGTACATCATATAGAGCATGTAAGCGGTGAAGCCGAAGCCATAGCCAAACTGCTCGATGGCGATGCAGACGCTGATGGTAACAAAAGAAGTAGGAAGGAACACTGCCAGGTAAACAAATGAAAGACAAGGCAAGGTCATGCAGGCTGCCATGAGCCAGATGGACTTCCTGAGTCCTATTCTTGACGCGAGGATACCACCAAGGATACCACCGAGAAGAAGGAATATCACGCCAATGGTTCCGTAAGCCACACCGACCTCAGCGGTCTGCATGCCGAGTCCACCCACCTCGCGCGAAGCAACCAGGAATGGAGTGCACATCTTGATGAGGAATGCCTCAGGAAGACGATAGCAGAGCATGAAGATGATAGCGAGCCATACGCCTGGCTTGCGGAAATATGTCCTCACCGTGGCTCCGAAGTTGGCGAAAATCTCCTTTACTTTACCATTGGAATTCTCATAGACACGCTCCACGTCGTCCGGTGACTTAGGAAGCGAGAAGGAGTGGTAAAGGGTAAGGAGGGTCAGCATGATGGATGAACCACCGATAGTGAGCTGCCATGCGAGAGGAATGTTGCCAGTCTTGTTCTCAAGGATGCCGGCCACTGCGACAATGACTCCGTTTCCGAAGACATTGGCAAGGCGATAGAATGTACTACGCACACCCACAAACGCCGCCTGGCTGCTGCTGTCCTGCGCGATCATGTAGAAGCCGTCGGCAGAGATGTCGTGAGTCGCAGACGCGAATGCCGCGAAGACAAACAGGATGAGGGTGAAGGTGAACAGGCTCATTGGCGTCTGTCCAGACGCAATGAGTTCGGCATCAGGATGCGGCATGGTGAGTGTCAGCAGGATGAATGCAATCGACATCACGAGCTGCATGGAAAGTATCCACCATCTCTTGGTCTTGAGGATATCCACGAATGGGCTCCAGAAGAACTTGATGGTCCATGGAAGATAAAGGAGCGAAGTGAAAAGTGCCATCTGGCCGTTTGGAACGCCCATCTTAGCAAACATCAGCACGGAGATGTTGTTTACAAGGAAGTATGGGATACCCTCCACAAAGTAAAGAGTAGGGATCCAAAGCCAAGGGTTTCTTTTAGTGAATTGTGTACTCATTATGTGGTATGTTTATTATTTTCTTTCAAGCACTGAACCTGGGTAATAATGTGACAGGATCTGCTGGTAGGTGTAGCCCTTGAAGGACATCACGGCGGCACCGATCTGGCACAAGCCTACGCCGTGACCCCAGCCATGGCCATGGAGGATGATCTCATCGCCCTCGTAGGTCACATCAAACATCGAGCTCTTGAGGTGGCTCTCAGAAAGCCATCTACGGATCACGAGCTCCTTGCCAATGATCATGGACTGCTTCGAGCCCACAATCATCAGGGTGCTAAGGCGTCCTGAGCCTCCCCTTTCCATAGGGATAAGCTCCTGGATCTCACCGAAGTCGATGCCAGAGCGACGCTTCACCAGGTCTGAGAGATAGTCGCGCTTGTAGCGCACCTCCCACTCGTAGAAGTCCTTTGTCTCAAGATCGTAGTCATTGAGCACCTGTGAGAGGATAGCTTCGTCGTCGGTGTGGCAGAAAGCCTCACCGCCTTCCTTAGGAGTATCTGGAATGGCCTTGAGGTAAGGGTGATCCACATCCTCCCAGCAAGTATCGAAAGTCTCCATCACGCCTCCACAACACTTGTAAAAGCGTGCATCACAGATCTTTCCATTGTATGTAAGCACCTCGCCCCAGGTCTCGTCGATAGCCTTGCGGACATTCTCGCCCACAGCCATGGTAAGGCCCTGATAACGCTGGCAGTGGTCATCGGCGCAAACGTCGAAGTTTACGTGGTCGTCGTGGTCCCACCACTTGATAAAGATAGGTGTACCATCTTCTGCCACCTCGTGGAACTCGCTCTGGCGATGCTCCTTGGCAGAGTCATGACTTATCTGTGACATCACCCACGAACGCGAGATGATGGCATGGGTCTTAAGGAACTCAAGTGTAGCAGAAGCCTTCATCTCAGACGAAATAACGCTGAGAAGGTAGTCCTCGACGCCGATGGTATTCACTGCTGTGATCTTGTCGCCCTCGACAATGAACTTGAGTGAACCCGCGAAGGTCTGCTTTACCTTCCTCTGCCAGTGGAAATCCACTCCGATCACCACATCATGGAGCACAAACGAAGGCTCGGCAAAGAGGGTTGAACTAGTCTTGGCGTCGAAGAAGAGCTCATCGTAGAGTGTACCATTGTAGTCAATCTTTCCATCTACACAAGTTACCTTCTGAGGGCCTGCTCCATCAGAAATGATCTCAAAAACAATCGTTTCCGCAGACATAATGCCCACATTCAGCTTAGGCTGAGTGCGTGTAAGCTTCCATAAAGCGTCTTTTTCCATATCTTTAGTTATTGTTACTTCATCGAGAATCTCGCAGAGCATCTGCGAAGTGAGCTTGTCGAAGTCAGCGGCGACAGGAGCTACGAAGTAGCCGCACATGTCGGCTGCGCCTGGACTGATGGTAAGGTGATCCTCACCTTCGCTGAAGAAGTGATGCGAGCGCAGAGCGCCCCTGAAGATGACAAAACTCCTGTACTCGCCATCCTTATGGTAGGCGAAAAGGTTGAAGCGAGGTTCGGTCTCCCCTTCCAGAATAGGGAATGTATCAAGCAGGCGATAGAAGAGCTTCGCCAATGATTTCACAGTACGGGCGCGAAGGGCAAAAATACCCCTCACATAACCTCGATAGTGATAAAGTTCTGCCTCCGACACGCTTGTGAGGTAGTCCAATGCCCCCGGTACGCCAGCAGGAAGGTCATCCTCCGTGCGAGCATTTACCGCTAAGGAGAGTAGCCTATCCACATCCTTCTCCACAGGCATTATGCCCTGAGGGCATGCCTGAAAGTGAAAATGGTCTGGTGCTGATGCCCCACTCATGGGACCATTGTAAAATATAGTGAAACCAGCCAGCGTCTTCGCCATATCGAGCATGTCGACATAATGGCGCCAGATGGACTGAGGTTTATGCGTCCTTCTCGCAATGACCAAGTGCTGAGGGAAGATGGGATAAGGATTCAGCTGTATATTATAGTGTCGGCCCTTTCGGCCATCCAGCCTGAGGCGCATCTGCTCTGCGGGCTCATTTTCCGGACACAGGAAGCAAGGCCTCGCCTTAAGCGTGGCCGCATCTATCTTCGCCGTGGACGAGACTATGCGCTCTGGATTATTCTGCACCATTACATCAAGCCCGCAGACATTCAGCTCCCTTACACGGGAGGCCTTCATGGACCTGAAGTTCGCTGACGCCAACGGCCAGACAGAGAGCTGGTCGGATATGAACTTCTCTATGCAGATTTCTTCCCTTTTCATGTGGTTAGAGGAGAGCCTCAAGGACATGACGCATCCTTTTGAACTCACTCTCAAAGTTAGGTGTAAATACTGACTTTCCCAAATTCTCCTCTATCTGCTGGAAACTCCAGTAGCGACCTTCCTCCACCTCGTCATTTGACGGATGCAGGTCAAAGTTTCCGACGGCAGCGAAATAGCAGATGAGCTCTCGCTCGTAATCACTCTCCCAGATGCTGTTCTCCAGATAGATGGGATTGAAATCCACAAAGCCGAGCTCCTCGTCAGCCTCTCTGAAAAGAGCTTCCTGCACGCTCTCGCCATATCCGATGTGTCCACCCACCGCAGTGTCCCAGTAGCCTGGAAGAAGTTTTTTCGTCATGGCACGCTTCTGCAGATAAATCTCCCCGTATCGGTTAACGATATTCAAATGCACGACAGGATGGAGCGGACGCGCGGCCGAATGGCAGTATGAGCGCGTCGCGTAGCCGAGCACCTGGCCCGTAGGCTCGATCAGAGGGAGCATCTCCCTGGTCTCGGAGTCCCCCACTTCCGGCTGGAAGGCGCGAGGCGTTAGATTCTTGGCACGGCCGACAGGATAAACCAGTTCTATCACTTCAGTTTATAGATTTATTGTGAATGTATGATGCAGTATCTCGAGCTCTTGCTCGGAATAGAGGAACTTGTCCACGAAATCTGGTGCAATGCGTCCGAGGGCCATATATGCCCCCACGAGAACTGCAAGGACTGCAGCCACAGCGCCTACACGCTTAGTCACCTTCCATATCTTTCTGGCCACCTCCATCCTCTTTCTTGCAGCCGCCTCCTTCTTCAGAGCCTCGAGTCTTTTCGCCTCCTTTGCCCTTGCCTTCTCCTCTCTTTCCTGCGCCTCGGCTATTCTCTGAGCCTCAGCACGAGCAGCAGCAAGTTTTTCGGCCTCAACAGCCTTCGCCTTCTCGGCAGCCTCTTTCTCCGCCTGCTCCTTCGCCAGCCTCTCTGCCTCAGCCTTCTCGGCAGCCTCTTTCTCCGCCTGAATAGCGGCAAGTTCCTCTGCCGATGGGCCCACAGGCTCCTCTATCGGCTGTGGCACGGCCTCATCCTTAGGATCATCATCCAGATAAGAGCGCAGTTCGGCGACTGCAGCCGACACTTCGTCTTCAGTCTCAACATGTGTCTTCAACGACACAGGCTGGAGTCCAAATCCATCAGGATAAATGTTCAGATCTTCATCAGCGATAAAGAAGAAATTGTTCTCCCTGGTAGCCCTAAGCCTACCAAGTCCAGGAAAGACGATGGTTTTCTTATCCTTGAGAAGATCCTTCATCTCCCCAAGATAGCTTCTCAGAAGCGATTCAGCCGTCGCAAAATCAAGATTATTTGATTTCGCATAAAGATCTACCAGAAGGGTGTCTTCCTCCTCCCTGGGACGAAAGGAGAGTCTTCTATACGGAGGATTGATGGTATATCCCCTGTCGGAGAAAGTAGAGGGTATAAGTTCTGCGACGAAGCTACCTACACCAGGGAGGGTAACCACGTCACTGTCAAGTATAAGTTCCTTGACCATTTTCGACAGAAGATCGATATCCATACAAACAAGTTTTATAACTTACAAATATAATAAAATCTCACGAAAATACCCTCGCGTACCCACAGATGCAGAAAAACATGAAAAAAATGCCGAAAATATTTGGAGAGTAAGAAAAATGTTGTACCTTTGCAATCCGCAACGGAGAAACACCGAAGCGAAACATTCCTCCTTAGCTCAGTTGGTTAGAGCACCTGACTGTTAATCAGGGGGTCCTGGGTTCAAGTCCCCGAGGGGGAGCAAGAGCTGAAACTTAGGTTTCAGCTCTTTTCTTTTATACCCTTGTCTGACCGCCGCTCTATTCGAGTTGTTTGTAGCTTAACCACCTGATCGACTATGGAAGACATCCTGGTGACATCCAGCGTGCCGTCTTCGCGGGCAAGTACATGGTCAATATTTTTTTCATTATTATGATTCTTAAGTATCTTTGCGAAAAATACTGCTTATGAAAACACATAAACTGCTGATATTGTTGCTCTGCATCTTCACCCTTTCTTCATGCGCCACTACAAAATACATATGCGAGGAAGAGTTTGATGCGATAGAAAATGTAGCCATAGTCACACCGTTCACGGATATCGAGACCATTGAAAGTAGAGATAGTGTCGTATATGACGTGGACGCTACTGAAGATTTCTCAAGGTTCATAGTTGAAGGCCTCATGGCATCCGCACTACCCACGTCCAAATACCTTCAGATGGATTTAGAGGAAGGAAGAAACAGCAATGCTGTACTTTCCATCAAGGACATCAACCCTAAGTACGCAGATGAAGCGCAGGTGCCAAGGGAGCTTCTGAATTTTCTGAAGGAGCATGACCAGAGATATGGAGTGTTCGTCTTTGCCAATGGATTTCTTACAAACAACAAGCATTATGCAAAAGAACTGGTCACCGGAGTCCTTCTAGCCGTAGTCTGCACGGTAATCTCCTTAGGAACAGTAACCATGTACGATATTCCTGAAAAGAACAGCTATAACATGTGGTTGGCTGTGGTAGACTCTGAAAAGGAGCGTATTGTATATCTGAACACGCTCTCAAACAACGGAGGAAACGCTACAAACTTCAAGCATGTAAGTTCGTCGGTGAACAAGCTGGTCAAGGATTTCAAAAAGAAGTAAGATGAATTGAGCATAAATGGAAAGCGGCCCGCCTTTTGGCGAGCCGCAATCTTTATCTGTAGTTATCTACTACTCCCAACCAGGGTTCTGGGTAAGAGTATAACCCTTATCCTTGTAGAGAACGATCTGTGCATTAGGAATAGCCTTGAGGTAATAGCGTTCAGAGTTCACGTCACCTGGCTTGAACTCACGCATTCCCTTCTTATAACCATACTTGAGGTAACCCTTCTTAGAATCAGTAGCTGAAGGATTCTCAGGATCGAAAAGCTGAATTCCGCCAGTTATTGACTTATATGGAGCATCCTCAAGGTTGACATAAGCGCCAAGGAAGGTCATATCAGGGTTGCCCTTCTCATCCTCAGAGTTAAGATTAACGTACTTAGCCCATCTGCGGAGGTCATCACCTCTACGGCCCTCAAGCATAAGCTCTACGCGGCGCTCACGACGGATCTCCCAAAGAACTGGGTCAACGTCAGCGTCTCTCTTAGGGTCGTTGATGACAGTACCATTGACAGCGATATTGTTACCAGAAAGGGTAACTGAAGGCATCGCAGCGTGAGGAGTAGACTCGCCATACTTGGTGAGCTTACGCTGACGAATCACGTTGATAGACTTGTCGAGGTCTGACTGAGTGAATGCAGAACCGCCGACCTTGCTGATCTCGTAACGAGCCTCAACGAAGTTAAGGAGTACCTCAGCATAACGGATAGTTGGAGCATCAGCAGGGCACTGGAGAGTATTTGACACGTAGATAGAACCTGTCTTGTACCACTCCTCATTGAGGAACTTCTTTGTGATATAGCCAGTGCAAGATGCACCATCCTTATAGGTGATGCCCTTAGCTCCCTGGATACGGAGGGTATCTACAAGGCTGTCGAACATACGAGGGTCACGATTCTTGAGCGCACCCTTGGTCACCTCGTGATACTTGCCACCAGTATAGAGCTTTGACTGTGAGATAGGAAGACCATCTGCACAGAGGAAACTTTCTACTGCGTCCTCAGTAAGTCCACCGCGCTGTGTCTCCTTACATCCGTAAACCATGAGAGAGTTTGACTGCACACCGTAAGTGTACTCTCTGTAGAAAATGATCTCCTTGTTGCCAGCGAGGTCATCAACAGAGAAGAGAGCGTTGTAAGAGTTACCGATAGCGAACTTACCAGAGTTCATAACTACCTCAGCACCGTTGATAGCGCCCTGGAGAAGAGCCTTGATGTCACCAGCTGCTACTGCAGTAGACTTAGGGCCGATCTCTGAGCCATGATACTTAAGCCAAGTAGCCTGGAAAAGGAGGTCTCTTGACATGTAAGCACCTGCTACATACTTGTTGACCTGAAGCTTGGTATCATCAGCGCGCATGTTATCGATAGCGAACTGGTAGTCCTCGTTGATGAACTGAGCTACCTCAAGGAAGCTTGAACGATCCTTGTAAAGCTCATCGGTATCTGCAGGATCAACCACACCCTTGATGAGTGGACAGCCACCATAGACCTTGATGATGTTTGAATAAGCCATAGCTCTGAAGAAACGAGCTACACCCATCCAATGCTTCTTGGCCTCATCAGAAATGTTCATGTCAGGAATCTTCTCGATCATGACATTTGCCTTGTAGATAACGCTGTAGTTGTTTGTCCAAGCGCCATGTGCTGCATTATAGTCAAGGATGTTTGACTTAGGGAAGTAAACATAGCCACCGCCTGAGTCAATGATATAATCGTCGGTATAGTCATCTCCGAATGAATAGCCACCGAAGATTGAGTAGTCTACACCATAGCCAACGAAATAGGTAGAGTAGAAGTCCTGCGCATAGGTGCGGAGAGAAACCTCTGATGCCCAGAATGTCTCGTTGGTCTGCTTGTCCTGTGGGTCCCTGTTGAGGAAGTCATTACAGCTGGAAGCTGTCAGGACCATTGCTGCAACAGCAAACAAATTGAATATCTTTTTCATACTTCAATGCTTTTTAGAATGTGAGCTGAACACCGAATGAGAGAACCTTTGCGAAAGGATAGCTACGACCGAAGTTACGAGCATCTCCTGCACCGCCAGCTACTCTGACCTCAAGTTCAGGGTCGATAGCAGCCTTGACACCATCAAGGGTGAAGAGGTTCTCGCCTGTGAAGTATACGCGTGCCTTAGAGATATGAGCGGCATCAACAACCTTCTTAGGAAGAGTGTAACCAAAGGTGAGGGTCTTTACACGGAGATATGCCATGTTAAGCATGTATCTGTCATTAACGGTGTAGTTACCGCTCTGTGCCTGACCGTAGATGTAAGGACGTGGATAGAATGCATCCTGATTGTCCTCTCTCCAATAATCCTCAGCGCCTACATAGAATGGCTCACCACCGGTGAATCCAGGAAGTACCTGGTTACCAGCAGCCCAGAGGCTCTTCTTACCTACACCCTGGAAGAATACGTTGAAGTCGAAGCCCTTCCATGCGAGGTCAATGTTAAGACCATACTGGAAGCGTGGGAGACCGTTGCCGATGACTGAGTAGTCACCCTCTACGTCGGTACCTGCCTGCTTTGAGATCTCACCATCGTTGTTGAGGTCCTTATAGAGGACATCACCAGGTGCGAAACGATGACCGCTCTTGAATACCTTGGTCTGGTCAGGGAGGCCAGCCTTAAGGGTACCGTCAGCATTGAAGTCATCTGCGGTAAGGAATCTGTCGAAAGTAAGACCCCAGATGTCACCGAGAACCATACCCTCCTTATAGTAAGAGGTGCTCCACCAGCCTGAACCATTGCCATAAGCAGGAATAGCTGTGTTTGTGGTCCACTTGGTGACCTTGGTCTGATAGTCTGACAGAGAAGCCATTGCGTTGAAGTAAAGGCCATTGTCGAACTCGTGATGGAAGTCTACTGCAAGCTCCCAACCATCGGTCTGGATAGCGCCGGTGTTCTCATATGGAGCGGCTGCACCGAGAGTGCTAGGAAGGTTTGCTGCGGTAAGGATATCACTTGTAGTTCTTCTATACCAGTCGAATGTTACACCGAGTGCATCGTCGAGAACTCTGTAGTCAAATCCAAGGTCGAGGGTGGTAACCTTCTCCCAAGAAAGTGATGAAGACACGATGGTAGGCTTAGAGGTAGACTGTACCTTCTGGCCACCGATGATCCATGAATCAGTGCTTGTAGAGAGAGTAGAGATGAAACGGTCAGAACCTACGTCCTGGTTACCGATCATACCGTAAGATCCTCTGAGCTTGAGGGTGCTTGCATACTGTCTGAGGTTCTGCATCCAAGGCTCCTCAGTAACACGCCATCCAGCAGATACTGAAGGGAAGAATGCGAAGCGGCTTCCTGAAGGGAACTTAGAAGAACCATCATAACGGCCATTGAGCTCGAGGAGATACTTATCCTTGTATGCGTAGTTCAAACGTCCGAAGAAACCAGCTACTGACCACCATGAGTGTGAAGCGTCAGTTGTCTGAGTACCGGTAGCGAGGTTGAGCTCAGGCTTTGCAGCGTCGAGAAGATCCATTCTCTTTGCGAGGAAGTATCTGTACTCACCCTTCTCGATATTGGTACCGCCCATTGCTGTGAAAGCATGGTCACCCCAAGTGTGCTTGTAAGTAGCTACAGCATTGAGAGTGAGGGTCTCATTTCTGTTTGAAGTCTCCTGTACATAGTCATAAGATGAGCTGATGTAGTTTACAGGAACGAATGCGTCTACACTGTTCATCGCAGTGAAGATATTGATGGTCTTCACGCCCTTGATGTCACCATACTTCTTGCCGAATCTGTTTCTTGAAGAGTATGAACCATCGACGTCGATAGAGAGATCCTTGAAAGGCTTGATGGTAAGACCACCGTTGATTCTTACAAACTGAGTCTCGTTTGTGGTACGAGGAGCGTACTTGGTCTCAGTGATACCACTTCTGAACTCGTGGCCGTTGTATGTTCCGTATGGATACATTGCCTGCCAACGATAGAGGTAGTACATAGGATCGTAAAGATCTGAGTTGTAAGTCATAGGACGAGAGTAGTCAGCCTTTGTGAACATCACGCCACCACGGATTGAGAGCCACTTGGTGATCTGAGAGTTGAGTGAAAGGTTTGCATTGTATCTCGCGAATTCATCAGAATTGATCTTCATCTGACCATCCTGCTTGAGGTAACCGAGAGCGATGTTGTAGTTTGTTCTACCGTTACCACCGTTTACAGAAAGTGAGTGGTTCTGCTGAGGAGCCCAGTCGCGGATATACATGTCATACCAGTCCCAAGTACGGATGAAGAACATACCACCGTCACGGAACTCGAAGTCACGACCCTCAACCATCTCTGAACCGAACTCATCACCGAAGCCATACTTGTTCCAGTAATCCTTCATCTTGTCGATGCTGGTCTGGTCAACTCGCATGTTACCTACTACATTGTAGTAAGAAACTGAGTTAGGATCTGCAGCAGCATTCTTTGCTCCGATGAGGTTGATCTCACCCTGCTGCCATCCTGGAAGCTGCTTAGGAGTCTTGGTAGGAGTTCTGAGAGATACATTTGCAGAGTACTTTACAGTGATCTTCTCAGCCTTAGCCTTAGCCTTGGTAGTGATGAGGAGTACACCGAACGCTGCACGTGCACCATAGATAGAAGAAGAAGCTGCATCCTTGAGGACAGAGATAGACTCGATATCGTCTGGATTTACGAGAGAGATATCGTCGATCTCCACATTATCCACGAGGATAAGAGGGTTACCGCTACCGTTAGGTGAGCTGACGCTACCTCTGATCTTGATGGTAGGAGCGCCACCGATCTCACCGGAACCTGTGGTAACGGTAAGTCCAGGGACAGCACCCTGAAGAGCACGACCGATATCAGCGATAGGACGGCTTTCAACTGTCTTGGCTACGTCTACAGAAGCCACAGCACCGGTAAGGTTTGCCTTCTTCTGGGTACCATAACCGACTACGACAACCTCCTCGAGGAACTGCGAGTCCTCATCGAGGATAACTGTCATCTTTGCAGAGGCTGGAACCACCTTTGTAGCATAACCAATGCATGAAATCTCGAGCTGAGCGCCACTCTTTACGCTGAGGAGGAACTTACCATCAGCATCGGTAACCACTCCATTACGAGTGCCCTGCTCGATTACACTAGCGCCCACGATAGGCTGGCCCTGTGCGTCAACGACGGTACCGGCAGCCATGATCTGTGAGCTCTGGGAATAGTTCTCTGCCACGGAAGCAGATGCGCTGGCGGTAACAGCGGTTCCGAAAGAAACGGAGACTGCGAGAGCCAGAGCGACAAGAGCCTTATTCAACGATAAACTCTTGAACGAAACCTGGAGAATCATAAGTGTGTTGTGTTAATATTCAATGATTCGTTAAAAATTTAACAATTATATAATTTTCAATTACTTACGT
>JAKSJM010000046.1 GCA_024398075.1 Bacteroidales bacterium | reverse complement strand
CGAAGAAGTGGTGCTGTGCAGAGAACTTGCCTACGAACTTGCCTTCCTTCTTCCAAGCAGCGAGCTTGGTAGCAACCATGCGGCTGAGGAGCTTCTCGGTCTCGATAAGAGATACCTGAACGTTTCCATGAGGGTCGCGGT
This sequence comes from Bacteroidales bacterium, assembly GCA_024398075.1. Classification (GTDB taxonomy): domain Bacteria; phylum Bacteroidota; class Bacteroidia; order Bacteroidales; family UBA932; genus Cryptobacteroides. The sequence continues at coordinate 22,454 of JAKSJM010000046.1, read as the reverse complement.
CGAGGCAGAGCTGACGTGCTACATCAGCAGGAAGTGACTCGAGGATAGCGAGGTTCTCAGGAGCAATGTTGCCCTTTACGAATGCGATCTGCTCGTCTGCAGAAGCGAACTCGCGGCTCTCGCCGGTAGCTGGGTCGGTAAGAACTTCATTGAGCTCGCGGATGAGCTTCTTGATAGCAGGAATGAACTCGATAAGACCCTCAGGGATGAGGCAGGTACCGAAGTTGTTTCCAGCAGCTGCGCGCTCAGCAACGATATTTGCGATGTATGTAACTACATCATCGAGGCTCATTTCCTTCTTCTCTACCTCCTCTGAGATGAGACAGATATTTGGCTGGGTCTCAAGTGCGCACTCAAGTGCGATATGAGATGCAGAACGGCCCATGAGCTTGATGAAATGCCAGTACTTACGTGCTGAATTACAGTCACGCTCGATGTTACCGATAAGCTCTGAATAAGTCTTGCATGCGGTATCGAAACCAAATGAAGTCTCGATCTGGGCATTCTTGAGGTCGCCATCGATGGTCTTAGGACAACCGATTACCTGAACACCGTAATTCTTTGCTGCATAGTACTCTGCGAGGACACAAGCATTAGTGTTCGAGTCATCGCCACCGATGATCACGAGAGCCTTGATACCGAGCTCACGGAGAATCTCGATACCCTTCTCGAACTGATCTACCTTCTCAAGCTTGGTACGGCCAGAACCGATGATATCGAAACCACCAGTATTTCTGTAGTCGTCCATGAGCTCGTCAGTAATCTCGATGTACTTGTGGTCTACAAGTCCACCAGGACCCATAAGGAAGCCATAGAGCTTGTTCTCCTTATTGATAGACTTTACACCGTCGTAAAGACCAGAGATCACATTATGTCCACCTGGAGCCTGACCTCCTGAAAGGATGATACCTACGTTGAACTTCTCTGAAGTCTGAGCCTCTGCCTTTACGAACTCAACTACAGGCATGCCATAGGTGTTAGGGAAAAGAGCCTTGATCTCGGCCTGATCGCCGACAGACTCAGTAGCAGCGCCTTCTACAGCCTTAACTGGTCCAAGGAGAGCCTTTGGAAGCTTTGGCTGATAAGCAGCGCGTGCGATCTGAAGATTTGATTTATTTGCCATAAAAATATTTGTGGATTTAAAATTGTTCCAAATTCAATCTCGCAAATATAACAAATAAATCCGAGTATCTATATACGCGCGTGAAGAGATTTAGCGCGCATTTTCAAACTGTTCACGTAAGGCTCTAAGGTAGAATTCCTTACGAGATTCCTTATCTACAGGAAAAACGGTCAACCTATACTCGTCGTTTATATTATCTTCAAGGTTGCAGACATTGAGTCTATCCACCTCAGAGAGATACAGACGGTTATATTTAGTCTCATAGCCTCTCTGCAAGTCCATCACGAACTTTATGGCCTTGAGGATATCTTCTTCTGTCAGAGCATCTTTACAGAACACAAATAGTCCCATCTTGGTATAACTTCCGTAAAAACCACCACATACCTTGGAAACCTTTGAGCGGAGAATACGACGAAGAGGAAGAGCAGTAGACCAGTATGCAAGCTCCTTGACACCGATGTATCGACCTACCTGCAGACCATATCCATAACCATTGTCCAAAATATGCTGCATATCAGACTTTTGGGCTATGCCAGATATCTCCTTCAGGAGGTCTTTCGCGGCATCCTTACTCTCTTCCATTGCCCTGGTGACTTCTATTCCGATAGAATGGTCTCCATGGCTCTGCAAGTCGGGACGGTCTACAACTTCCAGACAGCCGAAATCCGGCCCCAGAAGGCTTTCCAGCGAAATCTTGGCATAGCGCTCAAAGAAACAGGTGTCATATTTTCTCATGTTCACAAATATAAGTTTTTTTGCGTAAGTTTGCGCAAAATTTAAGACTTATGACAAGACCCCTTATCTACCAGATGCTTCCTCGCCTTTGGGGAAATGGCAGATTCAGTTCAATAAATGATGCATCGCTGAATTATTTCAAATCCATGGGATTCACCCATGTGTGGTATACGGGAGTAATCAGACACTCCACCGGAACCGATTTCGTGAAAGGTGATCCTGGCTCTCCATACGCTATTCAAAACTACTATGACGTCAATCCTTATCTTGCTTACCGTAAGGAAAATAGAATGTCTGAGTTTGAGAGTTTAGTTAAGAGAACCCATAAGCATGGATTAAAGGCAATCATAGACTTTGTACCTAATCATGTAGGGCGTGATTATGCCGACGACAGAGGAGGAGTCCCACATTTCGATTTCAGCGATTACGACTGGACTGACACATACAAAATCAACTATTCACACCCTGATACTTATGGTGCATTGCTCAACATCCTTAGATTCTGGGCTGCCAAGGGAGTGGACGGTTTTAGGTGCGACATGGTCGAGATGGTACCACCAGAGTTCTTTAAATCAGCTATTTATGAGATTAAAAAGGACTATCCTGAAATGATTTTCATAGCCGAAGTTTACCAGAAAGAGAAATACTGGCAGTACATCAGGGAAGTAGGATTTGACTTCCTTTACGACAAAAGCGGTCTATATGATAGCTTGAGAGCCATAGAAGCTGGTTACGGGTCAGCTAGATCTATCACATGGAACTGGCAGTCTTTAGGCGATCTGCAGCCCCACATGCTCAATTTTCTCGAAAATCACGATGAGCAAAGAATCGCATCTCCATATTTTACGGGAAGGACAAACAACGAAGCCTCGTTATCAACATCTCTACTGTTCAATAAAGCTCCCTTCATGCTGTACTTCGGAGAAGAGATAGGGGATAGAGCAGAAGAAGGCCATGAAGGGCGAACAAGCATTTTCAATTTCTGTCACATAGACAAACTTCAAAGGCTTTGGAATTCCATTAATTCATCGAATGGAAAAATAGAAGAAATCACTGATATCAAGAAGTCAGAATTGAACGCAGAAGAAGTCGAGATTCTTCAGTCACACAAAGAACTTTTGGAGCTTTCTAGACGTCCAGAATTCACCGACGGGCTCGTTTTTGACCTATGCTACTGTCAAAGTAGCGAAAATGGCTATAACTCAGACAAACACTTTCTATACTTAAGAAAATTAGACAATTTAACAAATATGTTAAAAAGCGTAACATTTTTGTTAATAGCCAATTTCGACAATTTTGAGGCAAAAATAGGAGTAAATATACCTAGCGAAGCTGTCGATTATTTGAAACTCGACAAGGGAAAGATTCCTAACGAAAAAGACCTGACTTTGTGTGTTCCTGCACACGGAGTCAAGGTCATTTCGTTCTAGAAATATTTCGAAGATATATCTTACTTTTGAGTAAGTCGTCTCCTGAATTCCGAGACGGCAATAGCAGTGGCGACGGCAGCATTCAACGACTCCGACCCTGGATCATTCTCAGGATAAGGAGGGAGGTAGAGTCGATCAGAGACAAGCTCTCCCATCTGTTTTGAGATACCGTTGGATTCATTTCCTATCACAAGCATCACTGGGCAATCATCACCTGTGGAAAGGTTCTTACAGTACATGTTCTCACCATCAAGGAAAGTTCCATACACCTTACCGCCACACTTTAAGATAGAAGTAGCAATCGCAAGTAAATCAACAACATAGAACTTAACTCTAAAGATAGCTCCCATAGTCGACTGAACAACTTTAGGATTGAAAAGATCCACTGTGTCCTGAGTAGCGAAGACTGCATCTACTCCATACCAGTCTGCAATGCGTAGTATTGTACCAAGGTTGCCAGGATCCCTGATAGTGTCAAGCGCCAGGAAGAAACCTCCATTTTCAAACAACTTTGATACATCAGCAGACTTGGAAGGCTTCCGTACCACAGCAAGAACAGGAGATGGAGTCGAGAGCTGGCTAATTCGAGACATAGACTCTTCTCCTATCTCATCTTTTTTATAAACACTAACAACTTCAAAACCAGATTTTTGCGCTTCAGAAACCATCTTCTCTCCTTCCACGACGAATAAGCCGGTCTCGTCTCTGAACTTCTTCTGAGACAGTGAACGGATATGCTTGATTTCTGCGTTTGTAATGTTAGCCATATACGAAAGAATTGATGTTGACAAAGTTACCACGATTATCCCAAATTATTGAAAGAATTGTGTTAAATTTGTGTGTTTATGATGAAAAAGAACCTTCTCAAATATGCTATTTTGGTACTGGGAGTCCTGAGTTTGGCTTCCTGCAGTACTACACGCGTACTTGGAGAAGGTGAGTACCGTCTTCAAAAGAACATAATTGTCGTTGACGACGACTCATTCAAGACATCAGAACTCAGTTCGTACATCAAACAGCAGCCAAGCTGGTCGCCTATGATGTATGTATATAATTGGTCATTCCTTGGCTACGATAATGCCATCAGCCGCTTTTTCAAGAAGATTGGCACCGCCCCTGTGGTTTTCCAGCCAAACTTAGTCGATGCAAGCGTGTCTAGCATCGAGAGGCATTTGGAGTATATGGGCTACTATGGATCGAAAGTTTCAGCTACGACAGAGCCAAAGAAAAAGCAAATGAAAGTCAAGTATGACGTTCAGTTAGGCAAGCGCTATGTCATTGATTCCATTAGATTCAGAGTGCCGAATAGGGGAGACTTCGCAGCTGATTTTTACGCTGATACCGCGAATATAAGTGTAAAGGTAGGCGACTATCTATCACAGGAAGCGCTTGAAGCAGAGAGTGAAAGGAGTGCAGCGACTATGCGCACCAAGGGCTACTACGGGTTCTCAAAATACTACTACACTTTCTTGGCGGACACATTGACCCAGGGCCGTAACACTCTCACCATGGAGGTGCGAGAGTACTCGCGAAACGAGTCGAGAAGTGCTGCCAAACCACTGAAGAAGTCATACCTGAATGACATCACCATCGAGTATCCGAAAAGCATACGTTTCAGGGAAGACATACTGCGCGACCTGACCACCATCAAACCAGGCATGCAGTACAATGAAAATGACATAACCACCACATATTCAAGACTTTCCACACTAAAGAACTTTAGTAGCGTAGCCATTGAGATGTCACAGGTGGACTCAAACAAAGTAGACTGCGCCATCAAGCTCTCCAGCTCTCCAGAGCAGGGTTTCAAGGTTAATCTTGAGAGTTCAGTGAACTCTACAGGCCTTATCAGCATCTCACCTCAGCTGAATTTTTACCACAAAAACATCTTCGGTGGCGGCGAAAGGCTGAGCCTCGGCTTCATGGGAAACTTCCAGTTCATGCCAAACTCAAATACAAAGGCCAATGAATTCGGAGTTAGCGCCGGTCTCAGTTTCCCACGTTTTCTCGGACTACCATATAGTCATTTCTCAGGTATCAATATTCCTGGCACCGACATTGGAGTCTCATATAACTACCAAGACCGCCCAGAGTACACCAGAAGCCTTTTCTCTACATCCTATGCCTACTCTGGAAGAACTCATAACGGTATAATCTACAAGGTATATCCGATACAGATGAACATCGTAAAGATGCTAAACATTGACTTCGGCTTCTTGATGAACATGACCAAGAATCCGGCTATCTGGTATACCTTCATGGATCATTTCGATGCCGGAGTAGGAGGTAGCTTCTCTTGGTCATCAAGCAATGAAGCGGTTCCTAGTACGTCATACCACTATTACAGGCTGAGCGCAGACCTCTCTGGAAACGCCATAAGCTTGCTAAACAGATGGTTACCTTTAGACGACATGGATGAAAAGACTATCTTCGGTGTTCCTTATTCACAGTATGTAAGAGGAGAGTTCACCGCCGGCAGGACTTTCAGGTTTGGATATGAAGACAAACAGTCCATTGCGACAAGGTTCCTATTTGGAGGTGGTTATGCGTACGGAAACTCCAGCACATTGCCTTTCGAGAAACAGTTCTACTGTGGAGGAGCTAACAGCATGCGAGGATGGCAGGCCAGATCATTGGGACCAGGCACATACCTGATGGATGATTACTTCATGATTCCAAGCCAGACTGGAGATTTGAAGCTCGAAGCAAACCTGGAGTATAGATTCCCGATTTTCTGGAAGATTGAAGGCGCTCTGTTCGTCGACGCCGGAAACATCTGGAGCCTTTATGAAGAAAACCTTAACCTAAAGGAGATAGGGCGCAGCATAGCCATGGACTGGGGCCCAGGAGTACGCGTGAACCTCAATTTCCTCGTAATACGTATTGATACTGGTATCAAGTTCCGCGATCCTTCTCGAGAGCATATGTGGATAGCACCGAATGAATGGCTACATAAAGATGGCTTTACCATTCACTTCGGTGTAGGATATCCTTTCTAAACTATTTCTGAGGATAGTTAAGGTTCTCAGGCTTAATCACTTCCAGCACCTCATGAAGGTACTTTGCTGACTCCCATTTCGCCATTGGGAGATCATGAAGCAGGTAGTTGCCACAGTCCTGAGGGGCTGCACCTGGCACATCTCCTTCAAATTCTGCCACAAATCTGAATGTGTCCTGCATGAGAGGCACAATATCCTTTGACGTAAAATCCCCTTTTAGGAGAAGGTAATTGCCTGTAAGACATCCCATTGGCCCCCAATAAACTATTTTGTCAGCCCAGTCTGCTCGATTACGAAGGTAGGTGGCAGCAAGGTGCTCTATAGTATGGATAGCACCTTGTCCAAGAGCAGGTTCATTGTTAGGCTCCTTCATGCGGATGTCAAATGTGGTGACGACTTCGCCACCAACTTCATCCTTACGTGATACATAAATGCCCCTGAGGAGCTTCAAATGGTCTATTGTAAAACTTGGAATCTTTTTCATACCTATTTTTTCGTGTAATATTTGGGCCAACATCTTTCAAGATACGCCTTGAGCGCATCCTCATGCTTGTTTGGCTGTGGTTCATAGAAAACTGTGCCCTCCATACCCTCAGGAAGGAATTCCTGATCCACAAAGTGACCAGGGAAATCGTGTGCATACTTGTACCCATCTGAATATCCAAGCTCTTCCATAAGCTTGGTAGGGGCATTTCTAAGATACAATGGTACAGCGGCTATCTTGTCTTCTGAAGCAGCTTGTAGCGCCGCGCCAATGGCCAAGTATGCAGAATTACTCTTAGGGGACGAGGCAAGGTAAATCGTAGCCTCTGAGAGCGGAATGCGCGCCTCTGGCATACCTATAGTGTTCACTAACTGGAAGGTAGCATTCGCTAAAAGCAGAGCATTTGGATTTGCGAGTCCCACATCCTCGGCCGCAGATATACAGAGTCTTCTAGCGATGAATAGGGGATCTTCACCGCCATCAAGCATCCTTGCGAGATAATAGACTGCAGCATTCGGATCCGATCCACGAATACTCTTTATAAAAGCGGATATGATGTCATAGTGCATCTCGCCACCTTTGTCATATATAGCAATGTTCTCCTGCAGACAAGAAGTCACAGAGAGATTGTCAATGATGACAGGGGAGTCTAAAGGTGCGGCATTGACGACAATCTCAAGAATATTGAGCAGTTTTCGAGCATCTCCACCACTATGTCTAAAAAGTGCATCGGTCTCTCGAACTTCTATCTTGCGTGTCTTCAGATACTCATCAGTCGTTATGGCCCTATCTAAAAGTATCTTCAAGTCATCCACGCCAAGACTCTTAAGAACAAATACTTGGCATCTAGACAAAAGCGGTGTGATTACTTCAAATGAAGGGTTCTCTGTAGTCGCACCTATAAGTACTATGGTGCCGTCTTCCACAGCACCAAGCAAAGCATCTTGCTGCGCTTTATTGAAGCGATGGATCTCATCGATGAAGAGTATAGGCGAAACTCTTTTTGAAAAGAGATTCTTTCCTTTAGCCTTGTCAATTACTTCACGAACATCCTTGACTCCTGCACTTACAGCAGAAAGAGTGAAGAACTCACGATCAAGGGTATCAGCAATGATTTTGGCTAGAGTAGTCTTGCCAACTCCCGGAGGTCCCCAGAGAATGAAAGAGGATAGACCACCTGTCTCTATCATGTTCTTCAAGATACATCCAGGGCCGACCAGATGCCTCTGACCGACGTATTCATCCAGAGAATTTGGCCTCATTCGCTCCGGAAGGGGAGGAATTGAGCGCATTTCCACGGCATTTGATGTATCGAAGATATTATCCATCTAATTATCCAATATTTAGTAAATTTAACAATTATGTTAAAATAGATAACAAATTTGTTAACCCTGTTTTTTCCTTATTTTTCAAGTATTTTCTTGTACGAACGGCGCACTTTGCCTCCTTCGCACTCGAATAGATTCCACTGTGAAGCATTCTTGAAATTAGTCTCGAGAATAGCATTTGTCTCGGCCCATTCGAAGTGATCGTTACGTACCTTCTCGAACATATCTGCCCAGATAAGAGAGTTGATTCCTGTGTTCTGGTAGTCAGGTCTAACTCCGATAAGCATAGCCTCCACACCTGGTTCGTGCTTTAGATAGAGCGACTTCAGGAAGTGAACCCATCCAAATGGGAAAAGTCGACCACGAGACTTCTGAAGCGCTTCCACGATAGATGGCATACAGATACCGAAAGCAACGATCTCATTGTTTGAATCTTCAAGCACAGTAACATACTTCAAGTCAAGAACCTTAAGGTAGAATCCAATGTACTTGTCAGCCATGCTGCGTGGAAGTACGGTATAATTATAAAGAACCTTGTAACACTCATTGATGATACCAAAGATCTTCTCTACATACTCGCCGTTGTTCTGCTTAAGGAGTTTTTTAGTGATAGGGCGAACATGGACACCATATCTGTCCTTGACGATATTAGCCACACGCTCAAGTTTCTCTGGAAGATGGTCTTTCGGAACGGTAACCTTATACTCGAACCAATCAATCTCTTTCTCAAAACCCATCGACTCTACATGATCCACATAATATGGATGGTTGTATATCAATGCCATAGTGCTAAGCTTATCATAGCCAGCAACAAGCATTCCTTCTGGATCGAAATCTGTAAAACCAAGAGGACCTACGATAGCATCCATCTCATGTTCACGGCCAAATTCTTCGACCTTGTCCATAAGTGCCTTGGATACTTCTTTATCGTCGACGAAATCATACCATCCGAAACGAACTTCCTTATGATTCCACTGCTCATTGGCCTTGTTATTCACTATTGCTGCTACTCTTCCGACAAGTTCATCATCTTTATATGCAAGATAAAGTGCTGAATCACAGAACTCTGCAGATGGACTAACCTTCGGATCAAGTGTATCGATCTGGTCAAACTCTATCTTCGGTACATAGTATTTGTTGTCCTTATATAGCTTCTCAGGGAAGCGAACAAAAGTCTTAAGATCGCGTCTTGACTGTACCTTTTTAATAGTTACTGGCATAAAATAATTAGGTTTTAGTATGCGAAAATATGCATTTTAAGCCGATTTTCAAAGATTTTTCATAACTTCGCTTTTGTCATGAACTTCAGACGCGTCCACTTCCTTACCTTTTGTATGGCGGCATTGTTTACAGTGCTGTCAATGGGGGAGTCAAGAGCTCAGACAACTATAGGTACTGTTCATTCTCCTAAAGGCTTTGGACTCAGTATAGAAAGCAATAAAACTACTGATTATCATCACATTACAAGCTTCTCCGTAATAGTCGATATGATGGATGTATGGAGTGACAAGAGGGCATCAGTAGGCACCAAAGGTACATACACTCATAATATAGTGATCAAAAGGGGAGTAGTAGACAAAGTTGTAGACTGGGAGTTCTATGCTGGCCCGGGGCTCACCGGAGGGTATGCACGTGATGCCGGAAAAGATTATGGTTTAATAGCCGGAATCACAGGATGCTCAGGAGCAAGGTTCAAGTTCCCAAATAGGGTAGTCATATCAATGGATTTTAACCTTGATATATGCTGTTTCGCGACAAAAAGTTCAAGGAACGGTGTATATAACATGGCCTTTTATGATGCCGGTTTGACTCATTGTTTTTATCCTCAGATCAAAATTTCATACGCTTTAAGATAAAATGAAGAATATTACATATAAAATATTAATATTCAGCTTATTGTCCTTCATGAGTTTTACCGTATATGGACAAGATAAAGCACGTATGGAACCAGTATTTGGCGTGGAATGGGGAGGCGCGACCACTATACTTGAAAGATACCATAGAAACTTCATGGCTGAAGCTGGGTACAGGGTCGATGAAAAAGGCTCTGTCATGAGTTTAAAGACGACAGGCTCCTTGACAGCTAAAGCAGGCATCAGATTCAATGATCACTACACAGCCACAGTAAATACTGGTATTATGGGAGTAAGACAGCAAAGAAGCGCTGTTCCGATCACTGCCAGATTCTCATATAGCTTCAAGAATTACGAACAAAATGGCTTGATGTGTTTCCTGGAAGCTGGGGCCATTTATCCGAATAGATATTACGCAAACTTCATCACAGAATCAGGCCTTGGCTACAGAATCGGACTTAGCCATAGATTCAGCCTGGATTTCATGCTGACATTCAGAGTTTGTGCAGATGAGCGAAAAATCACAGATCCTGATACAGGTGCTGATGTAGATATCTGGAACATAAAGAAGAATAATTCCACATTTTTCGCGACAGGCTATAAAATCGCCATTAATTTCTAATTTACTTATTTTTCAGGGGACATCTTTGCAGTCACTAACTTAACATAATATAAATTGTGTAACACAACTACAACATAAAAAAAAGAGCCTTCAAACAAAGGCTCTTTAAGAAAACAGATATTATTAACTACTTAACTATAGTTTTGAGTTTGAATGACTTAGGACCATTGAATGAATCAAAACGAATCGTAAGTTCAACTTCTCCTGCAGTCTTAGGAAGAATATCTCTGATATCAAATGCTACTATAGCATCCTTAAGCATACCATCCATATCTCCACGTGCATCGTGATGGAAAACAAGCTCGTAAGGATTCTCGATATTTGTTCCACTCACGAGATTCACATAATGCGGTGCACGACTAATGAACGAAGAAATATGCAGTGTCACATATCCATCTTCAGCTACAGTGAGCCAATCATTGTAGATGTTCACAGGATCCTTGCCATAGTCGACAGTCTTGTCGCTGGTTATAACTTTCTTGGTCAGGACACTGTCTATCCACATAACGTTAACTGTCTGTCCATCAACAAGAGACTCTTCGTCAGGTCCAAGAGCAATCTTGGCCAGAGCTCTCACCTGCTTACCACCAAATATATCCTTTGAAAGATTTGCTGGATATACTCTTGTGTTGTCGTCAATCTGAAGCATGCATTTTGAATCGTCATTCTTGACAGTCACCAGTGCATTGATATAATTGACATCATAGCCTTTCTCAAGGCTACATGAAGATACGATTGAAGCCGCAACAGCAGCCATTAAAAACAAAAATTTCTTTTTCATAAACGATTGAAAATAAAATACTTATTAATTACAATGTAAACCTTATTCCAGAAGAAATGGTAAACATTAGAGGATCATTTGTACGATACGTTTCGAGATGCATGCACGAAGATGAAGGAGTCCATGAGAGCTGGGGCTCAAGGTACAAACCTAAATGCTGATTCAGCTTTAGGAGCGCTCCGCCTACAGTCACCACAGAGAAAATAGCGCCATCCTTTTTGACAGACGAGTCGCCGTGTGACGCAGCTATACAAAAATCAACACATGAGCCTGCACCAGTATAAAGCTCTACCCTTTCACGCTTAAGGAAACTCCAGTCCAGACGAAGTGGAACTCCCAGATAATGAACATTCTGCATCTCTGTTCCTGTGACGAATCGCTCTACTGAAGAACGATACAGTGAGTACTCCCCTCCTGTGGTTACGTAAAGTCTATCAGACAATGGAATTCTTAGTTCCAAACCCAGCTTAACAGGCATAAAATGCTTATATTCAACTAATTTACCATTAGCTAATGAAGAAAGATCTCCAAGTCCGATCAAAGAAGATGGAGACATATAACCTGAATTGTCTAACTCGCTTGGCCTGGAAGAAACTAACAGACCCGCCACGACTCCACCTATGACGCCACCAGTTGTCGGAATGCTGACATTTATCTTATCCAATGCTTTCGGAGCCATCTCATGCTTCACCATACATTCCTCAGGGTCAGCATCTTGCGTCACCACTAATATCTCTTCTGGCGTCTCCCCTACTTCTTCGGAGATCTCCCCTATCTCCTCTGGAATTTCCTCTATCTCTTCACGAATCTTTCCTATCTTTTCAGGAATTTCCACTAATATTTCAGGAATCGCCGCTATCTTATCCTGCGCTTCCCTCTCGCAAGGAACCACTGGAGAAAGTACTTCAGGTTCAGGAACTTCCATTACTTGAGCTATAGTATCGACTCCTGTGACAGATTCTTCAATGCGATGATCATATAACAAAACAGCCACCATAGCCACACATGCTGCAGCCGGCACAGCCCACCATACCCATTTCATGGACAATGATCTCGAATGAGATGAAAGCTTCCCCTGGAAACCTTCCAAACTGCCCTCAGGAAGGCTACTTGAGTAGTCCTCCAGACTTTCCTTGAATACTTCTTCCCAGTTCTTCATCTTATTCGTTTTTCTTCAGATAATCAGCTATCTGCTGTTTTAAACTATTTCTTGCCTTGGCCAATGTGCTAGCTGAGCCTTTTTCCGTAATCTCCAGTTTCTCAGATATTTCCTTATGAGAATAGCCGTCGATACAGTACATGTTGAACACAGCCCTTCTGACTGGTGGCATGTTCGAGATCATCTCAAGCATCGTCTCCTTCGGGATGTCAACGACCTCCTCTGGCGGAGGATCCGGTATATCCTTTAAGGCTGTGCTGTCGAGAGATATGCGTAGGAATCGATGTTTTCTAATACTGCTAACTGCCATATTTACAGCGATCCTGCTAATCCAAGAATACAAGGAACCATTGCCACGATATGTGAAAGAATGTATCTTCTCCACAGCCTTGATCATGGCGTCCTGCATCAAGTCATGGGCATCATCAGGGTCGCTACAGTAGCGTCGACAGAGCGCGAGCAGTCTTCCTGCATACTGTGTATACAGTTCTCCCTGCGCAATCACATCTCCTGCACAGCATTTCTGGACCAATTCCTGCTCTGACATTTGCTACAAAGATACCATATCCTATGCTATATTCTCACAGAACATATTATAAACGCGGACTATGTCATAATACGTCCTCAATGAGCACATTTTTTCGTATATTTGTAAGTTCGTAATATTGATATGTAAATATGGCTAGAAAGAAAGAAATCCTCATTCTTGAGGACATAAAGATCGAGAATGTCGCTGCTGAAGGAAAGGCAATAGCACATGCTGAAGACGGCACTGTGATCTTCGTAGAGTTTGCTGTTCCAGGCGACATCGTAGACATCAGAGTTACAAAGAAAAAGAAAAACTATATGGAAGGCTACGTCGTAAAGATGAAACAGCCTTCAGAGCACAGATTGAAGCCATTCTGCAGCCATTTCGGCGTATGTGGTGGCTGCAAGTGGCAGCCACTTCCCTATCAGCTTCAGCTTGAGGCTAAGCAGCAGCAGGTATATGACCAGCTTGTGCGCATAGGACATTTGGAAGTGCCTGAAATCCAGCCAATCATAGGTTCAGAGAAGATCCAGTACTACAGAAACAAGCTGGAGTTTACTTTCTCATCCAGAAGATGGTTCTTCAACGACGAGAATCCTGATGAACTCCCAGAATCACAGAAATGCGGACTTGGCTTCCATGTAGGCAAGTTCTTCGATAAAGTACTTGACATTCAGCATTGTTACCTTCAGAAGGAACCATCAAATGAGATCAGGAATTTCATCCGCGAGTACTCTATCGAGCATGGTTTTGAATTCTTTGACATCCGCGCGAATGTAGGTTTCATCAGAAACATGTTCATTCGTACTACTGAGGCAGGCAATGTGATGCTCGTAGTTTGTTTTTACCATGAAGACAAAGAAGCTCGAGAGGGCCTTCTGGATGCTGTTTCGGAGAAATTCCCACAGATCACATCGCTCTACTACGTGATCAACGAAAAGATGAACGATTCCATTGGCGACCAGGAGTGCATACTCTACAAGGGAGATGATGCCATCTATGAGACCATGGAGAACCTCAAGTTCAAGATTGGTCCTAAGTCATTCTATCAGACAAACTCCCCACAGGCATATAACCTTTATTCTGTGACTCGCGAATTTGCTGCTCTCACCGGCAACGAAGTGGTTTATGACCTTTACACAGGCACCGGTACCATTGCCCAGTTCGTAAGTGGCAAGGCATCGAAAGTGATTGGTATCGAGTATGTTCCAGAAGCCATCGAAGATGCGAAGGTCAATGCTAAAGGTAATAATATAACCAACTGTGAGTTCTTCGCAGGCGACATGAAAGACATCCTCACCGACGGATTCATCCAGAAGCATGGACGCCCTGATGTCATCATTCTCGACCCACCTCGCGCAGGAATCCATCCTGATGTGGCAAAAGTCATCCTGAACGCAGAGCCAGAAAGAATGGTGTACGTTAGCTGCAATCCAGCATCCCAGGCACGCGATCTCGCAATCCTTTGCGAGAAATATGAGATAACAGCAGTACAGCCTGTGGACATGTTCCCTCATACTCAGCACGTTGAAAATGTTTGTGCACTTAAAAGAAAATAGGTCATGCTATTACAAGTAATAATATTAGTCGCATCACTTACAGCCATTGTGCTTGGAGCAGACTGGCTGGTCGATGGAGCCTCAAGCATTGCTAGAAAAATCGGCATCAGCGAGTTCGTCATCGGTCTTACTATCGTTGGCTTCGGCACTTCATGCCCTGAACTTGTCGTTAGCCTGAATGGTGCAATACTTGGAAATTCAGACGTTTCCATTGGAAATGTAGTAGGTTCAAATATCTTCAACACCTTGCTGATACTTGGCCTCACCGGTGTCATCACGCCTATTGCCATCACCTCAGAAAATAGGCGTCGCGACATTCCGCTCACGATAGGCGTCACACTTCTTCTTATACTATACGGAATGCGCCAGACACTGTTTGGCATCAGTTTCGATGGCATCTCACGCATCGGAGGAGTTGTGTTCCTGCTCATCTTCGCGGCTTACATGGTATACTGTTTCAAGACAGATAGCGGCGCCGACGAAAGCGGTGACAAGGTTTATGGCCTCCCTATGAGCATCTTTTTATGCCTCATCGGCTTTGCAGGCCTCGTCATTGGTGGAAAGTTCTTTGTGAGCAGCGCGACAAGCATAGCAAGTTCATTGGGTGTATCGGACAAATTCATTGCCATAACCATCTTGGCTGGAGGCACTTCCCTTCCGGAACTTGCGACCTGCGTAGTGGCTGCGGCGAAGAAGAAAGGTCAGCTTGCGCTTGGTAACATATTGGGATCAAACATCTTCAACATCCTTCTCATTCTAGGCTGCTCTGCCACAGTTCGCCCTATCTCATTCAGTGGCATGAACATGGTGGATATGGGAGTGATGCTGCTCAGCGCGTTCATGGTGCTGCTCGCCTGCTTCATTGGCAAGAAAAACAGCATCGACCGCTTCGATGGCAGCATCATGCTCCTCATCGAAGCCGCTTATATGGGTTGGCTGATTTACACTATCTAGACTATGCATATTCCTATACTACAGATTCCTGACGTCACCAAGGAAGTTATAAATCCGACAGATACCATCAGGAAAGCGACTGAAAACTTCATCAAGGACATCGCATCTGACCCCGAAGTGGTTCTGAATAGGATAACTCAGGAACTGATCGAGTTCGGCTTCAAGCTGCTTGCGGCAATCGCAGTATATATAATAGGTCTTTGGCTGATCAAGAGGATCAAGAAGACTCTAAATGCCCTGCTCACAAAGAGAAAGACGGAGAAGACCATCGCGTCGTTCATCTCCTCGCTTGTGAGCATCCTGCTCACCATTACGCTCGTGATATTCACTATCAGCGCATTGGGCATAAACACCACTTCCATTGCAGCACTCCTCGGTGCGGGTGCGATGGCTATAGGGATGGCGCTCAGCAGCTCGATGGAGAACTTCGCAGGAGGTCTCATCATACTGTTCTTCAAGCCATTCAAGGCCGGAGATTTCATCACGGTCAATGGTTACAGCGGCACAGTCAAGGAAGTGACTATAGTGAACACGAAAATCATCACACCAGACAACAGAGTCGTCATTATCCCGAATGGTTCGATCTCAAACGGCACCATCGACAACTTCTCGAACCTGCCATACAGACGAATTGACATTCCTGTGACAGTCGAGTATGGTTCAGATCCTCAAAAGTGCATTGATGCCCTTCAAGAGATTGCTCTGGCCAATGATTATGTCCTTTCAGGCGACGAGGTCGTAGCCCCTGCGGCAGAACCATACGCATTTCTGAATTCAATGAATGACTCAAATGTGGAGTTCGTCATAAGAGTCTGGGTCAAGAATGAGTCATACTGGGACGCGAAGTTCACACTAAACAAGTCCATCTACGCGGAACTACCGAAGTACGGTTTCGATTTCGCATTCCCACATATGGATGTGACAATGAAAAAGGAGAGTTAATCAACTCTCCTTTTATTTATTCTGAATCAGGTCCGAGGAAAAGCTTTTCCTTCGAAATGACAGGATTTGCGTAGATGCCAAGGAATATCTCCCTAAGCGCCACTCTATCAAGTCTCAGTTCTATCTTGCGGAACTTATGATGCATGTATGCCTCGAAGCTCTCGTACTGCTCCTTTGTGTAGTAGTCGGAGTACTTGGTGGTCTTGTTCAGCATGTCATAAGCCACATAGTTCGTATGCCAAAGCTTGTAGCCTTCTACGACACGGCGATCGACTGCGGCCTTGATAGCCTGGTAGCGATCGTTCTTCTGTGCCATAGCTGCATTCTCAATCTCATCGATAGTGATCTCCGATCCGATATTAAGATGGATGTTACCCTTCTTCTGACGGATACCTATGAGAATGCTATGCATATCCTCATTTTTGCTCTTGACATACTTCTGTGTCCTGGAGATGAGCATCTCCCTGGCTTTTCTGGAATCACATGGCTCATACTCGTATGAGATACTGAGAGGAATGATTCCGAGCTCAGAGAAATTCTGCTTGAAATCAGCGGTTCCACTCATGTCAAGCATCTTGAGAAGTCCCTGCTCGGTAGCATCGATTCCATTCTTTGCTCTACCTTGCTTCTGGGCTAGCCATACTGAATGCTCTCCAGAGGTAATGGTCTGTCTAATGTATCTTGAGAGAAGCTGAGAGGAGTTATAAAGCTCTCTAGCTGAAATACCACGAATGACCTTGATCATTCTGTTGGATCTAAGAAGCGCTTCCACATACTTGTTTGCAAGAAGATTATCACCTACGCAGATCTCGGTCATAGGAAGACCGTTCTCAAAGAACACATACTGTGTGATCGCTGGGTCTAGGATGATATCTCTGTGGTTTGAAAGGAAAAGATGCTTCTTGTCTGGCGAAATATTGGATATTCCGTCATAAGAGAAATTGTGTGCAGTGTTTTCGAGATCCCATACGACAGCCTTGGACATAACCTGCTTCTGGAAGTCGTCGATGCTCTCAACACTCTTGATCGTCTTCGAAAGGAAGTCGATCCTTTGGTCAGGAAATAGTATCTTAGAGGCAGTATAAACCATAGGATGGTCAGCCATCTTGGACAGAGCCGCAACAGCCTCCTCATCTGAATACGGGCTTATACCCTCAAATTCTGTATTATCAGCCATATAATAACTGTTTTAAATTTTTCAAATATAGCAATAAATATGGGAATCTCATTAATCTACCCTACACAAAAGCGAACTGTCACCATAACTGAGGAAGCGGAAATCATGCACCAATGCATAATCATAGATGCTTCTCCAATCACCCTTGACAAAGGCTGAAACTAGCAAAATAAGGGTGCTCTCTGGCTGGTGGAAGTTGGTTACCAGGTACTTGACGATGCGGAAACTAAAGCCAGGCACGATTATGATCCTGGTGCCTATCTTGAGTTCATCGAGCCCATTGGCTTCAAGATAATTGACAATGGCCCCGAGCGCCTCCTGTGTCGAATAAGTATATTCGCGAGTGTAAGGCGCCCACTGATCAACATCAGCCGGCTCCCCTTTCTCAATGCAGCTCACGCCGGCGTAGTAAAGAGATTCAAGCGTGCGCACAGATGTGGTACCTACGGCAATCACATCGCGTTTGCCCTCCAGCAACTTCTTTAAGAAAGCCAATTTCACAACAAATGGTTCACGATGCATAGGATGCTCCGAAACAAGAGAACTCTTCACAGGAAGGAAAGTGCCTGCTCCGACATGAAGGCATACAGTCTCGGTGTCAATGCCCTTGGCCTTAATCCTCTCAAGTACGTTCTCAGTGAAATGTAATCCTGCCGTAGGAGCCGCAACTGAGCCACGGAAACGAGCATACAGGGTCTGATAGCGCTCGTTATCAATAGTTTCTGTATCTCTATTCAGATAAGGTGGAATAGGAACTGTTCCGCAAACTTCAAGCACTCTTGAGAATGGTGCACCGTCAGACCATGTAAACTCTACAATTCCAGTCTGACCATCTCTTTCAATGAGTTTGGCCTCAAGCTTCATTTCATCGATCTTCGAGTCTGCATTTGGGTTATATAAGTGTAGGATGTCGCCTTTCCATCTCTTGGCATTTCCGATAACACATTTCCATCTGCAGGTGTCGGTAGTGGCGAATATGGTATTATATTCACAAGGCTGCACTGGTTCAAGGCAGAAAACCTCGATATGCGAACCTGTTTCCCTCTGGAAATGCAAACGAGCGGGAACTACTTTTGTATCATTAAACACCATGATGGCATCATCAGGGAGTAAGTCTGGAATCTCACGAAATACTCGCTCCTCGATGCGTCCTTCATTGTATTTGAGCAATTTAGATGAATCTCTTTCTGGAAGAGGGTATTTTGCAATCCTCTCGTCCGTAAGTGGATAATTGTAATCCTCTATTCTAATTTCTGGTATCATAGTTAACCTTCTGAGAATTCAAAATTTTCATTTCTTATACAAAACTAATCAAAATATACGAATCATAAAAGAACATGCATAAATTCACATTTGTAAAACAAAACTATTTGATGGGTGATTCACATTTGTAATTTGAATAATTATTTTCAAAATATTTTTGTACAGCGTTATGCGTATTTACTTTTGTTAAATAAGAAAATATTATAGTGGCATACTCAATTTGCTATAATATTTATAATCAGTATTTTATAATTATTGTTTAAACTAAAGCTTTATATGAATAATTGAATCTAGATAGCTATTTCTAATCTTGTGCGCTCAAGTTAGCATTTAACAATACTATATCATAGACTATAATGCTAATACTCAGTATATTAGTATTGTTTATCTAAATTAATACGTAAATAAATATTCACTAATGTATCACGTTTTTGCCCTCTCCCCTATTTGATTCACCAATGTAAACCTATTGGAATTTACATATATTCTATTTACTTTTGTTAAAAATATTGTACATAGATGAACCAGAGGCTTCAGCAGTTTTTAGCTGCAGAAAACATTACACAGTCTGAATTTGCAGACACTATCAGTGTGGCACGCGCAAGTGTATCGCATGTACTAGCTGGTAGAAATAATCCAGGCTATGACTTCATCAAAAGCATTTCCGCTCACTACCCCAACCTTAGTCTTGACTGGTTGATCAATGGTAAAGGAAAGATGTACAAGTCTTCAGCGCCTGAGATTCCATCAGAGCCTGTCAAACTAACCAAGAGTGAATCCGCTGAGTCAATTTTCAGTGACGAGCTTTTCGAAAATGACGACATTTTTGGAAGCGTACGTGAAAACTTCAGTCTCAAAGCATCAAAACCTATAGAAGACGAGGTTAAGCCTGCAGTCCAAAAATCTGAAATTCAGCCTGTTAGCGAACTTAAATCAGAAGTTAAACCTAAGAATATAACGCGTATCGTTGTATTCTACGATGATGGTACTTTTCAGGAATTAAGCAAGTAAGATGTATAAGTATTTGATAAAGCCCTTCCTTTCAATGATGGGACCGGAAACAGCAAAGTCTTTTGCCCTTTCTGGCCTCAGGACTCTATCAAACCTTAAGTTATACAGGTACGCAAGCCAATTCAAGCATAGAGGACACAATAAAGCCTTACAGAAAGAAGTCTTTGGACTTACCTTCCAGAATCCAGTAGGACTTTCTGCAGGAATTGATCAAAATGGAGACTACTACGACGTTCTTTCTGACTTCGGTTTTGGATTTATTGAGATCGGATCCCTTACAGCAGCTGAGGATAAGGGTTATCAGAAGCCTAGAATCTTCAGATTGTCCAAAGATAAGGCTTTTATCAGTAGAACAGGCATCCCAAACAAGGGTGTGAGACATGCTATTGAGAACTTGCAGAATATCAGCAAGAGAAACATAATTGATAGGAAGAAAAACATAATTGTTGCATCACTTGGACAGCATTCTAAGGTCAGAAAAGACGCCGAAATCATCCAAGATTTTGAAAAAAGCTTCTCACTTATGTATGATTTTGCTGATATGTTCACGATCAACATATCGTGCTATGATGACAACAATGTGATGCCGCTTTTGAATGCATCTTCCCTAGAGGAAATCATTGAACCTCTACTTTCTCTGCGAAGATGCTACGAAAGATACAAGCCGATCGTAGTGAAGGTCTCTGTTGATGTCACTCATGATGAGCTTGACAAGATGCTTGATTACTGTAGAATGTCAGGAGTCGATGGCATCATCGTCGGCGGATTCGCTCGCATACAGGGAGAATTCAATACTGGCGACAGAAAGATGGCGAGAATAGGCTCAGGAGGCCTCTCAGGTGCCCCAGTTTACGAAAGGACTCGAAACATGGTAAAGTACATTAGTGAAAAGACCAAGAATCGTTTCCCAATTATCGCAAGCGGCGGCATTATGACTCCACAGCAGGCTGCAGAAATGATAGAAGCTGGAGCGTCTCTCATCCAGATACACAGCGCACTGTACTATGAAGGTCCATCAATTGTAAAGAAGATACTTAAATATTTGTCAAAGAAGTAGTTATGATTACGTCATCCATTTGCACCATAGGAGATGAAATCCTGATTGGTCAGATTGTCGACACGAATTCCTCCAGGATAGCCCAGGAACTCGGTAACATAGGTGTGGCCGTCAAAGAGATGAGGTCCATAGCTGACGATCATAACGACATCATAACTTCACTTACGGATGCCTTGTCCACTTGTGATGTGGTCATCACCACTGGTGGCTTGGGACCAACCAAAGATGATATTACGAAAGCAGCGCTAGGAGAATTATTTGGAAGCAAGCGCATGGTTGAGCATCCTGGACAGATGTCCAAAGTTATAGAAAAACTTCACTCAAGAGGTCTTGATATACTAGATATCAACAAGTTACAAGCTATGGTACCAGAGGGGTGCGAGGTGCTAGTAAACCAGTTTGGCACAGCCCCAGTGATGATATTCAACTTTGGCGCAGAAAGATTCGGGCATCCTGCGACTTTGTATGCTTTACCTGGTGTTCCTCATGAAGCCATAGGAATGCTACCTTACGTAATGGAGGACATAAAGCAGAAGACAAGCTTGGAAGAGGTCAGATACAGAACCATCATGACTTTCGGCATGGCGGAGTCTGCACTTTCGAAGAAGATAGAAGATTGGGAAGATTCACTGCCAGAGTCAATGCATTTGGCCTATCTTCCGAACACTTTGACTGGAGTTAGGCTTAGACTATCTGTCAAAGGAATGAATCCAGAGGATGACGAGAAGGCTTTAGACACTGAAATAGAGAAGCTTAAGGCCATAATAGGTGACATCATCTATTCAGAGCAGGATGACACTCTTGAAGGCACCATAGGAAGGATGCTTAGGGGGACAGGAAAGACATTGAGCTGTGCGGAGTCATGCACTGGAGGTGAGATTGCACATCTGATAACCACAGTGTCTGGATCGTCCGAGTACTTTTTGGGATCAGTAACATCATACGCGGTGTCAGTAAAGGAAAATGTTCTTGGAGTGCCTGATGAAGTAATCAAGGAATATGGTCTCGTGAGCAGTCAGGTCGCATCTGCCATGGCAGAAGGAGTAAGGAAACTTACAGGTAGTACTTACGCAGTCGCAACAACGGGACTGGCTGGTAAGGAAGGAGATGAATTTGGAAACCCAGGAGGTACCGTATGGATTGGAGTTACCGGTCCAAAGGGTACAAAAACTATAAAAAAACAGTATAAAAACGACAGAATTCGCAACATCGAGAGATTTGCTGCTTCAGCACTCGATTTTTTGCGTCAAATGATAGATTCTGATACAAAAAGTTGCTAATAAGGCACTTTAACAAATATGTTAAAATTGATAACTTATTTGTTAAAGCCCTTATTATGCCCTGATCTCAACAAAATCAGCAGATCGGATGGCAAAAAAGGGCGTATCCAGAAAGCAATAGTTCGTTAATTTTATAAAAGTTACGCCACGGCGCGAACGCCGTAGAAT
>JAKSJM010000045.1 GCA_024398075.1 Bacteroidales bacterium | reverse complement strand
AAGCCACATACTATCAGTGTGTAGGGTATGACTGTTATTTAGGAAGTATCGTCAGACTTCATAACTTCTGAATAAGAATGTAAAAATAGGTTAAAAGTTTCATTCTACAAGAATAACTGTACAATTGACATATAACAATAATATCACTATATTAGCACCAACAAAACTACCTTGTATGAAACACGCGTTGAAACTGATAACTCTCTCTACCCTACTGGTAGGCTGCAGCACAAATGAGATCACGACTACCGAGCATGACGGATTCAATGTAATCGAGCAGACCAAGGGTCCATCCCTAGGATACTCTCCTGCTTCTGGAGTCAGCATCATGGAAAAGGACGGCTTCGCATTCAAGGACCTCAACAAAAATGGAGAACTGGATGTTTACGAAGACTGGCGCAAGTCACCAAAGGAAAGAGCCGAGGACCTCGCGAAGCAGATGACCATAGAGCAAATCGCTGGCCTCATGCTATATAGTGACCATCAGAGAGTTCCATCAGAGGAAATCACAGACACCCAGAAGAAATTCCTGAAGGAGGACAACCTCCGCGCCATTCTCTTTACCACAGTAAAGGACGCGGAGACAGCCGCCAAATGGAGTAACAATGTTCAGGCATACGTCGAGAGCATTGGGCTTGGCATACCAGCAAACAACAGTTCCGACCCACGCCATCAGGCATCTTCCACCATGGAGTTTGAAGCCGGCGGTGGCGGCGACATCTCCAGATGGCCAAGCCCTCTAGGCATGGCCGCCACCTTTGACCCTCAGCTCATGGAGGAATTCGGACACATTGCCTCCATCGAGTACAGGGCGCTCGGTATCGCTACCGCCCTGTCGCCACAGGTCGACCTCGCGACAGAGCCACGCTGGTGGAGATATAGCGGCACATACGGAGAGTCAGTCCTTCTCGCTACCGACCTCGCACGTGCATACTGTGATGGCTTCCAAACATCTCCGAAGGAGAAGGCCATCGACGGTGCATGGGGATATGAGAGCGTGAACGCCATGGTCAAGCATTGGTACGGATACGGTGCACAGGAAGGCGGTCGCGACAGCCACTTCGCCAGCGGCGAATACGCTGTCTTCCCTGGAGGTCAGTTCGCGCAGCAGAAGATTCCATTCACCGAGGGCGCTTTCAAGCTGAAGGGAGGCACATCGATGGCATCTGCGGTCATGCCTATCTACAGCATCCTCTGGAACCAGGACCCTTCTGGTGCCAATGTAGGTGGCTCTTACTCAGACTTCGTGATTAACCAGGAACTTAGGCAGCAGGCAGGCTTCGAAGGCGTCGTCTGCACCGACTGGCACATCACATACGACACCGGAGCGATCGACCACACAGGCCACGGAAAGCCATGGGGCGTCGAAGACCTCAGCATCGCAGAGCGCCACTACAAGATACTCAAGGCTGGCGTAGACCAGTTTGGTGGTAACAATGACAGCGGTCCTATCATCGAGGCATACCACATGTGGTGTGAGGACTATGGAGAGGAGGCCGCAAGGACTCGCTTCGAGGAGTCAGCGAGAAGACTGCTTCTCAACATCTTCCGCACAGGTCTCTTCGAGAACCCATACCTGGACCCTGCTCATTCGACTGAAACTGTCGGCAGAGCCGACTTCATGGAGGCCGGATACAAGGCACAGCTCAAGTCCATTGTCATGCTAAAGAATGACGGCGTCCTTCCTGTTTCGAAGAAGAAGGTATACATGCCTATTCGCCACAACACCCCTGTCTTCCAGGTTTGGGGACCTGCGACTCCAGAGTCATGGTCATATAGCATCAAGCCTGAACTCGCCCAGAGGTATTTCGACTTCACCGAGAATCCTGACGAGGCTGACTTCGCCATTGTATACATCGAGGAGCCATCATTGAGCCTCGGATACTCAAAGGAAGATGTCGAGAAGGGTGGCAATGGTTACGTCCCTATCAGCCTCCAGTACGAGGACTACACAGCCACAGAGGCAAGAGAGGTCAGCATCGCTGGCGGAAACCCTTTGGAGAGCTTCACAAACCGCTCATACAAGGGCAAGACCGTAAAGACGAGCAACCGTGACGACATGGTCATGGTCATGGACACAAAGAAGGCCATGGGAGACAAGCCAGTCGTGGTGATAGCAAATATTGGCAAGCCAATAATCCTCTCAGAGATAGAGCCATACGCTGATGCCATCCTTATCTCATTCAGCATCCAGCACCAGGCCCTTCTGGATATCATCAGTGGCAAGGTAGAGCCTTCTGGACTCCTTCCTATGCAGCTCCCTGCAAATATGGCGACCGTCGAGAAGCAGTTTGAGGATGTACCATTCGACATGGAATGCTACGTCGACAGCCAGGGTCATGCCTATGATTTCGCATTCGGTATGAACTGGAGCGGAGTCATTGACGATGAAAGAGTCAAGACATATAAGAAAAACTAGACCAGCATAATCCCGTGAAACGCATGTGGCTTTAATTCGCTATCCTGTCGGCCGTGTTTGCCGCAGCCACCTCCATATCAAATCTCGCCACAGCTATCAGGACCATCGTCGGCTGCATCCTGCTGCTTGCCGGCGCACTTGTGATGGTGCTCTAGCTAATAAAGCTTCTTGAAATACTCAGTGAAATCGTTTGTAAGAAGGACGGTGTCTGTGTCAAATCCCGAGATGTAACTACGGGAGTTGCACAGCACCGCTGCGCTCATGCCCTCCGTAGTGCCACCCACATAGTAAGTAGCTGTACCTGAAAGGTTTCCGCTATGAAAATGCCCTCCTGGGAAAAGAACACTATGGTTCACGCTCCAGCCCAGGGCGCGCTGCTTGTTCGTCGAGGCCACAGTATGATACATGATGTCCAATGTCTCTGGCTTGAGGATATCTGGCACCTCCGTCTTACCGTCGATGTGAGCGAGCCAGTCCATCAGCTGATTGCTCGATGCGATGAGACCACCAAGAGCCTTGATGACAGGCATATTGTTACCATAACCATTGGTTCCGCTCTGTGAGTAGTAAATACACTCATTTGGCCTGCGCTGCTGCTTGTTTCCACCCACGTGAATGTCGGTGATGCCCGCTGGCGCCAGGACGTCCTCCTTCAGGAACGACTCGTAATCCTTGCCGCTGACGACCTCCACCACGCGTCCGAGTATGAGGAAACCAATGTTTGAGTAAGAATACTTGGTACCCGGCTTCTCTACCATGCATCCAAGCGCCCTGCGACGTATGATTTCGTCTGTGCCAATGCTGGAGTCATAGTCAAAGACAGGATCTGGACTTGTCTTGAAGCCACTGTTATGATGCAGAAGGTTCCTTACCGTCACCTCCGTCTCCATACCAGTAACACCTGGAAAAACGCTATCGAGCACACCATCTGCGCCAAACACATGGCTATCAAGCGAGAGTTTGCCATCCTCGATGAGTTTCATGATACAGACCGCTGTAAAGGTCTTGGAGATACTTGCAAGCCTGAAAAGATGGTCTGGGGTGACCTTCACATTGTGCTCTACATCTGCAAGTCCATAGCCAGAAGCATAGACGATCTTCTCGTCCTTCATGACAGAGATCGACACTCCTGGAATACTATACTTGACCATGAACTCATAGGCTTTCTTGTCGATGTCCTTGTCGCCATACTTGACGAGAACCGTATACTCCGAAGTATTCTTTCCCGTACCTGATACAACCTTCAGTTTCACTGGCTCTGAGAAATCAAACGGCTGCCCCTCATCATACTTCACGCCATTCAGTTCCACTGAAGCATTCTCCGAGATCGCCATGGTAGGGACAAGCTTGGTGATGTCCACGTAATCTGGGACAGATGCGTACACGTAACCATTGCCCTTGGTGCAAGAAGACTTGGACACCATCTGCGGGTTCATCTTGGTGTTGAACTCCATCGAGGTGAGAAGCGCCTTGTCCTCAGAAGGTTTCACAGTCACCTGCTCTGGCTCCTGCTTATGGCAGGAAATCACAAGTAATCCCACCAGAGTGAAGTAAAGTAATGATTTGAGCTGTCTAGACATATACTTAAAAGCCAATGCCCCCGGGAATTCCCGAGGGCTATAGTTTTTTTGAAAATAGATCTTACTTAAGACGAGCGAGGGTCTCCTTGATGCGACGAAGAGCCTCTATGATGTTCTCGTCAGAGGTAGCATACGACATGCGGAAGCACTCAGGGGAGCCGAAGGCGTCGCCACCTACGGTAGCTACATGACCCACCTCGAGAAGATACATCGCGAGGTCGGTAGAAGTGTTGATGACACGCTCGCCGTCGCTCTTTCCGAAGAATGAAGAGCACTTAGGGAAAAGGTAGAACGCACCCTGAGGGACATTTACCTCAAGTCCAGGGATCTCGCTTGCGAGCTTCACGATGAGGTCGCGGCGGCGCTCAAATACGACGCGCATATCCTCTACACACTGCTGGTCAGCCTCCCATGCAAACTGAGCGGTCTTCTGGCTGAGCGAGCAAGGGCCACTGGTATACTGCCCCTGAAGCATGTTGATGCCCTTGGTGATCCAGTCTGGTGCTGCACTGAAACCGATGCGCCATCCTGTCATAGCATAAGCCTTAGACACACCATTAATCACGATGGTACGCTCCTTCATGCCTGGGAAAGTAGCGAAAGACACCGTCTTTCCGCAGTAGCTGATGTGCTCATAGATCTCATCGGAGATGACATAGAGTCCATCGTGCTTTACGATAACCTCGGCAAGTGCCTTGAGATCCTCTGCAGTATATACAGAACCTGTAGGGTTACATGGAGAGCAGAGAATGAGGAGCTTGGTCTTCGGAGTAATGGCCTTTTCAAGCTGCTCGGCTGTGATCTTGAAGTCCTGCTCGATAGGTGCCTCGATAAATACTGGAGTGCCCTCTGCAAGCTTTACCATCTGAGGATAGCTCACCCAGTAAGGAGCTGGGATGATAACCTCGTCACCTGGGTTCACAAGAGTAAGAACTGTATTTGTAATGGCCTGCTTGGCTCCGTTTGACACTACGATCTGTGCAGGAGTATACTCCAGGCCGTTTTCCTTGAGGAGTTTCTCGCAAATGACCTTGCGAAGATCAAGATAACCGGTTACTGGAGAGTACCTCGACCAGTTATCATCCACAGCCTTCTTCGCTGCTTCCTTTACATGGTCTGGGGTATTGAAGTCCGGCTCACCCACTGACATATTTATAACGTCGATGCCCTGAGCCTTGAGTTCGCTACTCTTCTGCGACATGGCAAAGGTAGCAGATGGAGATAGATTCTGAAGTCTATTTGAAAGTGTTCCCATTGTTATATTTATAATTCAAATGCGAAGATAGCAATAAAAACAGAAAGAGTGGATTATTAATCCACTTCTTTACTGCTCATCGATCCACTCTGAACCACGATCCACTGTAGACTTGATCTCTATTTCCTCTGGCTCACTGTCCTCAGAAGAGTGGTGGAAGCCACCGAAACCACCATTGCCAGAACTCTTCCACACGCGGTGCTCAAAATGCGCTATGCCGAAAAGAGCAAGAAAATAGAAAACGCCCACCACTATAAGTCCTATGCCAAAGGTGGAAGTAAGGATAGCGCGATATCTGATGAAAAGCGCTCCCAGAAGAATCTGGAAAAGACCCGAGAACAGTACACTTCCTCCAAATCCCTGCGCCCTGTTATGCGCCCAAGAGATGAAGCGAGTGAGGCCAGAGCATACGATGAATATGCCCACTAGCCATGAGAGTGATAGAAGGATAGGTCCTGGCTTACTTATACAGAGTGAACCTAAGACTATGAGAATGAGGCCTGTCAGGCCCATTGATATATTCTTTGTCGAAAACATATTATCGCAGTTTACGCATAATACGGCAAATTGTAGACCAAGCATCCTTCTCTGCCAATCTGTCACATTGACAAAAAGAAAAAAAGACTATATTTGTGATAATGAAAAACGTACTCCTATCACTATTAGTGGCTTTTGTCGCAGTAGTATCCCCCACCAAGGCAGACATAGCAGGCACTTGGACTGTAAAATACAATGAGACCGTAAACCAGTACGATGCCGACTACACCTGTGCCACCACGTTCCGCACAAATGGGACCTTCATTACCAAAGGGAAACTTGAAGTGGTGCTTGACGCGAAGACAAACAGCAGATGTGGCCTCAACCTCATAGGAGAAGGCACCTATACCCTTGCAAATGGAAAAATAGAGTTCATGTACGATGACTCCAAGGCCAAGGTCAACCCATTTTACGAGAACACCCCTGACGCAGCGATGAGCATAATGAAGAAAATAGTGGTGCCAGCATTCAAGAAAGGCATTTGTGGCAAGCATTCCAGCACCATCACTGAATACTCAAAAAACAGCCTCACCACAGTCACTGGTCATAAACGAACTATAACTTATACAAGATAACATGAAGAAAACTATCCTCGCCACAGCACTTGCGCTTGGCATCTGCAGCATGAGCATTGCACAGAACCCACTTCTACAGAAGCGTTTCAGTACGCCTTACGAGATTCCTCCTTTTGAGAAACTCACCATCGACAACTATCGCGAGGCGATGCTCGCCGGCTTCGCACAGGAGCGCCAGGAGATACTCGACATCATCGCGAACCCAGACACCCCTAGCTTTGAGAATGTGATCGTAGCCATTGACAAGAGTGGCGAAATCCTCGACAAGGCAAGCGTCTGGAGCTCCCTGAATCGGATGAACTCCACCCCAGAGCTGCGCGCGCTCGCCAAGGAGATGTCGCCGCTGAGCTCAGAGCTCTCGAACTTCGTGAACATGAACGAGGAGCTCTTCGCCAAGGTCAAGTATGTCTATGACCACCAGGCAGAGTATAGCCTCGACAAGGAGCAGGCATCCCTGCTGGAGAAGACCTACAAGCGCTTCGTGAACGGAGGAGCATTGCTCGACCCAGCAAAGAAGGAGCAGATCGCGAAGATCAACCTCAGGCTTTCGGAACTCCAGCTTCAGTTCTCGAACAACCTGATGCATGACACAAACAACTCCTATGTGATCGTCGACAAGCTCAGCGAGCTCGAGGGACTGCCTCAGGCGAACGTGGAGCAGGCTGCCGCTCTCGCAGAGAGGATAGGCAAGCCTGGCAAGTACGCATTCAACATGCAGCGCACCAGCTGTAACCCAGTGCTCCAGTACGCGAAGAACCGCGAGCTCCGCAAGAAGGTGTACCTTATGTACAACGACCGTTGCAACCACGGCGACGAGTATGACAACAAGGAGATTTCCAAGGAGATCATCTCACTGCGCCTGCAGAGAGCACAGATCATGGGCGACAAGTGCTACGCTGACCGTCCTCTTGAGTCCAAGATGGCCGGCAACGCTGCCAATGTTTACGCCCTCCTCGACCAGATCTGGACCCCGGCAGTTGCCAAGGCTCAGGAGGAAATCAAGGACATCAAGGCCATGATGAAGGCCGACAAGGTGAAGGGACAGCCTCAGCGCTGGGACTACATGTACTATCTCGACAAGGCAAAGAAGGCCAAGTTCAATGTAGACGAAGGTGAAATATCTGAGTATCTGGAGATTAACGCTGTCCAGCAGGGTATCTTCTATGTAGCGAACAAGCTCTATGGCCTCAGCTTCAACGAGCGCACCGAGGACTATCCAGTATATGAGAGTACTGCCAAGTCATGGGACGTCATCGACAAGGACGGCCACGTGATTGCCATCTTCTACAGCGACTACTTCCCTCGCGACGGCAAGGGCGCTGGCGCGTGGTGCGGAGCATTCCGCAGCCAGAGCTACGACGGAGCGGCACGCGTGCAGCCTATCGTGACCAATGTGTGCAACATGTCACTCCCTTCAGGCGACAAGCCAGCTCTTCAGACTCTTGACAATGTAGAGACCATGTTCCATGAGTTCGGTCATGCGCTCCACTCTTTCTTCCGCAATGTTCACTACAGCGGAACCTCAGGTGTAGAGCGTGACTTTGTGGAGCTTCCTTCACAGATCAATGAGCACTGGGCTTTCGAGCCTGAAGTACTCAAGGTATATGCTCGCCACTACAAGACTGGCGAGGTGATTCCTGACGAGCTCATCGAGAAGATTGAAGCAAGCAGCAAATATGGCCAGGGTTTCGCAACCGTAGAGCTCGTGGCTGCCGCTCTCGTGGATATGGACCTCCACACCCTCACAGAGATCCCTGCAGACTTCGACGTGATGAAGTTCCAGGACCAGAAGATGGCCGAGAGAGGCATTCCTACCCAGATACTTCCTCGCTACTCAGTCACAAACTTCAGCCACTCTATCGGTGGTGGATATAGCGCCGGATACTATAGCTACATCTGGTCAGAGGTTCTCGACTGCGATGCCTTCCAGGCATTCGTCGAGACCGGCGACATCTTCAACCAGGAAGTCGCAGAGCGCTTCCGCAAGTACGTCCTCACCCCAGGAGGTATCTCCAAGGGCACAGAGATGTACCAGCAGTTCCGCGGCCGTCAGCCAGAGGTCGAAGGCCTCCTGAAGAACCGCGGTCTCTAGACCTGACCACTTGTTTCCAGAAAAGGGAGTGCCGTTTCGGTACTCCCTTTTCGCTTTTTTCTTTCCCTTCCATCTCCGCCCCAGGTGCGCAGAGGGCGCTATCGCACCTGCGGTCCCTCTGAACCATGTGCGGGGTGCAGGAAAGGGCAATTCACACCTCCAGACCCTCGAGGCAGCGCCTCCAGGTGCGCAGAGGCCAAAATCGCACCTACGGCGCCCGCGGAGCCGGGGCCAGGTGCAGAAATCAGCTTTCCACACCTCGCAACCCCAGATGCCCCCTTCCCAGGTGCGCAGGGGCCAAAATCGCACCTACGGCATGCTCCAGACAGCCATAGTTTTTCTATTCATCATCTGACCAGTAATTAGTTCTTTACAAATATATAGAGAAAAATACGTTACACCACCACAAAAGCGAGAGTGGCGACCGAGATGCGGACTGACGCAGGAAGGGCGCGACGCAAGGCGCAACGGCAGGCGTCCAGCGTGGATCCTGTCGTGAAGGTGTCATCGACAAGGAGCACATGGTGGGCTTCCAGGCAATGGTTACGTACGGCGAAAGCGCCGGAGACATTATCCGCCTTGGACGACACGGACATGCGGGTCTGGGTGCGGGTGCGCCTGGCGCGGACGAGCACGTCAGTGCGAAGGGATGCGCCCAGCGCCGCCGCGAGCTCTCGCGCGATGACCTCCGCCTGGTTGTAACCTCGCGAGCGGCGGCGCGTCCAGTGCAGCGGCACCGGGATGACGACATCGACATCCCCGTACAGCTCGGAGCGCGCCATGAAGCGTCCGAGTTTGGAAGCGAAATACCGCCCTGACGCTATCCCAGCATGGTATTTCAGATGCTGGCATATCTTCTTGTAGCCAGACTCCGAGTTATAGAAGAAAAGCGCCGTCGCGTACGCGTACGGCTCTGCAGGCACTGGATCATTGGCCTGAAAGGCCTTATCCAGATCAGCCTGGACCCGGGCATTGAACTTATCCGCCATAGGATTATGCGAGAGCTGCCAATAATAAGTCAGCGGCAGGTCTGCAAGGCACTCCAGACAAATGAAGCGCTCGCGAAGCATCAGCTTCTCCCCACACACCACGCAGCGCCTCGGCATAGCCAGGTCCAGAAGCGCCACACCCACCTCTTTCAAGCCAATGTTTTCGAAAACAGTCTTCATCTCAAACCCATCCATCTCCAGTTTCCTCTGCAAAGATCCGCAGACCTATCCGTTTACCCAAAATGGAAACGGATAAAATCGAAAAACAGCCCCACAGCTCCCTACAAGACCATTTTATCTATGACACAATCGGGGATAATACTGAAAACATGAACGAATCCATGAAAAAGAATACACGTACCCTTAACCAAACCCAGATGAAGTCTTTGGTACCTCTTCTGGACAATTATCGTTTCGCGATAAAATTTCGACTACTCGACCACGAGGGGTGGCGCAGTAGTCCCATTTTTATCGAATTACGATAAATCCTGCAGCAGGGCAAGCAGAGCTGGCGGGCCTGAAATGAATGCCGATGGCTATAACAAACGAATTGCAGGAGCAGTTGGCTAAATGTAAAGAGCAGCATAAACACCCCAAACACGAGCGAGCTGCGCAAAAGCGGAGCCGCTGAAGTGAGAAAGCAAAACGGCCCTGCAGATAACTGCAAGGCCGTTTATCATGTGTCGTCACCCCAAGGGGGGGCTTCGCAATCTTGTGCGCCGATTAAGCTAGCTGTTCATCGCGCCGCAGACATTGATCACCTGACCGCTGACATACGACGAGAGGTCGCTGGCGAGGAATAGCGCCACCTTGGCTACGTCGTCTGGCGTGCCGGCGCGGCGGAGCGGGATGGTCTTCGCGTACTGGTCGCGCAGTTCCTGTGGAAGAGCGGCGGTCATATCTGTCTCGATGAAACCAGGTGCGATGCAGTTTGCCCTGATGCCACGCGCGCCCATTTCCTTCGCAATGGACTTGGTGAGTCCAATGATACCGGCCTTGGAGGCACTGTAGTTACACTGACCTGCATTTCCATGCTCGCCGACTACCGACGACATGCAGATGATGCTTCCCGAGCGCTGACGCGCCATCACTGGCACTACTGCCTGAGAGTAGTTGAACACTGACTTAAGGTTCACCTCGATCACATCGTCCCACTGCTCCTCGGTCATCCTGAGCAGAAGGCCGTCCTTCGTGATGCCTGCGTTGTTCACCAGGATATCGATCCTGCCGAAATCAGCTACCACCTGCTCCACCACGCTATGCGCGTCGGCGAAACTTCTGGCATCAGAAGCATACGCGATAGCCTTGCGGCCCATCGCTTCGATCTCGGCGGCCACGGCAAGTGCGCCCTCCTTCGATCTACCATAAGTGAATGCGACGTCTGCGCCCTCTGAGGCGAGTTTCAGGGCAATGGCCTTGCCAATGCCTCTGGATGCTCCCGTGACGAGAGCGATCTTTCCATCTAGAAGTCCCATAGCCTATTCCTTGTCTTTAGCCATGGCCTCCTCCACGTCATCAGGTGCGATAGGAAGCCTGTTTTCTCCTATTCTATGAGCGCCATCCGCTGTCACGAGGACATCATCCTCAAGACGGATGCCACCGAAATCATAGTATTCTGAAAGTTTGTCGTAGCATACGAAGCCCTTGTCCGTGCCATCTGCCTTCCACTGCTCGATGAGGGCTGGGATGAAGTAGATGCCTGGCTCGTCAGTGATGACATTGCCCGGAACGAGTCGACGCGCCATACGGAGACTTCCAAGACCGAGCAGCGGTGAACGGCTCTGGTCATCGTCGTAACCGACAAGGTTCTCGCCGTAGTCCTCCATATCGTGAACATCGATACCCATATTGTGGCCAAGTCCATGCGGCATGAAGAGGCCGGCGATGCCTGCTGCCAGCATCTCGTCGAGATCACCCTTCACCAGACCCACTGACTGAAGTCTGTCGAGCATGTGACGGCATACTGCCTGATGCACATCAAGGTAAGGCACACCTGGCTTGATGAGGCTGAACGCGAGTTCATTGCACTCATATACGATCTGATAGATCTCGCGCTGCTTGGCGGTGAACTTGCCTCCCGTAGGATATGTACGGGTATGGTCGGAAGCGTAGTGGCTGTTCGACTCGAAACCTGCATCTACTACCATGAGCTTGCCTGGAACCACCTCATTTTCATGCGAATGACAATGGAAAATCTCTCCATGCTGTGTGAGGATAGTAGCAAATGACACACCCCAGCCATGTGCCAGAGTGACGGCCTCCATGTCGCCCACGATCTGCTGCTCGATCACGCCTGGGCGTATGCCCCTGCGTGCCGCAGTATGCATCTCGTAGCCGTACCTTCCGGCCTTCTCGAGCTCCTCTATCTCCACAGCATCCTTCACCAGGCGCATCGACACGACGCTGCGAACCATGGCAGCAGATGCCTTGGCGCAGCCTTTCTTGCCTGCGGTGAAGGTCTCGTATGGGTCAATGCCCACGAGCTTTCCCACAGTGATGGCGGTCGCATAGCGGGAAGCAGGAAGGAAGTGTACCTCTCGGCCTGCGCGGCGTGCGGCCTCTACGCTCTGGAAGAGCTCCGAGTACGGAGCAGAATGCTCCACGCCCACGCTTGCTGCCACTGAAGCCACAGAAGGCTGAGGACCCATCCAGATGATGTCATCTATCTCCACATCGTCCGCGAAGATAGTCTCCACACCACTTTCGATGTCAATGGTAGCCGCAAAGCGAGGCTCATCGATGCCGAAGAAATACAGCCATGAGCTGTCCTGACGGAACTTATAAGCATTGTCCCTATACTGTGCAGGAGCCTCTACATTGCCCACAAAGAGCATCAGGCCCTTCTGGCCAGCCTCCTGCATCTTCTTCAGAAGCGTCTGACGCCTCTGAACATACACGTCTTTTTCAAACATAGTTTTCGGTTCACGGAATTGCCGTGAATGACAAATATAAGCATTTTTATAAAAAAGATGTCGTCCCGAGCCCGAGACGACATCCAGTTTAGATATATGCGATGATGTAATAAAGCATCACTCCTGAAGCGATAAGTTTGAATCCTGTCCCGCAGAGGAAGCCCAGAAAGGCACCTACTGAAGACTTGAATGCCGCCCATACGCCTCTGTCCTCGATGAGGAAATCCGCCAGGAACGCACCCAGCAAACTGCCGAGAATCATTCCCACAGGAGGGATGAACAGGCCGGCGAAAAGCCCGACTATGGCTCCTGTCGCCGCCACCTTCGTACCTCCGGTCATCTTCGTGAAGTAGGCAGGGACCACATAATCCATGATGGTGACTATCACCGTGATCGCCAGCCACACGAAGAGGACGGTCAAAGAAAGTGGGCTTCCATCATGCAAACCACCTGCAAGGTAAGTGAGCATGAGGCCTATCCAGCTGAGCGGTGGTCCCGGAATACCTGGGACCACCGCTCCTATGATACCTATCAATCCGAGGATGATAGCAAATACTGTAAGCACTGACATTGCTTAATTCTGCATCTGGCCGAGCACCTCGAAACGAGGAGTGCCGTCAATCACCACTGTACGATAGATGGTGTCATCCACCCTGTAATACTGATCACCACCGAGGTTTACCACCTCATAGTCATCAGGGAGTGAGTCCACAAGCGCACCTGCAGGAGGAACGATCACGTGATACTCACCATCTGCGCCCATTATGAAGAATACACCATCCTCATAATAATATGTAGCAGAAGCATCCGCAAAGCTCTGGATAAGGCCAAGGCTGGTCGCGAGAGAGTAAGACTCAGGAGCCTTGGTAGCTGCGAGAGAGGCCATCTGGGCATTCTGAGCAGCGATAGCGGCGTTGTTTGCTGCAATGGTCCTATTCTGCTCCGCAATGGTATCCCAGTTCGAGTCGATCACATTGTAAGTATGATAGAGGTCATAGTAGTATGCGAATGACACTGCGCTGAGGGTAAGGTCCACAAGTGAAGGGTGGAAGCACACTCCGTAAGGAGGACGGCAGACTACATAATAGTCACCCCATGGACGATACCAGATATTGTCATAACAATAGTAAGGATGTCCCCAATAGTGATGCATCACATAGTGTGGAGGCAACGCATGGATGCGGTATCCGAAGTAGTGATGATGATGTCCGAAGAAATGTCCTGGACGGTCGTATGGGATGAAATCTCTATGATGAGGATGCTGCATAGGGCGACCATTTCCATTGTGGAAATTCACGCCGCGCTGAGGAGTGCGGGTAGGGGTCACTCTGGTGCCTGCAGGAGCACGGCTGCCGCCGCGACGGTCTACGGTCGTCGCCTGATGGCGAGCGCCAGAGGCTCTCGACGCGCTGCCGCTGCTACGCTGTACGCTGCCAGACGAAGGTCTAGCTGCTGTTCCGCGGCTGCTGCTTGAAGATGACCTTGTACCTACGCTGCTGCTTCCACGGCTGGCAGAAGATGATGATCTGGTGCCTACGCTGCTGCTTCCGCGGCTTGCTGATGAAGAGCCGCGCTGCTGACTGCTTGAAGAGTAGCTGCTTCCGCGTGAAGAAGAGCTTGATGATGATGACGATCTAGTGCCGACGCTGCTGCTGCCGCGGCTCGCTGAAGACGAGCTGCGCTGCTGGCTACCTGAAGAGTAGCTGCTGCCGCGAGACGAGCTGGACGAGTAGCTGCCTCTAGACGAGCTGGATGAAGGCGAAGACTTGGTAGCCGATCCTGACGAGTAGCTACCGCGAGATGAACTTGACGAATAGCTACCACGTGATGAGCCGCCGGAATATGACGAGCCTGAAGAGTGCGACGACGAGCTGTGTGACGAGCTGTGCGACGCGCTGCTTGATGAGCTTGAAGAGCTACCTCCACCTCTACGGGACTGTGCTGATGAGTCCAATGGGCAAGCGATCATCGCAATGGCGACAAAAGCTGCTAATGATGTATGGATAAAACTTCTCATAGTGGTAAATATTTATCGTTTTCTCTCAAATAGACAACTATTGTGCCGAAATGTTAAAAACAATTTTTCAAAAAGATGCTACTCAGCGATGAAATGCCTGTACATTCTCTGGATTGAGCCCCTGATGATGCTTGTTTCATCGGTATCTCCCTCTATCTTGGTACCGCTACTCATCATCACGAAACCATACTTTTCCTCAGGGTTGAAGAACATGGCTGAACGTAGGCCGTAAGCGCCGCCAGTGTGGCCGACAAGGCGTATACCTGGAAGGTAGCCGCAGTCGTCCACCCAGAGCGCGAGGCCGTAGTTCTCGTCAGAGGACCTTGGCGTCTGCATGTTCTTCGAACTCTCCTCGCTGATGAGTTTCACACCGTCTGGAGAAGTACCATAATTCATGTGCATTGTCATGACGCGAGCAAGGCCTGACGCCGTGATCTTCATACCGCCGGTAGGTGAGAAAACTGCAGTCTGCTCGCCTGGGACATAGTTTGCGATAAGCTCGCTTCTCCTTTCATACGCATCGTCGCTTCTGTCAAGGTACTTCTCGCCATCCCAATTATAAAGGTGAGCGAAGCGTGATGTGTCCAATGAATCCACACAGTATCCGCCATACACATCCAAAGGCTTGAGGATATGGTTTACCACATACTGGTCAAACCTCTCACCGCTGAGCTTCTCAAGGAATGATCCGATGAGGTTGAAGTTTAGGTTACAGTACTCGTAGCCATGTCCAGGCTCGTAATCATTGTAACACTTCGCATAGTCAGGATTTGTCGAAGGGTTGATGCCGAGAAAATCGAAATAGCCCTGTGAATCATTGATGCTGGATGTATGTGACAGCATCATCTCAAGGGTAATGACTGTGTCCGGGTACTTAGGGTTGCGGATAGGGAAACCAGCGAGCTCGCTCGCGTCTGTGTCGAGAGTGACCTTTCCCTGCTCGACCATCTGCATGATGGATGTGGCTGTGAATGACTTCGAGATGGAGGCGATCCTATAGAGGGTCTCATCGGTGGCAGGCACGCCGGCCTCCAGGTCAGCGTCTCCGAAAGAATGGGTGTAGATGATCTGGTTGTCCTTCACGACAGCCACACTCAAGGCTACATTGCCCACACTCTCGCGGAATGCTTCCATGTCCTTCTCAAACTCTGCCTCCTGTGATGCGCCCTGGCATGCAACTAGCGCTGCAGCTGTGCCGACAAGCGCCAATGACCTGATGATTCTGTTCATATGCTCAATATTTGACTTATGCGTAAAGGTAGTCATTTTTTATATTATCTTTGCAAACGCAATGAACACGAACAAGGCTATCTTTAACCGCACAGAGCGGCTCCTTGGCGAGAAATTCATGGAATTCGTCGCCACAAGGAAAACCATAATCTTCGGTGTGGGAGGCGTAGGCAGCTGGTGCGCAGAAGGACTCGTGCGCTCCGGAGTCAAGCATCTTACCTTGGTCGACTCTGACAAGGTAAGCATCACAAATGTAAACAGGCAGCTCATGGCCACGACGAAGACAGTAGGCCAGGTAAAGGTGGAGGCTCTCAAGGAGAGGCTGCTGGAGATCAATCCAGAGGCCGAGATCATTGCCCTTCAGGAATTCTATGACGACAAGACAGCAGAAAGCTTCCATCTGGAGGATTTCGACTACATCGTGGACGCCATCGACAGCCTCGACTCGAAGATGAAGCTCATCATGCATGCATCCAGCACAGACGCGTTTTTCGTATCATCGATGGGCGCCGCGCTCAAGATGGATCCGACCCGCATCAAGGTGGCCGAGTTCTGGAAGGTGCTCGGCTGTCCCCTCGGCAGGGCACTGCGTAAGAAGATGAGCAAGCAGGGGCTGAAGCCGCTTCACAAGTTCCCATGCGTGTACAGCGACGAGCTGCTCGAGAACATTGGCCCAGACCACGAAGGAGAGGAGGAAGCCCTTCTCTACACCAAGGCGCAGGTAAATGGCACCACAGCCCACGTGACTGCCATTTTCGGTTTCACTATTTCTGGATTAATTCTTCAGGACATAGCGAAGAAATCCCAAGAAAATTGCTAATTTTGAGAGATATTTGAACACACACATACTTTATGAAAAAAATTGATGTCATTCTCGGTCTCCAGTGGGGAGACGAAGGAAAGGGAAAGATCGTGGACGTTCTCGCTGAGCGCTACACCAAGGTAGCTAGATTCCAGGGAGGTCCAAATGCCGGTCACTCACTGCATTTCGACGGAAAAAGTTTCGTGCTCCGCTCCATTCCTTCAGGTATCTTCAGAGACGGGACCACAAACATCATTGGAAATGGTGTAGTATTCGACCCTATCGCTTTCCGTAAAGAGTGCCTCGAGCTCATCGCTGCAGGCGTTCCTATCAGGGAGCGTCTAGTACTCGGTCGCAAGGCTCACCTCATCCTCCCTACCCACAGACTTCTTGATGCTGCCAATGAAGCAGCTGCCAAGAAAGGCAAGATAGGCTCTACTCTGAAGGGTATCGGCCCTTGCTATACCGACAAGATCAGCCGCCATGGTCTTCGCATCGGCGACATCCTCGACCCTGACTTCAAGGCCAAGTACGAGAAGCTCAGAGACCGTCACCTCGCTGACATCGAAAGGCTCGACTACGACTGGAAGCAGAACCCAGTAGCACCGCTTCCTGGTTCATTCGAGGACGAGGAGAAGGCGTTCTTCGACGCTGTGGAGTTTGTGAAGGAGTTCAAGACAGTCAACTGCGAGTATTATATTAATGATGTACTCCAGAAGGAGTCCATCCTCGCTGAGGGCGCACAGGGCACCATGCTCGATGTAGACTATGGCTCATATCCATTCGTCACCTCTTCTACCACATCATGCTCTGGCGCATGCAGCGGTCTCGGCGTTGCCCCTCAGCAGATCGGAAACGTATATGGCATCTTCAAGGCATATTGCACCAGAGTAGGTAGCGGTCCGTTCCCTACCGAGCTCCTCGATGAGACCGGAGAGCACCTCAGGGCCGTAGGCCACGAGTTCGGTGCCGTCACAGGTCGTCCTCGTCGCTGCGGCTGGCTCGACCTAGTCGCCCTTAAGTATGCTTGCATCATTGATGGTGTCACCGACCTCATCATGATGAAGTCGGACTGCCTTGACGACTTCAAGACCATCAAGGTATGTACTTCTTATAAGGTTAATGGTGTGGAGACAAACGAGGTTCCATTTGACATCTCGACCCCTATTGAGCCAGTATACACAGAGTTCAAGGGATGGGACTGTGACCTCACTAAAATCACTGAGGAAAAGGACCTTCCTAAGGAGTTCACCGACTACATCGCATTCATGGAGTCTTACCTCGGAGTGCCTATCAAGATCATCTCACTCGGACCAGATCGCGAGGCTACGATTTTTAGATAAATCAAAAAAAAATAAAAATTTCTTTGATTTTAAATTTCGAATACATAACTTGCGCTCAGAAACAAGAAATCATGTACAATTCACGCTCATATTGGTGGTGGTGCCTGTTACAGCTTAATCAGTCGTAAGAGGTCAGAAACCTGCGTGCATATACAAGCATAGGAACTCAGCCGTATTACGACGACTGAGTTCTTTTTTTTGATATTACTTAATACTTAACAAATAAAATTTCTGAATCATGGAAGAGAAAATTCCTTACAAAATCTATCTCGAGGAAAGCGAGATGCCTAAGCAGTGGTATAACGTACGTGCAGACATGAAGGTTAAGCCTGCACCGCTTCTTAACCCTGGTACCGGCCAGCCTCTCAAGGCAGAGGAAATGTGTGGCATCTTCTGCGAGGAACTCGTAAAGCAGGAGCTGGACAACGACACCAAGTTCTTCGACATCCCTGAGGAAGTACGCAACTTCTACAAGATGTATCGTCCATCTCCACTCGTACACGCTACATTCCTTGAGAAGGCTCTTGGCACCCCTGCTAAGATCTATTACAAGTTCGAAGGAAACAACACCTCTGGTAGCCACAAGCTCAACTCAGCTATCGCACAGGTTTACTATGCGAAGAAGCAGGGCCTCAAGGGTGTGACCACAGAGACCGGTGCTGGTCAGTGGGGTACAGCTCTCTCAATGGCTTGTCAGTACTTCGGACTCGACTGTAAGGTTTACATGGTGAAGTGCTCTTACGAGCAGAAGCCTTTCCGTCGCGAGGTCATCCGTACCTTCGGTGCAGACATTGTCCCTTCACCAAGTGACACCACAGAGGTAGGACGCAAGATCCTCGCAGAGCATCCAGGAACCACAGGTTCACTCGGTTGCGCCATCTCTGAGGCAGTTGAGGTAGCCGTTACAAATGAGGGCTACAGATACGAGCTCGGCTCAGTGCTTAATCAGGTGCTCCTCCATCAGTCAATCATTGGTCTCGAGACCCAGGCTGCCCTCAAGAAGTATGGCATCAAGCCAGACATCCTTATCGGATGTACAGGTGGTGGTTCAAACCTCGGTGGTTTCGCGGCTCCATTCCTTGGCGAGATGCTCCGTGGAGAGGCCAACTACAAGATCATTGGCGCAGAGCCTGCTTCTTGCCCAAGCTTCACCCGTGGAGTCTATGCTTACGATTTCTGCGACACCGGTATGATCTGCCCTCTCGCGAAGATGTACACCATCGGTAGTCAGTTCATCCCTTCTGCAAACCACGCTGGTGGTCTCCGTTTCCACGGTATGAGCCCTATCCTCTCTGAGCTCTATCATCAGGGACTCTTCGAGGCACGCGCTTACGAGCAGACCGCAGTGTTCGATGCTGCTGTCACCTTCGCTCACGCTGAGGGTATCCTTCCTGCACCAGAGTCAAGCCACGCTATCCGCGCCGCTATCGACGAAGCTCTCAAGTGCAAGGAGACAGGCGAGGAGAAGACCATCGTCTTCAACCTTTCAGGTACTGGTAACTTCGACCTCTATGCTTACAAGCAGTTCAACGAAGGCACCATGACCGACAGCATTCCTACTGACGAGGAGATCCAGGAGGCACTCTCCAAGCTCCCTAAGGTAGAGTAATCATCCCCCCCCTTAGAATACAGAAAAAGCCCTGAAAGTCACATGACCTTCAGGGCTTTTCTAATAATGAACAAGGATTAAATCTCCCAATAGCCACCCTTGCCGAAGAGCTTCTCTGTCACTTCAGCCATAAAGCCGCAGCGATAGAGCACATCCATGCCAGTGAAACGGCTACGCATGAATGGGATGCCACGGAAAGTATCCTTGAGCTTCTCTCTTGATACGCCTATCATTTCTGGCTCGTATGGAGCATGAACTCT
This sequence comes from Bacteroidales bacterium, assembly GCA_024398075.1. Lineage (GTDB taxonomy): Bacteria > Bacteroidota > Bacteroidia > Bacteroidales > UBA932 > Cryptobacteroides. Next base: position 3,156 of record JAKSJM010000045.1, on the reverse strand, counting down.
CTTGAGAGAATCCTTGACCTCGTCAAAAGTCATGATCTGAGCCTTGATGCGCTCCTTGGTCTCTGGCCAGTTAGCCTTGAGAGCCTCGAGCTGCTTGCGAAGTGCATCCTTGTCGCAGTACTTGTTCTTTGACTCAGTGAGAGCACGAGAGAGATGTCCTGGACGGCCATCGAAAATGCCGTGGATTTCCTCCTGCATCTTCTCCCAGCTTGGCCATGCTGCCACGCAAGCATCTACATCGAGATTCTCGATATCCTTTGAGAGAAGGAACTCAAGGCATGCTGTAGACACAAGTGTGCCGATACCAACCTTGAAACCATGAGAAACATGCTTTCCTTCGTAGCAAAGACCTTCCATGTCCCAATAATGACTGAACTGGTGCTCAGTTCCTGAAGCAGGACGGCTTGACTGAAGAGCCTGCATAGCGAAGCCACTCATGATAAGTCCCTCAGCGAGGAGTCTGGTAGACTCTACATCTCCCTCAAATACAGCATCAGGCTTCGAGAGAGACTCTCTCAAAGGAAGCTGTACAAGGTCAAATGAGAACTGGTCGACAGGCTCTACCCCCATCACCTCTGCAAGGATCCAGTCAGCGCCGGCTGGGACCTTGGCGATGAGATCGGCGTAGCCGGAAGCGGCAAGGGCCTTAGGCGCCTCGGCAGAGACCTTAGGCTCAATGAGTGCTCCGAATGGGGCACGACAGTCGAAGGTCTGCTTGTTTCCCTCAAAGGTTACAGACGCTCCGTATGCAGTGTAACCATCCATTGAAGCAGCTGTACCGACGATAAAATAACGCTTGCCGAGGTGGTGAGAGGCAAGTTTTGTGAGGTCATTGATTACACCAGATCCCACAGCTACTGCCATGGCATCTGTAGCCTTAAGGCGCTCCTCGAGCTGCATGAGATATGACCATTCAGCATAAAGCTCTGGATCAGTGAAGATGAATGGCTCATCTGTCTGAATTCCGGCAGCCGAAAGTGCTTTCTGCACATCCTCACCTGCGACTTTCCAGGTATTCTGGTCTGCCACCACAATAGCCTTGGCCTCGCCAAAAAGCTGTTTAAACATTTCTGGAGTCTTCTCGATGGCTCCTTCACCGATGAAAAGGGCCTTAGTGTCTGACGCCCTCTTCAGTGCTTCTTCGATAATATCCATTACCTTTCGTATTTATGTATGTTGTGTTCAATGTGTGCGCGTACATCGCTCCAGCGATAATATGGACCGGTCACTGCCTGAAGGCCGATGATATGGGTCTCTTTCTCATTGTGAAGGAACTTCACCAGCACGTCGCCGGCCTTGTTCTTATAGAAAATCATCTGGAGATTAGCCGCAAATGGGGTGTTTTCATAAGCAAACCACTTGTATCTCGCCTCTTCGAGCGACATCCTGTCGCCAATGCCTTCGATGCCTAGGAACGAACACATTGCCACGAAAGGAAAGTCATGGCCGAAACGGAGATCCGCAGCGACATCGCCCTTCTCAAGGGCGCTGTCTGCCCTCACAAGGATGTCCTTGATGAGCGGAACTGTGGTCACCATACGCTCGTCACCGAGCTCCAATGAATTTGCCTGCCTCAGATAGATATCCATATTTGTGTGCTCGCATGCCTTATAGAGAAAGTCGAATGGCAAATAGTGGAACATGTCGTGACCAATCTCAAATGAGCCCGCGATGCTTGCAAATGAGTAGACAATGCCCTGAATAGCAGCCATGCTGAGACCAGTCACCTTGCGTGCGGCGTCTACGTCGTTAAACACCATCTCGGCAGTGTAAAGAGTGTCTGTGACCACGCGGTCATTAAGCTGCTTGAGAAGCTTCCTAGCGGCTCTAGAGACAGTGTCTGGCGCACCATTCGAGATGTAGGCGAGAATGGTCTCTCCCGTGTCGCAGAATATGTCCAGACTAGGGTCCAATGCACTAAGCTCATTTGTAAATGCGGTCATGCTGATGATGCATCGCTGAACTGTGCTGGACATCGCCACGACGCGCTTGCTTCCCTTCTGGAACACGCGTGGATAGCGATGGTACATTCTGAATGCGATGCCATGATGCTCCTTGAAACCGAGCTTCGTGAGGCGTCCATCCATGCCATCGTGAAGTTTCACGATGGTGTTAACATCATTCATGAGAGAGTCGCCAGATGCTGTGAGAAGGCCAGCGGCCTTCGCCTTGGCCAATGCCTCTGGGAAGGTCTGGTACAGCGGTCCTCCCCAAGCGGAGCGTGATCCGTGGCGGCCGTAATGGCTGATATAGAATGGTTGATAGCCCTTCGGTGCCTTCGTATCATGAATGAGAGGTACCTCGTAAGGGTCATGGTTTCCGTAGGTGCGGTCAGGAACAGCCTTGATAGCGTTGACGAGCACGGGACTCTGATGCGGCTGTGCAAAAAGAGTATGCCCAAGCGCGAAGCTAATGATCAGTATTAGTGTCTTTTTCATATGTCTTTTAGCCTATTATATTCCAAGTATTTGACGAAGCTCGTCTGCACAGGTGAAACGATGCTGGGCATTTATTCCCTGAAAGCCTCTGACTCGCCAGTCTGCCAGACAGAAATCTATACCCGCGCTATGGGCGCTCTCCCAGTCGTGCTTCGTATCTCCAAGATACACGCACTCTTCTTTTGTCACTTGTCTTTCTGCCTTATTAGATGCTAGTTCAATGAACTTGAACATGGGATCAGGATACGGTTTCGGCCTTTGGGTATCACCAGCACAAATGATGAAATCAAACTTGTCGATGAATGAATGTAAAATCTGATCGTGCTCTATCTCATGATGGGAACGAGAGGTGACAATTCCCGTTACTATGCCTGCTGCCTTCACATCAGCGAGCAACTGAGGTACTCCATCGAAAGCAACCATAAGATTAGCGAAACCGAGGAAATTCTTTTCCCATTCATGACCGAACTCTTTTAGGTCCTTGTATGCAAACATTTCTGCCACAACTGAACTGGGAATGCCAAAATAAGGATAGAGTTCTTCATAGCTCTTATCAAGCCCCATGAGGTCCTTAAGGGTTTTCTGAAGAGAAAACACAAGAGTCCTCTCGGTATCAACCAGTGTTCCGTCGATATCAAATATGACATGTGAATAATTCATACTTCAAATATACGGATTCCTCGCAAGATTTGGTTCTTCTTTCCACTGAAATATCTCT
>JAKSJM010000044.1 GCA_024398075.1 Bacteroidales bacterium | reverse complement strand
GCGGTCTCGACGTTCTTGAGAAGTGCGCGGTAGCGCTCCTCGTGTCTCTTCTCGATAGCGGCTACACCACGGAACTTGGCTGCGAGCTGAGGGAAACCCTCCTCCTCAGCGGTCTTCGCGAAACCCTCGTACATGTCAGTCCACTCGTAGTTCTCGCCTGCAGCTGCAGCTGCGAGGTTCTCTGCTGTGGTGCCGATGCCACCGAGCTCCTTGAACCAGAGCTTAGCGTGCTCCTTCTCATTATCTGCGGTCTCGAGGAAGAGTGCAGCGATCTGCTCGAATCCTTCCTTCTTTGCCTTTGATGCGAAATAAGTGTACTTGTTACGAGCCTGTGACTCGCCTGCGAATGCGGCCTCGAGATTCTTCTCGGTCTGTGTTCCTGAATACTTTGACATAATATTTGTGTTTTAGTTAATTTTGAATTTTTCTAAATTAACTGCAAAAATCGTTCCATCTTCATGTCCTAGAAGCATAAACCGATGGTAAAGTCTGTGGAATAGAGTCTCGCCTTAGGGATAGGGGTGATGCCAGTGGAAGGACCCTCAGCGAAGGTCTTCAGGGATCTGAATACGTCAGTCTGGACGAAGAAGTGGCCAAGGGTCACGCCGATGCTCCATGCTGTTCCGTACATGTGGCGCTCTGAGTCAAGCATATAAGGGATTCCACTACCTGGAAGGGTGTATCCATACCAGCCGCCAAATCCTATGTACATGTTTGAGATGCGGTTTCTTGTCTGGAGAAGCAGCTCGACTGGCACCCTGATGTCATTCTGCTCAAATGTCAATGCGTCAGTAAATGGAGCGGCTGGGTCAGGGAACTGTACTTTCTGGTGATTGAACAGGGCTCCTGTCATGATGCCGGTGTACTTGTAGTCAAGCTTCAGCATCACTCCACCTGCGTAAGAATGACCGTTCGTGCAGTCGAATGCTGCGTCAGGAAGAAGGATCTGTGCTCCTCCAGCTCCTGCCCTGAGGCCACCGTGCAGCTCAAGTCCCTTGTTCATAGGTTTGTGCTTAGGAGCGACGCGCCCGGACCCAGCGAACTGAGGGTCGGCCGCGTAGGCGCTGACCACGTCCGCAAGGAAAGTGGTCACGTGGCAGAGGCCGTCGAAGTCGATGAGGTCAGCGTCGTCCTCCACCTTGTGATAAGGCGACTTGAGACCGGTGTCGACAGCGAGGGTAGGGATGCCCATCTGGGCAAATCCTTCTGTGTCAGTCGCTGTGAGAATGGAGTCCTCGAATTTTTTCTTGTGGATGGCGATACCATTGGCACTGGCGCTGTTCTCAAGCACATTCAGGTGGTCGTCGATGGTGCCAGTACCCTCAAGGTTCAGGGCTCCATTGACCTTGTACCAGCCGACCATGTCCGCGCTGAGCATGAGGCGGACGGTGCTGTCCTTGAGCGCCTGCGCGAGCTTGGTAGAACCCACCAGACCTATCTCCTCTGCGTCGAAAGAAGCGATGATGACGCTTCTTTTCAGCTCGCTTCGGCGTGCCATCAGCATCCTTGCCACCTCGATGATGGCAGAAGAGCCTGATGCATTGTCATCAGCACCATTGTACACCTCACCATCCTTGCGCACGCCGAGGTGGTCGTAGTGCGCTCCAAGCACGATGTACTCATGACGCAATGTCTCGTCGCTGCCGGGGATGACGGCCACTACGTTTCTGTATGTGTCATTACCATACTCGAAGTCGTGGTAGAAGTCCTCGAAAAGTGGCTGAAGGCCAATGCTCTCGAACTGTCCCCTGATATATGCAGCGGCCTTGCGCGCATCCGCGCTGCCTGCAGCTCTTCCGTTCAGGGAGTCCGCAGCGAAATAATATAGGTGTGTTTCAAGATTCTGCTTGAGCTGATCCTGTGCGTAGGCACTGAAGAGGCATCCGAGCGCCAGGAAGGTTGAAATAAGTAACTTTTTCATGGTTCTTTCTATGAGTTGTGCAAAGATACGTAATTCCTCACGAAATGAAAAAAGGTGAGCCGCTGTACGCATAATGCCCGTCATTTTGCGTTGAGTTTACTTTTTCATTCTGAATGTCAAATAATCCATATTTTTAGCTTACATTTGCAGTATGGATAACGATATAGTTTTATTAGAGGTTTCCAGGTAAATATTTTATTATTGATTTTTGCGTCGCGACGGCGCATGGCGTACAGAAAGAAGAGAGTACGCGTTTAGTTTAAGTTGGTCACTTATAACCATTCCGACTTGAAAGCGGTCAATAAGAGTAGTAAAAGTAAATATTTGCTATATAGACTCTGATAATTCTGTGTTGATGATGGTCCACCTGATTCATGCAGACGTAGACAAGAAGGCCAAGTATTGTTTATGAACCTTTAAAAACCATTTTGCCGATGAATCAGGACAAGGCCCCGGTATACGAGGCTCTGGAAGAGTTCAGAAGAAACAGGGTTGTACCATTTGATGTCCCAGGTCATAAGAGGGGCAGAGGTAACCCGGAACTAGTTAAGCTGCTTGGTAAGCAGTGTGTCGAGCTGGATGTGAATTCCATGAAGCCGCTCGATAATCTTTGTCACCCTACATCAGTCATCAAGGAAGCCGAGATGCTGGCTGCCGATGCGTTCGGCGCAGCCCATGCATTCCTTATGGTCGGTGGCACCACCTCGTCTGTTCAGACTATGGTGCTTACCGCCTGCAAGGCTGGCGAGAAGATCATCCTTCCTCGAAATGTCCACCGTAGTGTGATCAATGCGCTTGTAGTCAATGGAGCCACACCTATATATGTTAATCCCGATACAGACAAAAGACTCGGTATCGCGCTTGGCATGAAGATATCCCAGGTGGAGAAGGCCATCGAAGAGAATCCAGACGCAGTGGCTATCCTTGTGAACAATCCTACCTACTATGGTATCTGTTCAAACCTGAAGAAGATCGTGGAGATAGCCCACGCACACAATATGCTGGTCCTTGTGGACGAAGCACATGGAACTCACTTCTATTTCGGTGAGAACATGCCTATCACAGCCATGGCTGCTGGAGCGGACATGTCGTCTGTGAGCATGCACAAGTCAGGAGGAAGCCTCACTCAGAGTTCGTTCCTTCTAGCCGGACCAAATGTGAGTGCTGGTTACGTCAGGCAGGTGATCAACCTCACTCAGACCACCAGCGCGTCGTACCTTCTCATTGCCAGCCTCGATATCTCCAGAAGAAACCTTGCTCTCAGGGGCAAGGAGTCATTCCGCCAGGTGTGCGACATAGCCGACTATGCCCGTAAGGAAATCAACAAGATCGGTGGCTACTACGCCTACGGTCGTGAACTCATAAACGGCGACAGCATCTACGATTTCGATACGACGAAACTTACAGTGTTCACCTTGGATATCGGTCTTGCAGGCATCGAGGTCTACGACTTGCTTCGCGATGAGTATGACATCCAGCTTGAGCTTGGTGATATCGGCAATGTCCTCGCATACATTTCCATCGGAGACCGCATGAGGGAGGTGGAGCGCCTTGTGAGTGCGCTCTACGACATCAAGCGTCGTTACAGCAAGGATAGAACCGGTATGTTCGACCACGAGTACATCAACCCATCGGTCATCATGACTCCCCAGGAGGCGTTCTACGCTGCCAAGGAGGAGATGATTCCGATCAGGGAGACAAATGGAAGGATCTGTACAGAGTTCGTGATGTGCTACCCTCCAGGCATTCCTATCCTTGCCCCAGGCGAGCGTATCACACAGGAAATCATCGACTACATTCTCTACGCCAAGGAAAAGGGCTGCTCAATCACCGGTCCTGAGGATGAGAAGGTCGAGCGTCTGAATGTGATCAAGGAACAGATCCTATATTAAAGCAGAAACGTATGGAATATTGGTTTACAGAACATCATACTGAAGATGTGAAGTTCTCGGTGCGCGTGGACAAGCATCTTTATTCAAATGAGAATGATCTCGGCCGCGTGGACATCTTTGAGTCAAACGAGTATGGCCGCATCCTGGCGGTGGATGGATACATCATCTTCACCGAGCGTGACGAGTTCATCTATGATGAGATGCTTGCTCATGTGCCAATGGCCGTGCACAAGAATGCCAAGCGCATACTTGTCTTCGGATCTGGCGACGGTGGAGTGGTCAATGAGTTGCTGAAGTACGATACTATCGAGAGCATTGACCTTGTGGAGATCAATGATGGTGTGGTTGAAGCCTGCCGCGAGTTCTTCCCAGACCTGGCGGAGTCATTGGACGACCCACGCGTGACCATCTATACGGAAAATGCATTGCGTTTCATCAGGCATATCGAGCAGGAGTACGACCTCATCATCGTCGACTCTGCCGGCTTCTATGGCCCTGGTGAGTCGCTTCTTACCCGCGAGTTCTACGGTGGCTGCTACAAGGCCCTCAAGGATGATGGCATCATGGTGAACCAGCACCAGAGCCCATTCTACGACGAGGATAGAAAGGAGACTCAGAAGGCCCACAAGCGTATCGTGGAGAGTTTCCCTATCAGCAGGGTGTACCAGGCGCACATTCCATCTTATCCATCAGGATACTGGCTCTTCGGATTTGCTTCCAAGAAGTATCATCCTATCACGGATCTTGATGCTGCTGCGTGGAACAAGCTTCACATTGACACTTCATATTATACCACCAATCTTCACATTGGATGTTTCGCGCTTCCTGCGTATGTAGAGCGTGCACTCAAGGATGTGGAGAGAATACAGGACTAGCAAATGCTTGAAAGAAACATAGAGAATTTTATCGGCTGCGACGCTGCCTATGAGGATGCAGACATCGTCCTTTTCGGAGCGCCTTTCGATTCCACCACCTCTTACCGTCCAGGTACCAGGTTCGGTAGCGCAGCCATCCGTCATGAGTCTTACGGACTTGAGACATATAGCCCTTATCAGGATAAGGATCTTACTGACTATCAGGTGTTTGATAGCGGCGATATAGAGCTCAGCATGGGCAGCAGCCAGATTGCCCTTGACCAGATTTCTGAGCGTACACGCACCATCCTCGAGGATGGCAAGCTGCCTCTGATGATAGGTGGTGAGCATCTCGTGACCCTCGGAGCTTTCCGCGAGGTGTTCAAGATGTATCCAGATGTGCACATCATTCATTTCGATGCACATACAGACCTTCGCGATGACTACCTTGGCGTGCAGCTTTCACACGCTTGCGTGATCAGACGCTGCCACGACCTCGTGGGAGATGGCCGCATCCATCAGTTCGGCATCCGTTCGGGAGATCGTCCTGAGTTCAGATGGGCTGCCGAAGGCCATACAGACATGCATAAGTTCAATCTTGATGGCCTCGAGGAGTGTGTAAGGGAGATCGCAGACAAGCCAGTGTATTTCACCATTGACCTTGATGTGCTTGATCCTTCGATTTTCCCTGGTACAGGTACCCCAGAGGCTGGTGGCATCGGCTTTATGGATCTTATCAATGCCATCGAGCTTATAGGCAGTTGCCTGAATGTGGTGGGCTGCGATGTGAATGAACTCAGCCCTACCTACGACCAGAGTGGTGTATCGACAGCCGTCGCTTGCAAGGTGGTCAGGGAACTTATTTTAGCGTTGAACAAATAATCATAAAAATAGAAAATGGGAAAAGTTTTAGTAATCGGATGTGGTGGAGTGGCTCAGGTAGCCATCCAGAAATGTGCTCAGAACGACTCAGTATTCACAGATATCTGCATTGCCAGCCGTACGGTGAGCAAGTGCGATGCTCTCAAGGCGAAGCTTGAGGGAAAGACCAAGGCGAACATCACTACTGCCAAGGTCAATGCTGACAGCGTGGACGAACTCATTGCCCTCATCAAGGAAGTGAAGCCAGACGTAGTGCTTAACCTCGCGTTGCCTTACCAGGACCTCACCATCATGGACGCTTGCCTCGCCACTGGCGTGGACTATGTGGACTCGGCGAACTATGAGCCAGAGGACACCGAGGATCCTACTTGGAGAGCCATCTATGAGAAGAGATGCAAGGAGAAGGGCTTCACAGCTTATTTCGATTACTCATGGCAGTGGGCTTACCAGGATAGGTACAAGGACGCAGGCGTCACCGCTCTGCTCGGTACAGGTTTTGACCCAGGTGTGACCAGCGTTTATTCCGCATACGCGCTCAAGCATTACTTCGATGAGATTCACACCATCGATATCCTTGACTGCAATGGTGGTGATCACGGTTATCCTTTCGCCACAAACTTCAACCCTGAGATCAACCTCCGCGAGGTGTCAGCAAATGGCTCATACTGGGAGGATGGACATTGGGTAGAGACCAAGCCAATGGAGATCAAGAGAGAGTATGTATTTGAGGGCGTAGGTCCAAAGGATATGTATCTTCTTCACCATGAGGAGATTGAGTCCCTTGCAAAGAACATCCCTGGAGTAAAGAGAATCCGCTTCTTCATGACCTTCGGCCAGAGCTATCTCACACACATGAAGTGCCTGGAGAATGTAGGAATGCTTAGGACTGACCCAGTCATGTTTGAGGGCAAGGAGATCGTTCCAATCCAGTTCCTCAAGGCTCTCCTTCCAGATCCAGCATCACTTGGTCCACGCACAGTCGGAAAGACAAACATCGGCTGTATCTTCACTGGCGTGAAGGACGGCAAGAAGAGAAGCATCAAGATCTACAATGTCTGCGATCACCAGGAGTGCTACAAGGAGGTCGGCTCACAGGCTATTTCATACACTACAGGCGTTCCTGCCATGATAGGTACCATGATGGTCATGACCGGTCAGTGGAAGAAGGCTGGCGTGTTCAATGTTGAGGACTTCGATCCAGATCCATATATGGAGGCACTGAACAAGTGGGGACTCCCTTGGGTAGTGGATGAGAATCCAGTGCTTGTAGACTAATGCTTAAGTCAGGAATGAATACACCCTGCTACGTGATAGATTCCGGTGCTCTGCGCCGGAACCTTTCCGTTTTGAAAGGGGTAATGGATAGGACAGGAGCTCACATACTCCTTGCCCAGAAGTGCTTCAGCTGCTACGGACTCTACCCGATGATAGGGGAGTACCTCAGCGGAGCGACTGCAAGCGGCCTCTTCGAGGCGCGTCTCTGCCACGAGGAAATGCCAGGCAAGGAAAACCATGTCTTCAACCCGGCGTTTCGTGCAGAGGATATCGATGAGATAGTGACTATCTGCGATCATATCGTGTTCAACTCCATTCGTCAGCTTCTTCTCTATGGACAGAAAGCAAAGGATGCTGGATGTGGTGTGGGGCTTAGAATAAATCCTGAGAAGTCTACGCAGGAGGGTCATGCTATCTATGATCCATGTGCTCCTGGCAGCCGCATGGGCGTGACCATCGCTGAGTTCAGGGAAGGCGTTCAGGCTCATCCTGAGGTGCTTACGCTCCTGGATGGCCTTCACTTCCATACGCTGTGTGAACAGAATTCAGATGACTTGGAGGTTACGCTGGATGCCTTCGAGGAGAAGTTCAAGGATTATCTGCCTCAGATGAAATGGGTCAACTTCGGTGGTGGCCATCACATCACCAGAGAGGACTACGATATCGAAAGACTCGAGAGATGCATAATGAGGATGAAAGATGGCTACGGCCTAGAGGTCTACCTCGAGCCCGGTGAGGCCGTCGCATTGAATGCGGGCTACCTCCATACGACAGTGCTTGAGATTCAGGAGCATGCGTGGGGACGCGTCGCCATCGTCGATACATCTGCGGCATGTCACATGCCTGATGTGATCGAGATGCCTTACCGTCCGCCACTAGAGGGCAGCGGCGAGGCAGGGGAGAAGACCTTCACCTATCGTCTCGGCGGCCCTACCTGCCTCGCGGGCGACGTCATCGGTGACTACTCCTTCGACCACGAACTCAAGGAGGGCGATGTGCTCACCTTCTGCGACATGGCCATCTATTCGATGGTGAAGAACAACACCTTCAACGGCATGCCTCTCCCATCTATCTGGATACAGGATGGTGAGGAGACGAGGCTGTGGAAGGAATTCAGTTACAATGATTTCAAGTCAAGAATATGATTTTCTACTATTCAGGCTGCGGAAACAGCCGCTTCATAGCAGAAGAGCTCGCCAGCGCTCTTGGCGAGAATCTTCTTTTCATACCCGATCTGCAGAGGGAGGGTTTCTCAGAGTATCAGATCGCGGATGGGGAGAGCATTGGCTTCGTGTTCCCTATTTATTCGTGGGCGGCACCACAGCTGGTTGAGAACTTTGTCAAAGGCGTGAAGTGGAATGGCGTTTCTGCGTACACCTGGTTCGCATGCACTTGCGGAGACGAGATGGGCATAGCGCACAAGACCTTCGGCAAGCTGCTGAAGTCAGTGGGCCTTGACTTGTCCGGCGCATACTGCTTCCAGATGCCTGAGACTTACCTCGCGCTGCCAGGATTCCATCTTGACACGGACGAGGGAGCGCAGCGCAAGATAGACGCCGCAAGGGAGAAACTCCCGAAGGTGGTGGCTCAGATTCGCGCGCATGAGGCCGTGGAGGACCTTATCATTGGCCCAATGGCATGGTTCAAGTCTCATGTCATCAAGGCTGGTTTCGTGGCGAGCGCAAGTGACAAGAAATACTTCACTACCGATGCCTGCAACGGCTGCGGCATCTGCGCAAAGGTATGCCCTCTGAAAAATGTGAAGATGGAGGAGAAACATCCTAAGTGGCTGGGACATTGCACACAGTGCATGGCATGCTATCATCATTGCCCTCAGAACGCCATACAGTTTGGCTCGTTCACGAAAGGAAAGGGACAGTACTACTTCGGAAAGAAAAATTAAATTTTTTAAAATTTTTCTTGCATTTGTAAATCAGAAAGAGTAGGTTTGCAAAAGACAAAAGGAAATGATGTTTTTTAGGAATAATCAGCAGCAGAATCAGAACCAGCAGCAGAATTGTTGGTTGACTTGCTGATGCTTTTCCGGTCGAGCATTGTTCATTCGATAGAGAGTCAATTTTTAGTAATATTTATGAGGCTGGTCCTGAAAGGGATCAGCCTTTTTTGTTTAACAGTTAGTAGTGTATTTATGAAAAAGATTGAAGCCGTCGTGAGAAAGACGCATTTCGAGGATGTCAAGGAGGCCTTGTTTGAGGCCGACATCAACTGGTTTTCCTATTCGGAGGTTCATGCCATCGGACAGGCCCGAGAGGACAGAATCTATCGTGGAGTGATGTATAGCACTGATATCATCCCGCGCATAGAGATTAAAATTATCTGCCGTGATCAGTTTGTGAAGCCGGCAGTGGATGCTATCCTGAAGGCTGCCCACACGGGGGAAGTGGGCGATGGCAGAATCTTCGTCAGTCCCGTGGATGAGACTTGGTCCATCCGTACAGGAGAAAGTGGCGATTCAGTTCTTGCAGACAAAAAGTAGTAGTGTATTTACCTTAAAAACGAGCTAAACATGGAAACAATTTCTACAATCAACAGTCTTGATACCGTCTGGGTACTTCTTGCCGCCATGCTGGTATTCTTCATGCAGCCAGGCTTCGCCATGGTGGAGGCCGGTTTCACCCGCTCGAAGAACTCAGCAAACATCCTCATGAAGAACTTTGTGGACTTCATGGTCGGAACCATTCTTTTCTGGTTCATTGGCTTCTCACTCATGCACAATGGTGATGCAAACTTCGCTGGTCACATCAGGCCTTTTGACCTGTCTTTCTGTGACGACACAAATATTCCGAAGGAGGCATGGCTTATTTTCCAGACCGTTTTCTGTGCCACTGCGGCTACTATCGTCTCTGGTGGTATGGCAGAGAGAACGAAGTTCTCGATGTATGTGATCATATCCATCATCATCTCCACTGTGATATATCCTATCGAAGGTCACTGGGCATGGGGTGGCGGCTGGCTTAGTCAGATCGGCTTCCATGATTTCGCTGGTTCTGCAGTAGTTCATGCTTGTGGAGGTGTCATAGCACTTGCGGGTGCTATCATCCTTGGCCCACGTGTGGGCAAATACACGAAGAGCGGACGCTCTGTCGCCATCCCTGGACACAATCTCACTCTCGGAGCCCTCGGCGTCTTCATCCTCTGGTTTGGATGGTTCGGCTTCAACCCAGGCTCTCAGCTTGCTGCGAGCGGCCCGGAGAATGCTACGGCGATCTCTCATGTCTTCGTGACCACGAACATGGCTGCAGCATGTGGAGGCGTTGTCACCATGATACTTACTTGGATAATGTTTGGAAAGCCTTCACTCTCACTTGTATGCAACGGCATACTCGCAGGACTTGTCGGTATCACTGCAGGCTGTGATGTCGTATCCATAGCCGGTTCGGCAGTCATAGGTACAGTCTGTGGTGCTGCAATGACCCTGTCAGTGTCTTTCCTTGACAGCAAACTTCACATCGATGACCCAGTCGGCGCAGTCTCTGTGCACGGCGTCGGCGGTATCCTCGGCACCATCATGACAGGCCTTTTCGCTGTGGATGGTGGAGTGCTATACGGTGGTGGCTGGCACCTTTTCGGCGTCGAGTGCCTCGGAATCCTCTGCATCATTGCATGGGCATTCATCCTCGGCTTCGGCATCCTCAAACTCCTTGACAAGGTCTTCGGAATCAGAGTGGAAAGGCGAGTAGAGGAGGAAGGTCTCGATATCTACGAGCACGGAGAGACTGCCTACAACAGCTAGTCCATAGGGTAGACCACGCCCCATTCGTGGCGGAGGTGGTCCATGATCTTCATCACTTTCAATGTCTCGGCGTGTGGCATGTCGGCAGGTTCTACCTTTCCGGCATCCATAGCGTCGCGGCATGCGATAAACTCGTACTCGTAGCCCGAAATCTGCTCTGGTACATGTATTTCCCTGATAAGATCGCCTCTGTGGGCAAAGACTCTTATGAGCTGAGGATTGTTAATGTTGTCGACAGTGAGGAATCCCTTCGTACCTGAGATGATGCCGAGCTTGTCTGTTTCACAGCATGCCGAAGACTGAAGGTTCGCCATCACACCATCCTCGAAGATGAATGACATGGCGTTCTGGAAGTCCACACCAGAGTCTGACTTGATGCAGCAGGTGGTAATGCTCTTTATCGGTGCGTCATGCACCATGAGCATGAAGTTCAGCGCATACACTCCCACGTCGAGGAGTGCGCCTCCGCAGAGCTCCGGCTTGATGATTCTATCCACATGCGAAATCGAATAGGCGAGTGAACCGTTGATGATCTTCACCTCTCCTATCTGTCCTGAACCAATGATTTCGTCAATGATTCTGCGTGCAGGCTGGTAGCGTGGCCAAATGGCTTCAGCTACGAACACGCCTTTCTCTTCGGACAGTCTCAATATCTCCTCGGCCATTCTGGCATTTGGCATGAATGCCTTCTCCACTATGCAAGGTTTACCTGCAAGTATGGCTTTCTTCGTGATGTCGAAGTGGTGCGAATGTGGTGTGGCGATGTACAGCAGGTCCACATCAGTATCGTTCAGCAGCTCCTCGTAAGAGCCGTATGCTCTCTGGATGCCGAACTTCTCTGCGAAGGCCTGTGCCTTCTCAAGTGAACGTGAGGCTACAGCAAGGCAGTCGAAGCCCTGCATCCGACAGATGGTTCTGGTAATCTTCTCTGCGATATGTCCGGCGCCTACGATGCCGACATGAAAAGTTTTTTCTGTGGTTCCCATATTATGATAGATGTTTTTTGTCTGTGGATATGTTCACTGAGAATGATTTCTGGATGGAGAGTATGTCCTGCCTAAGGAAACGTACGCTTCCGCTATCAAACTTGACCTTGCATGAACCACTCTCTGAGATCTCAAGCACTTCACCGTCTCCAAATAGCTTGTGATTGACTCTGCTCCCGACGTGAAAGCTTTCATCTGCCGCGGTCTTTTCATGAGTCTCGGTCTCTATGTACTCTCCCTCGCTTGCCACCTGGTTCTGCAGCCTTTGCCACAAGGCTTCGTCCATTTCTCCTTCGGTCACAAAAAGTTCTCTCTTGATCTCTGCGATAAAGCGTGATGGGAGTTTCTCCTGCTGAGCCTGCATGTTATAGCCTTCCGACTCTGTCATGAAAAGGCACTTCTCCGCTCTGGTGGTCGCTACATACATAAGGCGCCTTTCCTCCTCGAGGGCATTCTTCTTCCTTTCTCGTATGCTCCTGGCATTCGGGAATATGCCATCGCTGAGGCCAATGATGAAGACATACGGAAACTCCAGTCCCTTGCTCTGGTGCACGGTCATGAGCTTGACCTTGTTTGTCTCCTTCCTGTAGTCTGCATTTGTGTAGAGCGCTATGTCCTGCAAATAGTCGTGAAGGGCCGTGGTTTCCCACTCCAGATGCTCCGCCTCGTACATTCTGATGGAGTTTACAAGCTCAGTGATGTTCTCAAGTCTCTGCTCATCGTTATCGTCTCGATACTCTTTCTTGAGGCCTGTCTTTTCAAGTATGTACTCAAGCATGCTGCATACACTTGCCGAGTAGATTCTCGACCTACACTCCTCGATGAGTGATACGAACTCATGAAGCGCCTGCCTGTCTAGTTTAGGATCGTCTATGTGGTTTTTAAGTGCCTGATACAGAGTGGTGTTTTCTGTGGAGGCGTAGGCTGTGATGAGCTCAAGGGTAATCTTTCCTACCTTCCTCGACGGAGTGTTTATCACTCTCTCGAAAGCAAGGTCATCGTCTGAAGCCACGAGCCTAAGATAGCTGATACAGTCCTTTACCTCAAGTCTCTCGAAGAATCTCACTCCGCCCCACATGACGTAAGGAATACCAGCACGTATGAAGGCTTGCTCGATCACTCGCGAGAGATGGGAGGCCCTGAAAAGAACGGCGAAGTCGGCGTACGTGCAGTGCTGCACCTCTATCCGCTTCGCGATCTCGGTGCAGACCCACTGCGCCTCCTGGTTCTCGTTTGCCCCATGGAAATGCACTATGGTGTCTCCCTCTCCCTTCTTCGTGAACATCTTCTTATCGATTCTGTTTTTGTTGTTCACGATGATGGAGTTCGCTACATCCAGTATGCCTGGGGTGGAACGGTAGTTCTCGTCAAGTATGATGTCCTTGTCTGCAGCGAAAGCCACAAACATATCTGGCTTCGCTCCTCTCCACTCATAGATGGACTGGTCTGGATCTCCTACGATAAATAGGTTACCGCACTTGGCAGATAGGGTGTTTACTATGTCCCAGTCGCTTGAGTTACAGTCCTGTGCCTCGTCGACCATCACGTAGTTCATCCTCTCCTGCCATTTCTCCCTTACGTCGTCGAACGAATGAAGGATGTGACAAGTGAAGTACACGAGGTCGTCGAAGTCCAGTGCTAGCTTGTCTTTCTGCTTGTAGAGTAACTGTACGCTCTGCGAAAGGGCAGTCCTGTCGGCCACGACAGCCGTAGAGAGAAGGTACTGTGGGATATACTGGTTCTTTGACTTCACCGCCGCGAGAGCCTCGATGAGCTGACGTACAGTCTTTACGGAACGCTCTGCATTGTTTTCCGTAAGCACTTGACGGACAAGGGTTTTCATGTCCTCCTCGTCGAGAATCTGAAAGTTCTTCGGATACCCTAGCCTGTGAATCTCCTCACGAAGAAATCTCACACAGAACCCGTGTATGGTGCACACGAAGTCATTTGTGTATCCAGGAGGAACAAGCTGCGAGATGCGTGACCTCATCTCCTGGGCAGCTTTGTTCGTGAAGGTAAGGCACAGGATGTTCGCGGGATCGATACCGATCTCGTTCACGATGAATGCATATCTGTATGACAATGCCTTGGTCTTTCCAGAACCGGCGCCCGCAACTACTCGTACGCGCCCTTCTGTGCATGTGACTGCAGCTCTCTGTCTTTCGTTCAGTGTCCCAAGATTCATGGTCTAGCCTTGTGTATAATGTAAGTGACTGTGCCCCAGACGCTGAAGTTATCCTCACTGCTTATCTGGATGCGTGGGAAATCTGGGTTTGCGGGCACAAGCCAGCCGGCTCCATCCTCCTCGATGAAGTGCTTGAGCGTGTACTCGCCATTCAGCTCGCACACTGCTATCTCTTTCGCTGACGGGTTTCTGTTTGACTTGTCCACAATCACGATGTCGCCACTCATCACTCCTGCGTCGATCATGGAGTTTCCGTTCACCCTTATGAGGTATGATGACTCGGGATGAGGGCAGAGAAGGCGCAGCATATCTATGTCCTGCGACTTCTCGTCGTTATCGAGAGGCACAGGGAAACCTGCCACGACGCTTATGTCGAAGTAGGGGAGAGCCATCTCCTTCACGTGCGAAGCGGGTATCACCTCGCCCATAGACACGGGTGGCTCTGCCTGATGCATCATGCCCCAGTCTATGCAGTCCTTGATGAAGTCTGTCTTGTTCTCCAGTGAATCGATGTGCCTAGCCATGTAGCCAGGCGCACGAAATGAATATATCTTACTGTCGGTCCTGGGACGCCCGGCGCCTTTTCGTGCGCCACCGCGATTTCCTTTTTTCTCTTCCATATCCAATGTTTTCTGCTACAAATATAGACAAAAACATTGATTTTTGTAATACGGAATCAAAATAATGTTACAGTCCCGCCTTGAGACAGCGGATTACAGCTGAGTTGAAGCCTGCGTGGTCGAGCTCGTTGAGGCCTTTGATGGTTATTCCACCGGGTGTGGTGACCTTGTCTATGGCCGCTTCTGGATGGAGACCTGTCTCGTCCAGAAGGGTGATGGCGCCCTGCATGGTCTGCATGGCTATCTGCAGCGCATCTGCTGGGTAGAGACCCATCTCCACTCCACCTTCCATCATGGCCCTGAGGAAGCGCATGACGTATGCGATGCCGCATCCTGCCATCATCATGCCTGCGGCCATCTGCTTTGCGTCCACCACTTTCACCTGTCCTACCAGGTCGAAGAGCTTCCTGGCCGTCTCGACGGCTGCGGCGTCGCCCTTCTCGATGAAGGTCATGCTCTGCCCAAACTCAGCTGCAATGTTTGGCATTACATAGACGTCAATCCTATCGTTCTTCGCATTTGCAGCGACGCTGATAACTGTCTTGCCATCAAGTGCTTCTCCCATCTGTGCTATTACTTCGTCGATTAGCCATGGCTTAACGGCGAGCACCACTACGTCGGCCTGTTCTGCGGCCTCCTTGTTATTCAGAGTGCAGTTAAGCTGAGGATACTCGACCTTGAATCTGTCGAGAGTCTGCTGAGTGTGAGCAGTGATGGTGATGTCAAGTGACGCAGGGCTTTTTGCCCAGCCCTTGATGAGCGCGCCCCCCATATTTCCTGAACCTATGATTGCGAGTTTCATAATGACTGTGCCTGTAGTTTAGACTCCAAAGATAATCTTTTTTGTGCTATCTTTGTAGTATCAAGAACAATACTAGCACATGAAAAACAATTACCTCGCTTCCAAACCTCGTTATGAGATTCTAGATGGTCTTAGAGGAGTCGCCGCATTTATGGTCATACTCTTCCATTGCTTTGAGACTTACGCTCCAGTCATTGGAAGGCAAATCATCAATCACGGATATCTCGCTGTGGATTTCTTCTTCGTACTCTCCGGCTTCGTGATAGGATATGCGTATGATGATCGCTGGGACAAGATGTCCTACTGGGGCTTCTTCAAGAGGCGTCTGGTGCGTCTGCATCCTATGGTGATCATGGGCATGGTAGTGGGCGCTTGCCTATTCTTCTTCGCTGACGGCATGTTCCCTCTGACTGCCCAGATCCCTGCGTGGAAGTTCTTCCTGTGTCTTGTGATGGGGCTCTTCCTGATTCCTTGCCCAAACAGCCTGGACATCCGTGGCTGGGGTGAGCTGAACTCGTTCAATGGTCCAGCTTGGTCCCTTACATACGAGTACATTGGAAACATACTCTATGCATTCATATTCAGGAAGTTGCCGAAGGCTATACTCGCGGTGCTCTGCGTGCTCGCCGCCTTCCTCACACTGAACCTTACCATGGGATGGGATGTTTTCAATCTCTTTCCACATCCTAAATACGACGTCATCGGAGGATGGAGCCTCGAGCCTGCGCAGATACTGGTCGGCTTCACCCGACTGCTGTATCCTTTCCTCTGTGGCCTCCTCATCTCGAGGATACTCCCTTCGCACATGACCGAAGCGAATCCTAGTGGCAGCCCGCTCAGGCTGCGCGGCGGATTCTGGTGGTGCGCTCTCATGCTCATTGCCATCTTCAGCATCCCTCAGATACTCGGAAAGAGCGGCGTCGCAGATGGCCTGTATCAGGCTGTCAGCATCATTGCCCTTTTCCCTGTCATAGTGCTCATCGGCGCGGGCAGCAAACTCACAGACCCTCGCAGCGCGAAGGTCTGCAAGTTCCTCGGTGACATCTCATACCCTATCTACATCACACATTACCCATTAATGTACATGCAGATGGGCTGGGCGGCAAGCCACCAGGAGGCTCCGCTGTGGATGCATATTTGTGTCAATGCTGGTGTAGTCATCCTCGCTATCGGTCTCGCATGGGCTTGCCTCAAGCTCTATGATGAGCCTGTGCGCAAGTGGCTCACTGACCACGTTCTCAGAAGAAACAGAGCTTAACCATGCATCCTAAGTACATCATCGTCACCCAGCCCCACGAGACGCGCGGACTGCTGCGCATGGGCATGGTCATCAACCATAAGGACCTCGTCATCGGCTACGAGAAGGTCCATGGTGGTGGCTGGTGGATGCGCGATGACGAGAAGAAGGAGATAGTGCTCTACGGCGCGTCGTGTGACTATGGCAGCGCGGATTTCCGCTTCCTTAACATGATTCCCAAGGAGTTTGAAGAGTATACATTCTATTATACACCTTACCCAAACATACCACCGAACAAGCTGGATCTCAGCGAGGTGAAGTGGATCTAGGCCAATGGAACAGAACAGAGAACAGACCATATCCCGAGTCACCGCCTGGGGCGCAGTCGGGAACCTGGTGCTGGCGGCCTTCAAGCTGCTGGCGGGAGTAGTGGGGCGCAGCTCAGCCATGCTGGCGGATGCAGTGCATTCGCTGAGCGACCTGGTGAGCGATGTCATTGTCCTCGTGATGGTGAAGGTCAGCAGCAAGGCGGCCGACAAGGATCATGACTACGGCCATGGCAAATATGAGACTCTGGCCACAGTGGTGGTGGCGCTCATGCTCGTAATGGTCGGCGCCAAGCTCATGGCTGAAGGCATTCAGAAGATACGACTTGTCGTCGCAGGTGGCGTTCTGGCTGTCCCGGGCAGCGTAGCCCTCTGGGCTGCTCTCGTGTCCATTGGCCTAAAGGAGCTCCTGTATCAATGGACTGCGCGTGTCGGGAAGCGCATGAACAGTCCCGCTATGATCACAAATGCGTGGCACCACCGCACTGACGCGCTCTCGTCGATAGGTTCGGCCATCGGTATCGGGTGCGCGCTCGCATTTGGCGGCAAATGGGCTATACTCGATCCGATAGTATGCTGCATGATCAGCATATTCATCATCGTTGTGGCTGTAAAGATGACTATCCCTGCACTGCATGAGCTCACGGAAGGATCCCTACCAGACGATATGGAGGCGCAGATAGTCGAAATCATTGGTTCAGTGCCGGGAGTGGAGGATGTGCATGGACTGAAGACGCGTCGCAATGGTCCTGCCATAATCATTGGCGTACACATAGTCGTGGACCCGAACATAACCGTGGCTGCGGCCCATCATATCACCGAACTCGCAGAGGATGCCCTTCGCGAAAGGTTTGGCCAGGAGACGCAGATCTCCATCCACATCGAGCCTCACAAAGACGCAAGATAAACACACACACAGATATTATGAAAAGAATTGTTACCATCCTTGCAGGCGTAGTCTTACTGAGCGCCTGCTGTCACCAGAAGGCACCATCGGCCTATCTGGAGACGTCTACAGAAGCCAGCAAAGTGGCTGTGACCGGCGGAGAGATCGCCGGATTCATTGAAAATGGCATCTACACTTACAAGGGCGTGCCATACGCAGAGGCTCAGCGCTTCATGGCGCCTACAGATCCTACTCCTTGGGAGGGCGTACGCAGCTGTAGGGCATACGGACCGACAGCGCCACAGGCTGAGAGAATGGGCTGGCGCGACGACAAGCAGGCATTTGCCTATAACTGGAATGATGGCTTTCCAGGTGAAGACTGTCTCAGAGTCAATGTCTGGACCCCAGGCATCGGTGACGCCAAGAAGCGTCCGGTGATGGTATGGCTTCACGGAGGTGGCTTCCATTCTGGTTCAGGCCAGGAGCAGGCCGCATATGATGGAAATTCTCTCGCCAAGGCGTATGATGTAGTGGTCGTAACTCTGAATCATCGTCTTAACTGCCTTGGCTTCCTTGACTTGAGAGACTTTGGACAGAAGTATGAGGCGTCTGCAAATGCCGGCATGCTCGATATCGTGAAGGCTCTTGAGTGGGTGAAGGCCAATGCTGAAGCATTCGGTGGCGACCCTTCAAATGTAACTATTTTCGGCCAGTCGGGTGGCGGTGGCAAGGTGACTACCACCATGGCAATGCCTTCAGCCAAGGGCCTGTTCCAGAAGGCCATCGTGCAGAGCGGCTCCATAACTACCGTCATGGAAGAGAAGTACTCTCGCATGCTCGGTTCCCTCACCGTAAAGGAGCTCGGACTCAATGCTGCCACCATCGAGCAGATCGAAACTGTCCCTTACAAGGAACTCTATGACGCATGTGAAAGAGCAAGGGTGGTCATGATGGAGCAGATGAAGGCAGACGGAACCCTTCCGTCAAACATCCTTTGCTGGCTGCTTGTAGGTACAGAACCTACCGTTGATGGCAAGTACCTTCCTAGCCAGCCAGGTACGCCGGAGTCTATGGAGGTCTCAAAGAATATCCCTACCATGATCGGAACCACCATGCACGAGTTCACCGTAGGTCAGGCAGACGAGATCTTCAAACCGCTTGCCGTGGAGCAGGTGAAGGCAAGAAGCGCCTACGGCTGCGCCCCAGTCTACTTCTACCAGTTCGACTGGGAGTCGCCAGTGCTCGACGGAGCGCTCGGTAGCGGCCATTGCATGGATATTCCATTTGTCTTTGACAATGTAGCCAGATATAACACTATGACCGGCGGTCGCGACGAGGACATCGAACTTGGTCACCGTATCAGCGCTCTGTGGGCTTCCTTCGCTCGTGATGGAAAGCCAGTAGCCAAGGGTATTCCTGCGTGGACTCCATACTCGGAGGAGAGCCCACTCACCATGCACTTGAACACCAAGAGCGAACTTAGATAATGAGCGGGAAATATTTGGCTATAAGCGTTTTCCTTCTTCTAAACTTGAACTTGTACTCGCAGACCCAGAAGAGGGATTCCACTGGCACGAGTGAGAATAGTGCCATATTCCTTAACGCTGCTTCTGATAGCAAGCCTAGAGAGGTTTCCCTAGGCTTGCCTACTAACTCTACATCCGCGGTCCAGATCTTCGAGGATGGTCTTCCTGTATCCTACTACATCTATCACCTCTATCCATACAAGTCATGGCATGGTGGTTCAAGTGCGCAGAAGACAGGCACCATGGGCCCTCTGGAGTCAGCGCTCCGCTATGGAGAGATAAACAACTATGTGGATAGCTATAACCGTGTGGGAAGCGACTCATTCAGAGGTGACTTCAGCTATACTCTCGGTAGTTACGGCCAGAACAAGCTGGACATGAATGTGTCCGGCCCGATCGCCGGTGGTTGGAAGTACTCAGCGAGTGCCTTCCTGAACCTCGACCCTGGTTCGAACCATATCGCGTATCCATTCCTCAAGGAAAGACACCAGTTCTACAAAGGAGCAGTTTCCAAGGACTTCTCCGATGGAAAGGGAAGCATGTCGCTTGTGTATCAGTATGTTCACTACCTTTCTCTAACTGAGAATTTCGGTCCGTTCGTCTTCGTCGGAGATGGAAGTGTGGTTCCGTACGAGGGGTTCAACCTAGGTGTAGACTCATATCGTCCTGAGGATAGGGATGTAACATATATGGACTTCATGACAGGTGAGATGGTGACCATGGACCTTAAGGATGGCAACAGAGATAGGAGCCATCACTTGACTTACAGGCTTGACTATCTGTTTGACAATGGAGTAAAACTGGATTTCAGAAGCCGTTTCAAGAAGGGAGATTCCGTGCGTGGAGGAGGCTCTATGGCCGCTATTGACATGGCTATGCCAATCTCTGGATATACATATTCGGATGGCACAGTCTACAATGGACTCGTGCAGAAGAGAACCCTGATTCATTTTGACGCCTTTGAGACTTCATGGATGAACAATGTGGAGCTCTCCTGGGCGACTGGAAACCACAGTCTTAGAGCTGGAGCGGACCTGCACATGAATCACGGTGGAACCACTACCTCGTCAGCTATCATGGCGCATGAAATCAAGGCTAATCCTCAGATGCTCTACATGAAAGGTGAACGCTTCTACAACTTCAACACTGCTGGTGAATACTACGATGGTTACGAGACCAAGGTGGCTGCTTACCTGAAGGATGGATGGAAGGCGGGCAGCAGGCTCGATATTGATGCGTTCCTTCGAATCGAGGGCTTGAAGATGCACGGCAAATCAGCCAATAATATAGGTGATGATAAGAGTAACACCAGATACTCTGGTTTCAACATGACTAAGGGAAAGGTAACCACCTTTTCGCCATCCATGTTCCTGAATGGCGCAGCCGGTGCTGAACTCATTTATAGGCTTGTGGGTGGACTCTATCTGCAGACAGACGGTACATTCACCAGGTCGCATGGCAATATCTTCAACTATGGCGGTTTCTATGATCCTGCCATGGACCCGACAGATACCTACCTGCTTCGTTTCGGATTCTCGTACAAGAATGACTGGATAAACGTTCTCTCGCAGTTGAACTATATCAGTCAGTCGAACTACAGCACCAGATCTGTGTTCCAGCATGCTCTGAACACATCTGTGGGTGGATTTCCTGCAGGATATACCGAGTCCGTGACCCTGCCGCTGGTATATGGCATATCGTCTCTTGGATGGATGACAGATGCGATGATCAATCCTATGCCTGGACTCAATTTCCATATTCAGTTTACGCTTAGGGATCCACAGTACAAGGATTTCGTATTTTCTCCTACTTTCTCTGATGGCGTAACAGAGCACTATGACTTTTCCGGAAGGAATGTCACCAACCTCCACAAGGTGGAGTTCGTGTTCGATCCGTCATATAGTTATGGTGCATGGAGATGGTGGCTCAGTACCAGATACATCAGCAAGCAGTACATAAACAAGACCAATTCCCTCTACTTCAAAGGTAGGGTGGAGACCTTCGGTGGCATGGACTACAGGATGAATCAGAACACCAAGTTCAGTCTCAACGTGATAAATATCCTTAATCAGAAGGGTGCAAGTGGCCTCATCAGTTCGGCAGATCTGGTTGAGGACGCTTCGGGGTACAAGAACTATGTGATGGCGGGAACATTCATCAGACCTTTCACTGTAGAAGCCTCAGTTTCTATCGACTTTTAACATTGGAATATGAAAAACTTACTTGCAATGTAAGATGAAAAAATAGGCCAGTCAATTACGACTGGCCTAATTCGTTGAGTCTTATGAGATTATCTTGAGAGGTAGAACTTCTCAAGTGTGCGATATGCGTTCTCAAGCTCGGCTGAGGCCACTTCCTTGGTCTCCACGTCGATCTGCATCACTGGAGCAGCGTCGAGCTTGCCGTTGATAGGAGTCCATGTAGGGAGACCCTCACCGTTTGGATTTCCTGTCTTGCAGAAGTTAGCATAGAAGCTGAGGAAGGTCTTCGAGATGGCGAAGTCCTCTGGCTGCCAGTCGTAGTACTCATTGGT
This sequence comes from Bacteroidales bacterium, assembly GCA_024398075.1. Lineage (GTDB taxonomy): Bacteria > Bacteroidota > Bacteroidia > Bacteroidales > UBA932 > Cryptobacteroides. Next base: position 1,517 of record JAKSJM010000044.1, on the reverse strand, counting down.
CTCGAGATTTCCCATTGCGTACTCGATATCAGCTGAATGTACTGCGCCAGGAGCGATGAATACAGGCTGAGCCTTCTCTTCCTCGGTCTTCTCGCGTACGCCACCAGCAAGTGCTCCTACCTTGTCTCCCATCTTTGCAGAAGGCGCAGGACGTGGATGGTTGTACTTGTAGCGGTATACAGGCTGGCTTGTGGTCTTTGCGTGATAGTCGCAAACCTTCCAGGTAGGGAAACCTGTGAAGAGGTCGCCTGCGAGGGTGAAACCCTTGATGGACATGACGTCAGCATCTTCCATGATGCCGTAAGCCTCGAAGATCTCATCTGTCATGTCTCCGAACTGAGGACGGAGCTGATCCTTGTACCCTTCTACAGTAGGTGCTCCAGGGACGCCCTCAAGTGAGTTCCATCCTGCAAGGAGTGGAACGTTTGACTGCTCACCCTTAGAGAACACTGCGTCTGGCTGCTCTATCATGAAATACCCGTCAAGCACTACATTGGACATGCCGGTAGGAGGAATGAGCGCCTGGAGCTCGTCAGCTGAAAGCGCACGAGCGTCAGCGACGCTGGCGATGCCCTTGCTCTCGAGCAGGGCAGCGCCTGCTGCATCTGCTGCAGCCTGCTCTACTCCGGTGTATGGAAGTACCTCTGCGCCAGACGAAAGCATTGCTCCTGCGATAAGATTCTTTGAGAGTGGAGAGGTCATGAGTACAGATACTGAGAATGAACCTGCTGACTCGCCGACAATGGTGATGCGATCAGGATCTCCACCGAAAGACTTGATGTTCTCCTTTACCCACTCGATAGCTGCCACCTGGTCGAGGAAACCATAGTTACCACTTCCGTGGTATGGAGCCTCAGCTGTGAGGTCGGCATGAGCGAAGAATCCGAACACGCCCTCGCGGTAGTTTGCTGTCACGCCGATGACGCCTTCGCGTGCGATGGCTGCGCCGTCGTAGCGAGGCTCAGAGCCAGAGCCTGCCATAAGACCGCCACCATTGAAATAGATAAGCACTGGGAGACCTGCATTTGCGGTTTCTGCTGTGGTCCAGATGTTAAGGTAGAGACAGTCCTCGTCTGACTTAGGACCGCGGAATGCCATGTCACCGAAGATACGTGGCTGCATAGGATCATTGCCGAAGGCCTTGGTCTCAAGAACGCCGTCCCAGGCCTTCTTTGGCTGAGGCGCTGCCCATCTGAGCTCGCCCACAGGTGCCTCTGCAAATGGAACTCCGAGGAATGCCTTGACGCCTCCGTCGAGCTCTACGCCTTCCACTATACCTGCAGCTGTCTTGACCTGAAGACCCACCTTCTGGTCGCATGACTGGAAGAATAGCATAGTAGCTGAAGCCAAGATGGCTACTGCTACCTTTGTAAACATTGTTTTCATTATGTAATTAGTGTGTTAAGTGAATTTCAATAATACAAAAATACGTATTAGTTTGAATTAATCACTTATTTCTATGAACAATGATTCGTTAAAAATTTAACAATTATATAATTTTCAATTACTTACGTATA
>JAKSJM010000043.1 GCA_024398075.1 Bacteroidales bacterium | reverse complement strand
TGAACTTGTCGACCGTCCGTTTCCCGAACGGGATTGCAAAGGTAGCACCTTTTTCTGAATCTGCAAGGGGTAAACCAAAAATATTTTCAGTTTATCGTTTTACCACACGAAAAAAGAAAAAGGCGCCTTGCACACGCCAGACGCCCATTTTCATATAGAAAAGGTGTTAACTATTTCTTGTTCATTGCGATACGAGCCTTAAGCTCCCAGGTACGGATACGGTCCTTGTAAAGGTTGTTCATATTCATCTTTACTACATCGCAGTTCGCATCTGAGTTGTCATCCCATCTACGACAGTTATAAACTACGTCATAAATGCGGCCGATCTGATACTCACGGCATACACGAAGACCTACTGCATAGTCCTCGCCATACTTGGTAGTAGGGAAATTGATGGTGCGGAGCATAGGTACATAGAAACCACGTGGTGCGCCGAGACCATTGATACGGAGAGCATTGTTCCTACCATTGTCAGGAGTCCACTCCTTATGATCAATGATTCCAGGAGGGATGGTCTCCATCTTGAAGTTCGTCATTCTATATGTGCCGACTACCATAGCGCAGTTCTGCTCATAGAATGCATCTACAAACTTCTGGACAGTGTTCTCATCGAAGTATACGTCATCAGAGTCAAGCTGGATGGCAAACTTTCCACACTTAGGATGATGGAGAGCCACATTCCAGTTACCACCGATAGCGTGGTATGACTTATCCTGAGCCACGTAAACAAGCTTAGGGTCACCAACGAACTTCTTGATAACATCCACAGTGCCGTCCTCAGAGTTATCATCGACTACAATAACATTGTACTTAAAGGTAGTCTTCTGATTAAGTGCTGACTGGATGGCGTCGCCAATGGTACGAACACGGTTCTTACATGGAATAACGACTGAAGCCTCATATTCGAAGCTATCGTCTGCAAACTCGATATGCTTGAACTTAGGCTCAAGGAATCCGCCAACCTCCTTAAGGTGTGCGGTGCAAGCCTGCTCCATCTCGATCTGCACTGCCCTATTCTTTGGATCCACGTAATCGAAGATCTTCTCACCAGACTTACGATTGTCTGTCTCTACCTCATAATAAAGGTATTCATTGATGTGCTCGATAACACCCTTCTGTGAAACCTTGAGGCGAAGATCGTAAAGTGCTGCGAACTTATAGTCCACATCCATTCTAGCCACAGCCTCCTTGAGTGCTGATGTTCTATAGATAAGGAGTCCACCGAAATCGAAATCATCACGAAGTGAACCCATCTGGTAGTCAATTACCGGTGCCTCTGAACGAACTCCTCCGACTTCGTTGAAGTGATCTGCATAGATCATGGCTGCGTTTGAGTCTTCTGCAAGTGTAAGGAATCTCTCCACTGCGAAGAGTACAAAGCTAAGCTCTGTAGTTTTAGTGTAGATGAGGGTGAACTCAGTATCAGCGACAGCAGCGATCTTACGCATCGCGTCAGTACACTTCAATGATGGAGTCTCGATGAATTTGCATCCAGGTACGTCTTCATCAGCTGCGCCATCTGTCTTCAAAAGATAGATCTGAGCAACTTCTGGCTCCTTCTTAAGGCTCTCAACAGTGGCCTTTACCTGAGCAGCATCCTGAAATGGGATAAAGCAATTGATTCTTTTCATTGGTATTTGTGAAATTAGTGTAGCAAATATAGCAATAATTTGTTACATTTGTTGAATAGAATAATGCTGAAACGAAATGATGGAGAAAAAAATCGTAATCATTCCGACTTACAATGAAAAGGAGAACATCGAGAAGATAATCCGCAAGGTCTTTTCTCTCGAGGAGAAGTTCCACATACTCGTGATTGAAGATGGTTCACCCGATGGCACAGCTGCCATAGTAAGAAGCCTTCAAGCAGAGTTTGCGGACAGACTGTTCATGATCGAGCGTAAAGGTAAGCTGGGACTCGGCACTGCCTATCTGACAGGATTCAAGTGGAGCCTCGAGCAGGGATATGACTACATATTTGAGATGGACGCAGATTTCTCACACGACCCAGATGACCTTCCAAGACTTCTTGACGCGTGTAGGAAGAACGGTGCTGACTTATCCATTGGATCTAGATACAGCGACGGAGTAAGCGTAGTGAACTGGCCTATCGGCAGAATAATAATGTCATACTACGCTTCTGTATACGTAAGGACCGTACTTGGATTCAAGATTTACGACAGCACGGCTGGTTTCCTCTGCTATAGTAGAAAAGTCCTGGAAACCATTGACCTGGATGCAGTGCAGATGAAGGGATATGGATTCCAGATCGAGATGAAGTATACCGCACACAAGCTAGGATTCAAGATTGCTGAAGTGCCTGTGATCTTCGTCAATCGCAAGGAGGGCACATCGAAGATGTCAAGCAGCATATTTGGAGAAGCATTCTGGGGAGTTATAAAACTGAAATTCAGAAAGTTCTCGAAAAGAGCATAAGAAAAAGGAAGCCCTAAAGCTTCCTTTTTTCTTATTTCATCAATCTTAGCGAGATGCGTTTTCTATCCAAATCTACCTGCAGCACAGTCACTTTCACATGCTGGTGAAGCTTCAGCACCTTGGATGGATCCGCTAACCCCTTGACACCCATCTGCGAGACATGGATTAAACCATTTTCGTGTAGTCCAATATCCACAAAAGCACCGAAATTCGTGATATTTGTCACAATACCAGGTAGTTCCATACCTGGGAATAGGTCCTCAAGGCTATGGACGTCACTTGAAAACTCAAATGCCTTCGCCTCCTCGCGTGGATCAAGACCAGGCTTAGCAAGCTCCTTCAAGATATCATTGATAGTAGGTAGTCCAAACGAATCGTCCACATACTTTGCAGGCTGGATTTGAGAGATGAGCGATGCATTGCCTACTAGCTCCGAAGTCTTCACCTTGAGATCTTTCGCCATGGCATCGACGATGTGATAGGCCTCAGGATGGACTGCTGATGCGTCCAATGGGTTCGCCGCCCCACGAACACGCAGGAAGCCGGCGCACTGCTCGAAAGCCTTTGCTCCAAGGCGAGGAACCTTTTTCAGCTCTGCCCTACTTGAGAAGCCACCGTTCTCTCCCCTGTACGCCACGATATTCGCCGCCAGAGCAGGCCCAATGCCTGCGACATAGCTGAGAAGATACGGGCTAGCCGTATTCAGATTCACGCCGACGCTGTTCACACACATCTCCACGGTATTATCAAGCTTCTCCTTGAGAAGCGACTGGTCCACATCATGCTGATACTGGCCTACGCCCAATGATTTCGGGTCAATCTTTACCAGCTCGGCGAGAGGATCCATGAGGCGCCTTCCGATAGAAACGGCACCTCTTACAGTGACATCCTCATTTGGAAACTCTTCGCGCGCCACCTCAGAAGCAGAGTAGATGGACGCTCCGTCCTCGCTTACCATCCACACCTTGCAGCCTTCTGGCATTTCCACCTTTTTCAGGAACTCCTCAGTCTCCCTGCTAGCAGTACCATTACCCACAGCAATAGCCTGAATCTTGTACTTCTCAATCATGGAAGTAACTGCTATTATGGACTTTACCTTCTCATTTTGAGGCGGGTGAGGAAAGATTATCTCGTGATGGAGAAGTCCACCATTCTCGTCAAGGCAAGCTATCTTGCAGCCATTACGAAAACCCGGGTCCACAGCCATAGTGCGTTTCTGACCGATCGGCGCCGACAGCAGAAGCTGCTTAAGGTTCTCACCGAAAACGGCAATGGATTCGATGTCAGCCTTCTTCTTAGCCTCCTTCAGTATCTCGTTTGATATAGATGGTTCCAAAAGGCGCTTGTACGAATCCTCAATGGCCATATTTATCTGCTCGGAAAGGCTTCTCGAAGGATATGAATGCTCTTGACAAAAATCATAATAAAGTTTCTTCACACACCTTTCAGGATCAGCATCGACGCTTACCTTTAGGAACCCTTCATTCTCCGCGCGAAGAATAGCCAGCAAGTTATGCGACGGGATACGCTGTATAGGCATGCTGAAGTCAAAGTACGTGCGATATTTGGCTGCCTCAGGCGATTCTTTCGCAGCCTTGGTCACCTTGGACACCACCCTTCTGGTACGGAAAATTTCACGAAGGGTCTCGCGAACCGAAGCAGTCTCGCTGATGCGCTCCGCAATGATATCGCGTGCTCCCGCCAATGCGTCATCTACACTAGAGACCTTGTCATTTAGGTACTTCTTCGCCTCTAAGACTGGGTCTGGACATTTCACAGCAAACATCTTGTCTGCAAGTGGTTCTAGTCCAGCCTCCTTAGCTGCAGTCGCTCGAGTACGTCTCTTCGGCCTATACGGAAGATAAAGATCCTCGAGTTCATTCGGGATTACGCAGAGTTCAATCTTCTCCCTGAGTTCATCAGTCAAGGCTCCAAGTCCAGAAATAGTATCGATGATGGTAGACTTACGCTTCTCCATCTCTACGAACTCGTCGGTCCAGTGCTTGATCTCGGCCACCTCGATATCCTCAAGGCCACCGGTTTTCTCCTTACGATAACGGCTGATGAAAGGAGTGGTACATCCCTCTTCAAACAAATGAGCACAATTCTCCACCTGCCAGGTCTTGACATGCAGGAGATCGGCTATATAGTCGATGTAAATCTGCTTCATAATATGGTTATTAGTCGCCAGTGATTTCCTTGAGTTCCTGACGATATGAGCCCAGGAGATTTGCCTTGCAGATAAATCCCAAGTAATGTCTTTCCTGGTCTACGACAGGAAGGTGTCCCCTACCACTAACCTCAAACTTGTTCATCACACTCTCCATAGACTCATCCTGAGTGATGTAGAAAGGCGAAGAAGACATGAAGTTGTAGACATGCATAGTGTCATACTTATCCGTCCTGAACATCATTTTGCGAACAGACTCAAGGCCTACATAACCCTGATAACGTCCCTTCGAATCAATGACAGGGAAAGTATTTCTAGTAGAAGACGAGATGACCTTGACGAATTCTCCAAGCGTAGCGTCTATCTCCACAGGCGAATAGTCAGTCTCAATGAAATCCTTTGTATGAAGAAGCGTGAGAACAGCCTGATCCGAGTCGTGGGTCAAGAGTTCACCAGTCATGGCGATACGCTTCGTATAGATAGAATACTTCTCAAAAATGCGGGTCGTACCGAATGCCATCGCTGACACGATGATCAGTGGCATGAAAAGATCATATCCACCGGAAATCTCCGCGATAAGGAAGATAGCAGTCATCGGTGCCTGCATAACTCCAGCCATCAATCCGGCCATACCGACAAGCACGAAGTTTTGCTCAGGCAGCGAGAGTCCACTCGCGCCAAGGCAAAGATTCAAGGTACGAGCTAATACAAATCCTGCGATTGCACCGACAAACAAGGTAGGACCGAAGGTTCCTCCGACACCACCACCTGCATTTGTCAATGTCATAGAGAACACTTTGAGCAGGAGAATTAGGCCAAAGAAAACAGGTACTCCCCATTTGGTATTCAACAGGAACGAAAGTATAGTCTGTCCTTCAAGATCAACTACTCCACCATTGAGTAGCACTCCCAAAGAGTCATATCCCTCTCCATAAAGAGGCGGGAAAAGATAAATCAAAAGACCAAGCAGGAGTGCGCATATGCCCCACTTCTTAAATGGATTCTTCATTTTACCGATGGTATCCTCAAGGGTCAATGTCATCCTGGTGAAATAGACAGAACAGAATCCGCAGAAAATGCCCAAAATAACATACCATGGTATATTCTTCATCGCGAATGGAGTAATGGTACACGCAAACGGCGTGCTGCTTCCAATACAGATGTACGATACCACTGTGGCAGACACTGTCGCTACCAGAAGAGGCATCATGGAAGACATCGAGATGTTGAACAGAAGAATCTCCAAGGTAAACAGTACACCTGCAAGTGGAGCTTTGAACGTAGCCGCTACAGCAGCAGACGCTCCACAACCCAGGAGAATGGTCATTCCCTTGTATGAAAGGCCAAAGAGCTTCGCTACATTTGAGCCAATGGCTGCGCCTGTATAGACGATAGGAGCCTCGGCTCCGACAGATCCACCAAATCCGATGGTCACAGAGCTGGAAATGAGCGAAGACCAAATGTTATGTGACTTAATCTGTGACTCATTCTTCGATACAGCCACAAGAACCTTGGTCACTCCATGCCCGATATTATCCCTTACCACGTACTTCACAAACAAGAACGCCAAAAGCATACCGATACCAGGATAGATGAGGTATAGCATGTTATAGGAAGAGCTCGGGAACCAATTTGTCAATGCATCTTTGATCCAATGGATCAGAAAGTGCAAGAGCACCGACGCGAAACCAGCAAGGACACCCACGAGAAGAGACAGGAGAAGCAGCTTCCTGCTCTCCTTACCTAAAAACTTGGACCATACTTGCTCGACTCGCATCATAACAAGGCAAAGTTAAACAAAAAAGCCGTCCCTACAAAGGCACGGCTTATATCAAATGATGTAAAAAATTACATGTCTGAATCGCCAGAGTCATCTGATGCATACTGGCTGATATTATCGTCTGGGAGTGTGCCTGCTTCCTGAGAATCCTCGGATCCTGCGATCTTTTCACTCTCTGAATCAGCTTCGTTGTCAAGCCACTTCTCCACATCCTCAAGGTCATCTATCTTGATGTTGATCTTCACAAGGTAAAGTGCTTCAGGAAGGTCGAGCATAACAGCATAGAACGGTGTACCATCTGGCTTGGTGTATGGCTTTACATCCTGAAGAAAATCATCGAAACCTCTAGGGTACTTTTCAGCGAATGCGGCTGCCACAGCCTCGGACATCTTCTCGTAACTTACTATTTTTTTGGGTCTAGTATCTATCTTCATATCATTCGTTTGTTTTATGGTGCAATAATAGAACAATTTTCCGAATAGAGTACAATAAATTTTACTTTTTGAAGAAAAAAGATTTTTGAGCTCTCTTTTTCTCCGGATCACGCTCTACAAACACAGGTTTCATGGTGCGTGGATCAAGTCCAGAATAGAACATCACAGAGGATGTCGTCATAGGAGTAGGCATGAAATCCTGCACCTGATCCATCCAGATACCCTTTAAGGCTGGATGGTGACAAAGATGGTCCATATCCTTCATCGTGCACCCTGGATGGGATGAAATAAAGTAAGGAACAAGCTCAACATGCGTTCCTGCAGCCCTATTAACTCCATCAAACTCCTTCCTAAGTCTTTCGAACAGTCTGAACGACGGCTTGGCCATATAATCAAGCACCTTATCCTCAGTATGTTCTGGAGCTACCTTAAGACGTCCAGAAGTATGTTTAAGGACAAGTTCGCAAAAATAAGGCTTGGAAGTCTCATCGACAAAGCCCTTTTCATCGAGGAAAAGGTCATACCTAATACCACTTCCGATATACGAATGGCGAATGCCCTTGGTAGCATCGACCTGTCTATACAGATTCAGGACTCTGGCATGAGACCTGTCGAGGTTCTTGCATGGAGATGGGTATAGACATGACTTACGCCTACACTTTTCACACAATGAACGATCCTTGCCACCCATTCCATACATATTGGCAGTAGGCGCCCCGAGATCAGAAATATTGCCGGCGAAGCCTGGTAATTTCGTAAGCGCCTTCACCTCTTTCAAGATAGATTCCTCTGAACGGGACTGGATAAACTTTCCCTGATGTGCAGCAATGGTACAGAAATTACATCCTCCAAAGCATCCGCGATGGGTGTTGATGGAGAACTTGATCATGTCGTAAGCCGGGATGCGCTTATCCTTGTAACGAGGATGAGGAAGTTTGGTGAATGGAAGATCCCAGTACGAATCCATTTCCTTCTCAGTGGAAGGTGGACAGGTAGGGTTTATCTGAACATATCCATCCTGAACGGGTTCAATGATGACCTGTGGGTGCATCATGTTTGCGTGAGTCTCGATAAGATGGAAATTTTCAGCAAATGCCACCTTGTCATCACAGCACTCTTCAAATGAATGAAGGTACAATGCATCCTTCAGCTTACACTTCCCCTTCAGGAAGAACCCAATCTGTGGAAGCTGATGCATCTGGTGTGCGCTCCAGCCATTTTCAATGGCGCGAGTGAGCTGAAGCATTGGTTTCTCACCCATACCATAGCATAGATAGTCGGCGCCGCTCATCACCAGCACGGATGGGAAAAGCTTGTCCTGCCAGTAGTCGTAGTGCGTGAGGCGCCTAAGGGAAGCCTCCACGCCGCCTATCACCACTGGAATATCAGGATAAAGCTGCTTAAGGATCTTTGTGTACACGGTCACAGCATAGTCTGGACGCTGGCCAAACTTGCCTTCAGGCGTGTATGCATCGTCATGTCGAAGTCGCTTCCACGCGGTGTAATGATTTACCATCGAATCCATTGCACCGGCATTTACGCCAAAATACAGACGAGGCGCTCCAAGTTTTTTGAAATCGCGAAGGTCGTCCCTCCAGTTTGGCTGTGGGACGACCGCGACTCTATATCCGAAATGCTGCAGATACCTTGCGATGCAGGCCGTTCCGAAGCTCGGATGGTCCACGAAAGCATCACCCGAGAAAAGGATAACATCTATGTAGTCCCATCCCAGCTTCTGCACCTCCTTGATGGAGGTAGGTATCATGTAGTCATTCATCATTACATTCTCTCAGGAAGCTCGATGCCAAGTACCTTCATGGCCTTCACGAGCACAGAAGCAAGCGTCTGGATAAGAGTTAGACGCATTTTGAGGACATCCTGGTTCTCCTCCTTGAGAATAGGAGTCTCATGATAGTACTGGTTAAACTCCTTGGCAAGCTCATATGCGTAGTTCGCTATCACTGCTGGAGAGAATGCCGCTGCACCTTCAGCGATCTTCTGAGGATACGTATTAATGAGTTTGATGAGTCTGATCTCCTTCGCGCTCAGCTCAGTGTCAGTCGACAGAGTGGCTGCGCCATAGGCGATGCCCTTTTCGTCTGCCTTGCGCAAGATACTGCGGATACGCGCGTGGGTGTACTGGATGAATGGGCCTGTATTACCGTTGAAGTCAATGGACTCCTTAGGGTTGAAGAGCATGGTCTTCTTAGGATCCACCTTAATGATGAAGTACTTGAGCGCGCCAAGTCCAATCATGTGATAGAGTTTGTCCTTCTCCTCCTCTGACATGCCCTCAAGCTTGCCAGACTCCTCAGAAGTAGCCTTGGCTTCCTCATACATCTTCTGGATGAGATCATCAGCATCTACGACTGTACCCTCGCGTGACTTCATCTTGCCCTCTGGAAGCTCTACCATACCGTATGAGAGGTGGAAGATCTGGTCTGCCCAGTCGAAACCAAGTTTCTTAAGGATAAGTTTAAGCACCTGGAAATGGTAATTCTGCTCGTTTCCGACCACATATACGTGCGAATCGAGCTTGTGCTCAGAGAACCTTCTCTCTGCTGTACCAAGGTCCTGGGTGATATACACAGAAGTACCATCGGAACGGAGAACCAGCTTTCTGTCAAGGCCATCAGCTGTAAGGTCGCACCATACAGAACCATCTGGATCCTGAACGAATGCGCCACAGTCAAGTCCCTTCTGAACAAGCTCCTTTCCGAGAAGATATGTATCATGCTCGTAATATACCTTGTCGAAGCTGATACCAAGTGTACGGTAGGTCTCGTCGAAACCCTCAAACACCCAGCCATTCATGGTAGCCCAGAGCTCTCTTACATCCTTGTCACCCTGCTCCCACTTAACGAGCATCTCGTGAACAGCCTTGAGGCTTGGTGCCTCTTTCTTGGCGTCATCCTCACTCATGCCCTGAGCCATGAGCTCCTTGACTTCCTTATTATAGATGTTATTGAACTCCACATAGCAGTCACCTACAAGGTGATCTCCCTTCTTTCCTGTGCTCTCTGGAGTAGCACCGTTGAAAGACTGCTGCCATGCGTACATTGACTTGCAGATATGTACTCCTCTATCGTTCACAAGTGTAGTCTTGATGACTTTCTCTCCGCTTGCAGCAAGAAGGTCGGATACTGATGCACCAAGGAGGTTGTTTCTGATATGTCCAAGATGGAGAGGCTTGTTTGTGTTTGGTGAAGAGAACTCGACCATTACAGTTCTGCCTGTAGACGGAAGCTGACCGAAATCAGGATCAGAAGCGATAGAACTGAACATTTCGTTCCAGTATAGTGGAGAAAGGCAGATATTCAGGAAGCCTTTCACTACATTGAAACTACTGATTTCTGGGACATTTGCGCCAAGCCACTCGCCTATCGCCGCACCAGTATTATCTGGCGTAGAGTGTGATATGCGAAGGAGAGGGAAAACCACAAGGGTAAAATCTCCTTCAAATTCCTTTCTTGTGGCAGAAATCTGGAGTGTAGCAGCGTCTACGTCTGCGTTATAAAGTGCCTTGATGGCTTCTGAAGCCTTCTGGGCGATGAAAAGTTCTGGTGTCATATTATCCCAAATAGGTCTTCAAAAGTTTGCTTGCAGATGGTTTCTTGAGCTTACGGATAGCCTTCTCCTTGATCTGGCGAACACGCTCACGGGTGAGGTCGAGTCTTTCGCCAATCTCCTCGAGAGTCATTTCCTGACATCCAATGCCGAAGAAAGACTTGATAATCTCGCGCTCACGAGGTGTAAGAACCTGGAGGGCACGATCAATCTCTGTGCTTAGTGACTCATTCACAAGGCTCCTATCTGCAGAAGGAGAATCATCATTAGGAAGTACGTCAAGAAGGCTATTATCCTCGCCCTCCACAAATGGAGCGTCCACGGACACGTGACGGCCAGAAACACGGAGTGTATCGGCAATCTTGTCCTTAGGGACCTCTATCATCTCTGCGAGCTCTTCATTTGAAGGCTGACGCTCATTCTCCTGCTCGAACTTACCAAGGGCCTTGTTAATCTTGTTCAAAGAACCCACCTGGTTAAGAGGGAGACGCACGATACGTGACTGCTCTGCCAGAGCCTGGAGGATACTCTGACGAATCCACCATACTGCATATGAAATGAACTTGAATCCACGGGTTTCATCAAATTTCTCAGCAGCCTTGATAAGTCCAAGGTTTCCTTCGTTGATAAGGTCAGGAAGGCTAAGTCCCTGGTTCTGATACTGCTTGGCCACTGATACCACAAAGCGAAGATTCGCTCTCGTAAGCTTCTCAAGCGCCTCCTGATCTCCCTGACGGATACGCTGGGCGAGCTCTACTTCCTCCTCTGGAGTCACCAGCTCTTCCCTACCAATTTCCTGAAGATACTTGTCAAGCGATGCACTCTCACGATTTGTGATCGACTTTGTAATCTTTAACTGTCTCATGTTATAACTTAAAATAAAAAAATCAAGCCACCGGTCGGTGGCTTGAAGTCTATTCTAGTACTCGCCAACGGCCGTCTTATTCATCCTTGCCGAATGCGAAATATGATGCTTTTCCACGAGCTGTCACACCTTCGATGTACACCGCTCTCTTGCTCTTCTTCGCAATCTCGATGACTTCTTCCGGCTTGGAAACAGGCTGGTCATTTACATAGCAGATGACAAATCCTTCTGATGCACCTGCCTCGAGGAGTTTACCCTCACCTACACTTACAATCTCTACACCTCTCTTGAGGCCGAGTCTCTCAAGTGTCTCAGGCGATGCTTTCTGGATCTTTGAGCCATAGAAAGCGATAGAACCGTCTTCTGCGACTGTGCCCGTAGCATCTGTAGTGCCCTGGAAGATCACCTCTACTTCCTTCTGCTTTCCATCACGGATGATGGTGAGGATAGCAGTGTCACCAGGGTGATAGCCATTGACCTTCTCCTGTACTGCTGAGGCGGTAGAAATCTTGGTATCATCGATGGCGATAAGCACATCACCCTTCTTTATACCAGCCTTGTCCGCAGCACTTCCTGCCGAAACTTCATACACATATACGCCATTTAATGAAGAAAGTTTCAAATCCTTGGCGATTTCTTCAGTGATTGGCTGCATAGTGATTCCAAGTTTTGCTCTCTTGACGCTACCAAACTCGATAAGATCATCAACGATCTTCTTCACAATGTTTGATGGAACTGCGAAAGAATAACCCGTGAAAGAGCCGGTGGTTGAGACGATGGCTGTGTTTATACCTACGAGCTCGCCTTTCTTGTTTACGAGCGCACCGCCAGAGTTTCCTGGGTTCACAGCCGCATCGGTCTGGATGAATGACTCGATCTTGAACTTACCGTCATTTGAAGGCATTGAACGGCCCTTTGCGCTGACGATACCGGCAGTGATGGTAGAGCGAAGCTGCTCACCGAGTGGAGAACCAATGGCCAAAACCCACTCGCCGAGGCGAAGCTGGTCTGAATCTGCAAATGGGATGGTAGGAAGACCTACCTCATCAATCTTGATGAGGGCGACATCTGTAGCTGGGTCTGTGCCAATGACCTTGGCTTCATACACCTTGTTGTTATTCAATGTCACACTGATCTTTGTGGCGTTCTGCACAACATGATTATTTGTGGCAATGTATCCGTCTGGGCGGATAATGACACCTGATCCACTACCCTTCTGCTCCCTCTGCTGAGGCATCATCTCATCTCCAAAGAAGAATCTGAAGAATGGATCAATCTGCTGAGAGGATCTCTGCTGCTGAACGGTAACCTCTATATATACTACTGCGTCGACAGCAGACTCTGCCGCGTATGTAAAATCGGGATAATCTGTCTCTGCCAAATTGACAGTACGGAATGACGCATCGCTAGCGCCTACTGCAGCAGCCTGCTGGATTTCATCAGGAATGGTATTCTTAACTACAGCATAAGCTGTAAGGCCGCTGATAAGTGCAGCCACAAGAACTGTAACTAGACTTTTCTTCATAACCATAAATTTTTGTTTCATTTTTTATTTTCATCAAAGTCAAATTTGATGCCAAATAATCTCCTTTTTTATTATATTTGTGGTTGCATAAAATGAAATATTAAAATATAGAACATATGGAATTCAAGATTTCTAGTGCGGAGTTGCTAAAAGGCCTCCTCGATGTGTCAAAAGCCATCCCGACAAAGGCTCCACTTCCTATCCTCGAGAACTTCCTCTTCCGTCTTAGCGGCGGCGTACTCGAGATTACAGCTTCTGATTCTGAGCTTACCCTCAGAACTGCCATCGAAGTTGAGAGCGTAAAGGAAGAAGGCGCCATTGCAGTTAATGCACGCCTTATCATTGACCTCCTCAAGGAGCTTCCAGACCAGCCTATCGTGCTCAAGGATGTAAGCGCATCCTCATTTGAGTGTGGCTGGCTCACCGGTCACTCTGCCCTCCCATGCTTCCCAGCTGAGGACTATCCAGAGATCAAGGGCGCAGGTGAGAACTCACAGCAGGTTACATTCAAGACAGAAAGCCTCATCGAGGGTATCAGCGGCACTATCTACGCTGCAGCTGACGATCCTATGAGACCACAGATGAATGGTATCTTCTTCGACATCGACACCACAAGCACCACACTCGTAGCATCTGACTCACATAAGCTTATCTGCTATACTGCTGCTGATGTTCAGTCTGATGGCAAGTATTCATTCATCCTCGCGAAGAAGTCTGCAGCTATCCTCAAGTCCATCATTGGAAAGGACGTAGAAAACGTACAGATCACATTCGACCAGAACACCGCAGTCTTCACTTTCGGCGTCACCACCATGATTTGCCGTCTGATCGTAGCGAAGTTCCCTGCATACCGTTCTGTCATCCCTCAGAATAACTCAAATGTGCTGAAGATCGACCGTATCCAGCTCCTTAATACCATCAAGCGTATCGCTGTCTGTGCCCAGAAGGCCACAAACCACATCAAGCTTGACCTCAAGGAGAACCAGCTCGAGCTCACCGCTCAGGATCTCGGCTTCGGTATCGCAGCATACGAGAAGATCAGCTGCGAGTATCATGGAGATGAGCTTTCAGTAGGTTTCAAGTCACAGTTCCTTTCAGAGATTCTCTCAAACATGATCTGCGAGAACATCGTGATCAAGTTTGCAGACGCTCGTCGCGCTGTCCTCGTTGTTCCTTCAGAGGAAGAGGAGGCCGCTGCCAAGTTCTGTGGACTCTGCATGCCAGTAGTATTCTCTTAATAGAAGATGTAAAAAGAATAACAGGCTGCTGCTTTATTTGTGGCAGCCTTTTTTATTGAAAGATAACATGGAACTCGAACTTCAGAGACCAATAGTGTTTTTCGACATCGAGAGCACAGGTTTGAACATTCCTATTGACTCCATCATTGAACTTAGCTTCGTAAAGATCCTTCCTGGTGGAGAGCAGCGCATCAAGACTTGGAAGGTAAAGCCTTGGGACTATGAGTCGCAGACTCAGAGAAAGATTACTCCAGGCGCATCGGAAGTCAATGGAGTCAAGGACGAAGATCTCGTGGAGTGCCCACGCTTCTCAGATGTGATTGACGAGGTGGTAAGTTGGCTCGAAGACAGCGACCTCGCAGGATTCAACTCGGCTAAATTTGACCTCCCTATGCTCGCAGAAGAGGTGGAAAGAGTGCGTAAGTACACAGGAAAGAAGATTGATCTGAACCTGCACGAGAAGAAAATGATAGACGTTCAGGTAATCTATCACATGATGGAGCCAAGAAACCTCAAGGCAGCATATAGACTATATTGCGGCGGCGAGGACTTCGACAATGCACATACAGCGGAGGCCGATACCATTGCCACATATGAGGTGCTTAAAGGGCAGCTTGACAGGTACCCTAACCTCAAGAATGACGTAGACTACCTCGCAAACTTCGGTGGAAGAGCGAGAAACGTGGACTACGCAGGTAGACTCTATTATAACGATGAGCACGAGGCTGTCATCAGTTTCGGAAAGCACAAGGGAAAGACTGCACGCGAGGTATTCAATACCGAGCCGTCATACTTCGCTTGGATCGCACAGGGCGACTTCATGCTTGACACCAAGAGGCAGTTTGAAATCCTCAAGGATCAGTTTATGAGCGAGCGCGCTGCAGCAAGAAGAGGCGGCAAGCCAGCCACATCCAAGCCACTCGATGACAAGGAGGTGAAGGACGCAGCACAGCTGCTCAAGGATCATTTCACTGGATCATTGTTCTAGAAGATGAAGGTTTGCATCGGACTATCCGGAGGCGTTGACTCAAGTGTCGCAGCTCTGCTCCTAAAACAGCAGGGCTACGATGTGTTCGCCATGTTCATGCAGAACTGGCACGACACAGAAGGAACGCTTCACGGAGACTGCGAATGGGAGGAAGACCGATTTGTGGCCGAGATGGTCGCGAGAAAGATTGGTATCCCCTTCTACTTTGTAGACCTCTCAAAGGAGTACCGCCAGCGCGTGGTAGACTACATGTTTGACGAGTATTCGAAGGGTCGCACTCCGAACCCAGATGTGCTCTGTAACAGGGAGATCAAGTTCGACGCGTTTCTGAAGGCGGCGGAGAAGCTTGGCGCAGATATGGTGGCTACTGGGCACTACTGTCGCAAGGAAACCATTGAGGTGGATGGGAAGCCAGTTCACCGAATCCTGGCCGGAAGCGACCCGAACAAGGATCAGAGCTATTTCCTCTGCCAGCTCTCCCAGGAGCAGCTTGCGAAGGCCATGTTCCCTATCGGAGACATCATCAAGCCGGAAGTGCGCAGACTCGCGAAGGAAGCAGATCTTCCGTCAGCAGAGAAGAAAGACTCACAAGGCATCTGTTTCGTGGGCAAGGTGGACCTACCTGTATTCCTGCAGCAGAAATTGAAGTCGGTAGAAGGCGACACCATCGAGGTGTTTGATGCCTATTACAATGATAACGAAGAGTATATCTGGCAGCGTGACACACTTGGAAGCCTGCTCGTAGATCCATCAGCGGGAATAAAGATGGTGACAGAGTACATCTCAGAGGACAAGGCTACACAGACTGCCAATAGCAGAAACGCTTTCGACCCCGCCAAACTAGCAGAAGTTTCTGACGAGCAGTGGCTTAGACTCTCTCAACCTATCTCTTACGACATCCTGTTCCAGACAGAAACCTACAGATCAGGCAAGCATCACATAAAGAAAACACGCTATAAGGAGAATCCTTACGGCAAGATAATAGGTCAGCACGAGGGTGCTCAGTTCTATACCATTGGACAAAGAAAAGGGCTGAACATAGGTGGTCATAAAGACTCGATTTTTGTGATCTCGACCGACATTGAGAAGAACATCATCTATGTCGGAGAGGGACATACACACAAGGGGCTGTCGCGCAGTTGTCTTAGGGTCGCTCCAGAGGAGTTGCATTGGATTCGCGAAGACCTCAAGATGAGTGTAGGTCAAATAAGACGCTACCGCGTGAGAATACGCTATCGCCAGCCACTTCAGGACGCACTGCTCATAATGAGAGAAAATGGGCTGTACATACTGTTTGACTCGCCTCAGCGTGGCATCACAGCAGGACAGTTCGCCGTCTGGTATGATGGCGATGAGATGCTGGGATCCGGAATAATTTAAGGCTGACCTTCAAGGCCAGCCTTAATTTTAGATAGTGTCAAAGATAAACGGTAGGACATCGTCTACACGTTCAAACTTCCATATCCTATCACCACCAATGAGAATTACAGACATTGGAGCACCGGCACGAGTCTGATACTGTGCCATAACCTGACGACACGCGCCACATGGGGTGGCTGGTTCAGGACAGATAGCGCCATTCTGCGCACCGACTACTGCAATGGAGCACATCTCAAGACCAGGATAGTTCGCACTTGCCGCAAACATCGCAGTACGCTCGGCACATATGCCAGAAGGGTATGCAGCATTCTCCTGATTCGCTCCTTTGACGATAGTACCATCTGTCATACGTACAGCAGCTCCCACATTGAAATGTGAATATGGAGCATACGAGCCCTCAAGGGCAGCGATTGCTGCACGGCAGAGCTCAGCATCCTTAGACTCCATCTCATCGATGGTAGCGTACTCCGCGTAGGAAATATTAAGCTGTCTCTCAATCATATGGTTAACAATTAACTTGTCAAATATACAGAATTATTGTCATAATCCCCAATCTGAAGGGCTGAACGTATCCTTAGGAGCATTTGGAACATTGACGAAATAAGTGTATCCCGTAATCTTCTCGAGATCAGCCACGCTCATCATTTCCTGTCTAGTTGGCTTCTGACCCTTAAGCGAGTTTGTATGTGCGCGAACGAAAGCAGCGCATTTGAGCTCACTTGCGGAGCAGTCCTTCAGTGCCTTTTCAGAGTTACCACTCTTGGTTCTGAGAAGGATATAGTAGAACATGGTAGGCATGGTCACATCATTTCTACCGCCGAAAGAGATGGTCTTAGGGGTAACTGTGTAGCCATATCCATCCTTAAACGCCTCAAAATGGCAACCAACGACCTCATAGAGTGTGTCCGCACAAACCTGGCCGTCAACCCAGTCCTCGAGAAGATTCCATCCACCACCACCTGTGTTGAAGCCAGACGAAAGCTGAGGGGCAATGTTTGGATAATAGAACACATCCTTGTTTGTGGCAACAGATGAGGTGCGTTCCGCAGAGCCAAGCATATGGCCCTTGTTACAGCCACCACCTGTAGACTTGCTGCTGTACTGAATATCAGCTGGAATGGCTCCATCACGCCTGTACGAATCATTTCTGCCTGAACCGCCGTCATACATAGCATGCCTTGGCGCAGCCACCCACATGGTGCAATGATGCTTGCCGCTATAACATACAGTATAGTTACGTGCCGTCTTGCCACCAGGTCCTTTCTCTCCACCAGTACACATGTGGTATGCGTACCACTCATTGCTGCGGTCGCCATTCATCAGATAGCTGCCACTCTTCACAGGGTTCATATAAGGAAGCTCATACCACCCTCCATTTGAAGATGGCGTAGTAGTATCTTCAGGTACTGTGAACGAAGCTACAGAGCCATAGTGATAGTTGAAGATACCACCTTCATTGACAATGATATAAGCTCTATAATAATATGTAGCTCCCGCAGTAAGACCGGTAAGACGTGCATTGAAAGTGCCGCTGGTTGTGGTAAGTGAGGTCTGGGCCATGGCTTCATTGCCAAAATCCTGAGTCAATCCCCACTCGAAGCCAGCCTCACGAGGGGCAGTTACAGCTCCACTATAGTTTCCATACAAAGTGACAGTAGATGTAGTAAGTGAACCCGCTCCGCCAGTAACCACCTCGGTATTAGATGCATCAGGTGGGGTGGTTGGAGTGCCGCCACCACTTGTCGCCGCTTTACGATAAAGCTGAGGAAGCATCATCGTATTTGAAGTAGCTGAAGTGTATGTAGTGAAACGAGGTGCACCCACATTGTAAAGGAAGCGGCCATATCCAGTGGTCTTATTCTGGATGGTAGCTGAATTTGTGCCAATGCTGATGGTCCATGTAGTGATACCACTTCCCCATGCAAGTTTCTTCTCCGATGTGGCGCCAAGTAGTTTGGTACCATTAGAAAGAGTCCAGGCGCCAGAGGTTCCGCCCAGTGTAAGGACCACTGTACCCTCTCCAAGCTCCTCAATAATCTTCTTGTCAGAGCTGAAGCGAGAAGTCACCCTGCCCATGATCTGACTCGAGACATCTGTAGCTGTAACGCCGTTTTCGTTGGATGCAATCACCAGCTGATCACCAGCTGTAAGTTCTGAGACATTCTCTACGAGAGTCCATTCATCTGATGCCTCAATGACCTCTGCATCTTCCATATCGACATTGAAAGCAGAGACGCGGCCAGCATTGAATGCGATGGACTTCGATGGGCTGAGGGTAATCTGCTTTGTGTAGGTGGCGCCATCTGAACCATTGGCCATGACAATCAGCTTGCCGCTGCTCAAGGTACCGGTAGGAAGAAGGCCAAACCAGAACACGTTGTTCGTTACATTCTTCACATCAAGGGTGATAGTGTTCTTGTCAGCGCCTGTCACCTCTCCCTTCGCGTGGTTCGCGTTCGCCTTGTAGTAATACTTTGTCCCAAATCCCGCCACAGGTGTCGGGAAAGTGATGGAGATTGCCTCGATGTCGCCACCTTCAAAGCCTGTGACAGTCATCTTCGCATAAGCGGTGAGATGAGTGAAGTGCATGTCGATCTCAGATGGCAATGATCCAGTATACTCAGTCTCACCGACAAGAAGCTGAACGCCCTCCTCACATGAGTTAGCAAGAGGAGTCTGGAATGGTGGCAGCACAAAATACGCATACGTATCCGAGCTGGACACGGCGCTGAAACCCGCCATGTAGTTGGTCTCATTGAAGTCATAATATCCCATTGGAGAGAAGCCATAGACGCTTCCGCTTGCCTTAGGGTTTGTGCTGAAAGACACAGGCAATGATGCTCCCGTGCCGTCGCTTGTAGGTACGGGTATAGATCCTTCAAGCGCTGCTCCATCAAGGGAGAACGCCACGAATTGCTCGTCTGTCCAGATGGTAGGGTATGAATTGCCGACCTTCTCTCCGAAAACAGTCTTTGTCTGCGGAGAAGTAGCATTTACGATGATTGTAACACCCTCTGTAGAAGGTTTTTCCATCTCCTTCTGACATGCAGAAAGAGAGAATGCTGCCGCCATGAGCAGAGCTATTGATTTAACGATCTTCTTCATGCCTATGCTGATTAAAAATCGCCATAATCATCTTCCTCAGCATCTTCGATGCTATTCTTGAGGACACCTGTTTCAATCTGTATCACGAGGATTTCCACCTCAGGAACTTCGTATTCCTCTTCTTTTCTTATCATAGCGTATTAAATATATCAAAAAGAATTCCAATTAGAGTTGGTTTCCGCACCAGACTGCAATGACTCGGGTACATTGACAAAGAAATCGAAGCCGGTCCACTCCTCGATCTGGTCCACAGACACGACATACTTGGTGTAAGAGTCGCCCTGGAGGTCTTCGTGAGGGAGCCATACGCCGACAGCGGATGCCGAGGTGATGGCTCCCGCTGAGCGTCTCACCTTGAGCAGCACCTTCCAGATGTAGTTTGGCACAGGAAGGGACTTGCCGTCATTCTTGTTCGTAATATGTCGAATGCTCTCATGAGAGCCAACTTTCTGGAATGTGCAGCCGGTCACCACATAAAGGGTATCACCGCTAGGGACCTTTCTTCTCACTGCATCCTCAAGATTGCCCCAGATGCCACCGTTGAAGCCATTCTGAATCTCTGGGATGATGTTTGTCGAATAGTATGTCTGCGCCTGCATGGCGCTTACAGCGTTTCTATCAGCATTAGGAATCTGATGGCCGCGCGCATACAGGTTTGATGGATAATTGACAGTAGATAAACTTGCACCATATCCTGAGCGAACATCTGGCTGAAGCGAAGATGATATGGCAGGATCAAATCCCCAGCTCTCAGTACGGCCAGAACCTATATGAGCAGCACACAATGGATACGCCACCCAATATGACGTAAGCATGCTGTCATCGTATAGACAAGTATAATTTCGTGCCCTGCTTCCATTCATCGTAGCATAATGAGGGATGTAGTGGAAATGACTGTTCGCAGCACTCTGAGCTGGAAGTTCTAACCAGCCAAGTCCAAGTACTGGATCACCCTCAGACACAGGAGGAAGCGAAGGCGTAGGTGTGGTAGCCCCACTGATGTCTCCTGCATAGAAGCGGTCTCCTTCATCAAGAACATACAGTTTAGGAAGGACGCCATCTGACTGCTTAGACACGTATGATCCAAATGAAGAGTACCCAGTACGAAGCTGGATATACTTATTCTTATCTACATTTGTGATGGTTGCATCACCATTGGATGCAATGGAAACGCGCCATATTCTGCCTGAAGACGCAGTAGTATCCCAATTGAAGGAGTTATACTCCGCAGTCTGGTAAAGATATGCGCCAAAAGAAGTTTTGATGGTATATCCAGTTCCTGAAGCAGTAAAGGTCAATGCTGAGTTAAGGTCAGGCATGGTCACGATGCCGCTAGAAGGGTGCACAGCCGTGACTCCTGGATATCCATAGGTCTTTCCAGAAGATACTGTCATGGCTGCTTCACCCGCCACAAGAAGGTACTTCTTGCCACTCTCCACCACATTGGTGAGGCGGAAAATGTATTCCGCAGCGACAGATGACATATCTACGCTGAATGAGGTGACTCTCCCCTGCTGGAAGGCAATGGATTTGGCTGAAAGATCTATAGACTTTGTGTAAGACTTGCCATCTGCCATCATCACCCTGACTGACAATGTCCCTGCATTGAGGACACTTGTAGGAGCGATTCCGAACCAGAACAGCCCATTCTGGGCGTTTGAGCCATCTAGCCAGATGGTGCGTTCAGCCATACCGGAAATGCTTCCATCTGAAAGATTTACATCACATCCTTCACCAGCCACAGGCTGAGGAAAAGTGACATAGACTGATGCAATGCTTCCACTCACACCCTTGATAGTCATACGACCATAAGCGGAGATGTGACGGAACTTCATAGCGAACTCAGAGGAGGCGTCGTAGACGCAGGAGCCCAGCAGGAGCTGGGCGCTCTCGTCGCAGGAGCCGGCGAGCGGCACCTGCTGAGCAGGGATAGTCACTGAGGTGATGCTGTCAAAGCCGCCTGTGGCAGCGGAGCGGACAGGCGAGCAGCCGTAGAGCGTGCCGCTCGACTGCGAAGCGGAGAGCGTCACATCGAAGGAAGCGTCCTTGCCGTCAGCGATGAGCTGCGGCGTGGCTGTGGCCATAGCGGTACCATTGACCGAGAAGCCCACCTTCCTGGATGCTGTCCACAGCGTAGTATACGCCCCAGCCTCCTTGTCGCCGAAAACAGACTTGGTATCATCATTTACACTATATACGCGAATGCTTCTCCCCTCACCCTGAAGGGCTGGAGACTCCACCACGGCCTGGCTACATGACTGAAGGCCCAATGCCATAGCCACTGCATACAGAACTTTTCTAAGTGAAAACGACATCTCTAATTCTCGGCTTGCGTAAAATCTTTTAAATTTAGTATAAATCTAATGATTTATAACAATTTATAGGACCAAAACCGACAACTAATAACCATACCTCTTCCTAAACGCGATAATCAGCGCAGCAGATAGGATAAGAGCGAGAACTTCGGCCACATTGACAGAGAGCCAGATGCCCTCCACTCCCCATATCAGAGGAAGTACGAAAACGCAGATAAGCTCGAAGATGAAGGTCCTCACAAATGCTGCCACAGCGGACACGAGGCCATTGTTAAGAGCTGTAAACCATGCCGAAGTGAACATGTTGAAGCCGCAGATGAGGAAGCTCGCCATGTAAACCCTCGTCGCGTGGGCTGTGAGATCGCGCAGCGCATCGTCATAGCCGACGTACACCTCGGCTACCCAGGACGCAGTGGCTTCTGCAAGCGCTGTAACCACGAGGCCGGAGATGCATACCAGGACCAGGCTCTTGCGGAGCAAGCTCCTCAGTTCCAGATGGTTCCCTGCCCCATAATTAAATGAGATGACCTGCGACACGCCCATATTGTAACCAATGAAGACGGCAGCGAAGATAAAGCCAAGGTACATGATCACGCCGTAGGCAGAGACGCCGTCCGCACCGATATACTGCATAAGCTGCCAGTTGTAGCAGATTGCGAGGACATTGAGGGCAATGTTGCCGACAAACTCGGAGAGACCATTGGTGCATGACTTAGCAATGCTCCCCCACTGGAGCTCAGCCTTCACGAAACGCAGCTGAGTGGTATTTCGTCTCGAAGAGAAATACCACAGCGGGAAACCGCCTCCTATGCACAATGATATCAAAGAAGCAATGGCTGCGCCTGTGAGCCCCCAACCGAGACAGGCCACGAACAGTGCATCCAGGACAATGTTTGTCACGCCGCATGCGATGCTGAGCATAGTGCCCAGCTGAGGTTTCTCCGCAACCATAAAGAATGGCTGGAAAGCCATCTGAAGCATGTAGGCGGGAAGGACGATAACCAGGATGCGGCCATACAGGACAGCATGGCCCAGCATGTTCTCGTCAGCCCCGAGCGTCTTCGCAAGCCAAGGCATGATGATGAAAAGCAGAACTGCGGCCACTGCACCGACAAATACAGTGAGCTTCACCAGCATCGAGAATATCTGGTTCGCCTTCTCAGGCTCCCCTACTCCGAAGGTCTTCGAGACGAGAGCGCTGCCGCCAGTACCGACCATCAGTCCGAGAGCGCCCACAAGAGCGATGGCTGGCCAGATCATATTCATTCCAGCGAAAGCATCGCTTCCGGCATAATTGGATATGAAAAAGCCATCGACAATGCTGTAGATCGAAATTACGATCATCATCAGCACCATCGGGATCATCGTCTTCACGATGCGTCCATATCCATAATGTCCAGACAGTTCGACTTTCATTCTGCGCG
>JAKSJM010000042.1 GCA_024398075.1 Bacteroidales bacterium | reverse complement strand
CCTACCATGCAGGACGCGACCCCGACAGATCCGCCCTTTCATCCGGGTCGTGGCATAGAATCCGTCCATTTCCTCCTCCTGCCTGCCGCGACCCCGACGGATTCGACGTTTCATCCGGGTCGTGGCAGGAGGGGCGGTGGGCGCGGCAGAGGGTGGGTGGCGGACCTTCCGTGCTGCGCACTCCATCCCCCTCGCGCTACGCGCTACGGACCCATTCACGAGGCCATGGGCGGCCACGGGTCCGCCATCCCACCCTCAGCCAGCGCTCCACACCCCCCTCGACACTTGCGCAGATGCAGCGCACAGGATGGCGATTCTGTGCGCAAGGGTCGGGCATTTTGATGGAAAACTGCAGAAACCTGCCACACTTGCGCAGAGGGATGCAGCCAGAAGCCATTTTCGTGCGCAAGTGTCAGCGCAGGGGGCGAAACAAGGCGGAAGCGATACTAGTTGAGGTGAGAAATGAATGAAGCTGGTGATAGAAGCTAGATGAGGCGGGAGATGATGTCGTCGGAAACGAAGAAGTGATCCTCAGGGATGCGGATGCGGTCGCCGACGCGGACGAGGGCGCCTTCGGAGAGGAGCGCCTCCACGACCGGAGACACAGCGGAATACGCATCAACGAAACAAGCGTCTACGAAAGTCGGCTCGACAGAAGACGTTTCGGTCAAAGAAACGCAGACTGAAGAAGGACGGACGGAAGAAGACGTGATATCGGTCGAGGAAACGAGGGAATGAAGCAGAGCAGCGGGGATGCCGGCGGAGGTGCGGAGGGCGAGCATGATGGTCTCGGTGCGGATCTCGTCGGCGGTCAAGACCTCCGACTCG
Organism: Bacteroidales bacterium; assembly: GCA_024398075.1. Taxonomy (GTDB): domain Bacteria; phylum Bacteroidota; class Bacteroidia; order Bacteroidales; family UBA932; genus Cryptobacteroides. The sequence continues at coordinate 22,477 of JAKSJM010000042.1, read as the reverse complement.
GAGGTGTAGGACTGGATACCCTCGCTGTTCCAGCTTCGTACCTGCTGGAACGAGCCAGAAGGATGGGAGGACGTCTCGAGAGGCTGAGGCTCGCAAGAAGGCGCAGCGGCGCACGGCGAAACGGAGCCGGAAGACTGGGCAGAGGCGGACAACTGGACGGAGGCTGAAAGCTGAACGGAATCAGAAGGTTGGGCGGCGGTGGCGAAGGCGGAGGCGGGGTGAGGGCGGAAAGTGAGGGAGTGGGCGCCGGGGCCGAGGCCGAGGTAGGGGACGCGGCGCCAGTAGGCGGAGTTATGGACGGCCTCGCGGCCTGGGAGGGCCCAGTTTGAGATCTCGTAGTGGTGGTAGCCGGCGGCGCGGAGCTTCTCGCAGAGAAGGTCGTACTGGCGGCGGCAAAGCTCGTCGGACGCTTCCTCGTACTGGCCCGAACGGGCCATGCGTCCGAGGGCGCTCCCTTCCTCGATGGAGAGCTGGTACGCCGAAATGTGCTCCGGATGTAGCTGGAGGGCTTTTTCAATGGTCTCTAACCATTGGGGTTCGCTCAGCTGCGACAGCCCAAAGATCAGGTCAATGCTGATGTTCTGCACCCCTGCGCGCCGCAGAATCGCCATCGCCTCCGCCGCATCAGCGGCGCTATGGCGGCGATTCATCCAGCGCAGGATGCCGTCGTCGAACGACTGCACGCCCATGCTGATGCGCGAGACGCCGAGGGCGAGAAGCGACGCGACGTAGTCGCTACCGCGCGTCACTATGTCGTCAGGATTCACCTCGAAGGTGAACTCGTCGGCGCCAGAGACGCCCCGCTCACGCAGGGCTGCCACTATCGCCTGAACCACATCGAGCGGCAGCACCGAAGGTGTGCCTCCACCGAAATAGATGGTGTCTGGTGCCCCAGGGCTCACTACCCGACGCCCTATTTCCTCCAGAACATTGGCCTGGAAGGAAGAGAATAAAGCGCTCTGCACCTCCTGCGAGACATCCCTCGGGCAAAGCTCCGAGTAGAAGTCGCAGTAGGTGCAGAAACTACGGCAAAAAGGTGTGTGTATGTAAACCAATGCCTATCTGAGCAGCGTCTCAGCGCTACCAAGGTATGACTGAGTGGTGTAGGCCTCCACTGAGTAAACGCCCTTCACGCACTTGTCTGTGAGATCATTGACATAGATGCTGAGGTCAACCTCCGAACCCTCGTAGTCCACCTCGCGGGATGCAGAAGCTGTGCGCGCCTGACCTCCACACTCGAAACCAACGCTGCTGCCATTTGTGATGACATTTCCATCTGGATCCTTCACTACCACGTAGACTCTCACTGGGCCGTGCTCAGCGAGTTCATTCTCCACGAGGCTGAGGTTCACGAGCATCTTCACGACGCGGCTGCTTCTGTCAGTCTCCTTACCTGAAGCATTATATGCGGCAATGTTCAAGCCTCTAGCCTTGATGACAGCGCCAGAAGCCACCTTGCCAGAAAGGTGCTCCACCTGCTCGTTGAGCTCTCTATTCGCTCTCTTCGACTCAGCAGCCTCCTTACGGGCAGCTGCTGCATCGGCAGTGAGCTTCTTGTTCAATGTATTCAGCGAATCGATCTGTACGATATAGTTACGCATGATGCTTCTGAGGGTACCGAGTTCCTTCTCATACTGACGCATCTTCGCTCTGTTTGTGGCCTCGGTCTTCTGGATGCGCTCTACGAGCTGAGCGACCTCCTCCTTGGACGAGTCGAGCTGTGAGTTGATGACATCGTACTCAGTAGAAAGGCTCTCATAGTCTGCCTGGAGAGCGACGATCTGCTCAGTAAGGTCTGCCTTCTCAAGGTTAAGGTCCTTGACCAATGCCGACTTAGACGACCAGATGTAAGCCAATGCACCAGCGAGGGCCACAGCCACAGCCGCGAGCACCCACATGATCATCTTCGGTGTGTTATTCTTCTTTGCTGCCTCTTCGCGAGCGATTCTCTCGAGAGGATCTTCTCTGTATTCTGACATATCTGGAAAGTGTTTGATTTCTAATCCACAAATCTAACAATTTTCGTGCACACATCAAAAATGTTTATATTTGCAGAAAAGAAAACAAGTATGAAATACGTAGTAAGAGCCCTAAAATACTGGCTGTACATCAGCGTCCTCATGGCGCTGGTGATCGCCATACTCTCTTTCGCTGGCATAATCCCTAAGGGAGTGGAGCAGATTTTCAACGAAGGATGGATATCTGTACTCAAGATAGAGGCCATGTTCCTCATCGTGTCAGCCATCTACCCAAGACTTGGATACACAAAGGCTAGCGCTGAGGTTCCAGGCGAGTTCTCCGACATAAAGAAGGCAGTGATAGACTTCATGGAGGAGAAAGACTACGTGCTTGAGAGAGAAGAGGGAGAAAATCTCTACTTCAGGAACAGATTCATTGTCAACAAGATCACCAGAGTCTGGGAAGACCGTCTCTCCTTCGAGAGAAGCCTCGGCGGCTGGACCGTGGAGGGAAAAGCAAAGGACGCTGTGCGAATCGCCAGCGCCCTCAGCTATAAGTTTTCAGGTCGTGCCTAAAGGGTGACCTTCTTCAAGTCGTTCACAAACCTGTCGATACGTCTCAGTTCATTCGGGATGCGGATGCGCTGAGGGCAGTGTGACATGCACTGACCGCAATGGATACAGTGGTCAGCCTGGCGCACTGTGGCAATGGCTTCGTTGTATGAAGTGATGTACTTGCGACGAAGCTTCTTGAAGTCAGCCTGTGACTCAGGCTCCTTCACGTTCGGTGCAAGGCCCTCGTTGATACATTTATTATAGTGACGGAAGATGCCAGGGATGTCGATGCCGTAAGGGCAAGGCATGCAGTACTGGCAGCCGGTACACTTCACCAGAGGGAAGCTCCTAATCACTGCTGCCTGCTCGTCGAGGAACGACAGTTCCTCCTCTGTGAGAGGCTTGAAATGGAGGTAGGTATCAAGGTTGTCCTTGAGGTTCTCCATGTATGTCATACCGCTGAGCACGGTGAGGATGCGTGGGTGAGTGCCGCAGAAGCGGAATGCCCATGAAGCGACGCTCTTCGATGGGGTGCGCTCCTTGAACTTCTCCTCGATGGCGTCTGGCACATCTGCGAGCTGTCCACCGAGAAGCGGCTCCATGATGACGATAGGAATCTGCTTCTCGTCAAGCCACTGATACATCTCGCTGGCGTTCTCATTTCTGCCTTCTGCGTGGTTCCAGTCCACATAGTTCATCTGAATCTGGATGAAGTCCCAATGATACTTGTCGTGAAGAGTGAGAAGGTCTGCCAATCCACTGTTTGGGCCGTGGAATGAGAAGCCAAGCCTACGGATGTGCCCAGCCTCACGCTCCTTGAGCAAATACTCAAGCAGGCCGGTGTCCTCAAAGCGAGCCTTGAAGGCATCCATGCCGCTGATGCTGTGGAGCAGATAATAATCGATATGGTCGGTCTGGAAGATCTCAAGCGAGCGCTTGTACATCTTCACAGAGTTCTCAAAGCTTGAGTCCGAGAAGTTAGATGCCTTGGTGGCAAGGTAGTAGCTGTCGCGAGGATAACGGCTCAGCGCCTTCGCTGTGGCAGCCTCACTCTGACCCTGGAGGTAAACTGGAGACGTGTCATAGTAGTTCACGCCATGTTCCATCGCGTATGCGACGAGTTCATCTACCTTCTCCTGGTCAATGATATCGCGACCATTGGCATCCTTTATCATTGGCCATCTCATACAGCCATAGCCAAGGATGGAGACCTGGTCACCAGCGCAGTCGCGAAGTGGCATCTGCTCTGGGCCTTCTGGCTCATTCTGGGCAGCCTGAGGAGTCTTGTCCTTAGGCTTACATGCAGCGATACCTGCACCTACGGCAGCAGTACCGCTTATCTTGAGGAATTCTCTTCTGTCCATAATTTCCTTATTTAAACGGTGTGTACTGTGTTTCCTTCGATGTGGATGGCGCTGACAGGGCGTGCTGGGCAGAGGAACTCGCAGGCTCCGCAGCCGATACAACGCTCAGCGTTCACTGTAGGGATGCGTGGTGAGTTCTCATCATCTGGATTCTTCTTCACCAGCTTGATGGCACCTGCAGGGCAATGAGCGGCGCAGTTTCCGCAGCTCACCTCATCGGTGTTCACAACGCAGAGCTCGAGATTCACCACAGCATGACCGATGTGGGTGCTAGCCTTCTGCTCGGCTTCCATCTTCTTGATGGCGCCTGCAGGGCATACCTCAGAGCACTTGGTACACTCTGGACGGCAGTAGCCATGCTCATAGCCCATTTCAGGCTGCATGAGATGGTCAAGGCCAAGGGATGGACGAAGGACCTTGTTTGGACAGTTCTCCACGCAGAGCTGGCATGCAGTACAATGCCTGTAGAAGTCCTTCACGCTACCTGAACCAGCAGGGACGATAGGAGTCTCGCGCTTAGGGGCCTGCTTAGGCAGGACCTCAGCGAGACCTCCGTCAAGCTTCATGTTCTGGGCAGTCGCTGACACCTCTGAGATGACAGTACCAGCAGCAAGAGCTGTTCCTGCCATGATGGCGCCATTAATGAATGCTCTACGGCCTTCATCTGTATCCTCGAGGCTGGTATCCACTATGATGTTTGGACCCTTCTTTTCCTCTTTCACTGGCTTTGCGAACTCGATATTCTTCAGAAGGTCAGCAGGGCTCTGAGGAGCATTTGCTGCCTTGCCGTAAGCGAACTTGTACTTCAGTCCACCTGGCTTACAGCTGCTGATACAGTCGAAGCAGTCCACACAGCGTGAGTAATCGATGGTCTTAGATATCGAATCAATGCACTGAGCCTTGCAGTTCTTTTCACAGTTTCCGCAGCTTACACACTTCTTCTTGTCAATCATAGGACGGAAGATGGCGAAGCGTGAGAAGAAGCTGAGGGTGGTACCTACTGGGCAGATAACATTGCAGTAAGTTCTACCGCCAGTCCATGCGAGTATCACGAGTGCAACGAGTGTGATGCCTGCTACTGTAGGCACGATCCAGCCGTGAGGGTTCACGATGCTGCTTACGATACGTCCGTATGCACTATATGGAGCAAGGAGCGCTACGAGCGCCTGTACTCCTGCGATGAGGGCAGCTACGAAAAGCACCCATACGATATAGCGAACCCACTTGAGCTCCTTGTGGAAATGAAGTCTCTGACTCTTTCTTCTCTTGTCAGCAGCCGCAGCGGCAGCCTTGGCCTTGGCATCCTTCTCTTCCTTGGTGACTTCCTTGCGCTTGCGCACCACCCTACCCTGGTTAAGATAACCACTCTTGGATGAATCGCCCTCGAGTGAAGCCTCAGCAGCCTGCTTGAGCTCTTCCATCTTGCGCCAGTCCACGGGCTCCTCGTCCTCACGGCGCTCGCCGAGCTCTTCGAGCTCTGCCTCCGCTGCCTCGAGTTCCTGACGGAGCTCCTCTTCCTTAGCCTTGACGGCGTCCCTGTCAGTGTTTCTCACTACATAAGACTTGAAGTCCTCTACAGCCATGTGTGCAGCCACTCTCTTAACCGTAGCAGGGTCTTTCTCCTCCACAGCCTCAGGCTCATCCTTCTTCTGAGCCTTCTTTTTCTTCGCCTTGAAGGCATGTACACGAGCAGAGATGTAATTGATGATATCCTGGAGTGATCCCAGAGGGCAAATCACAGAACAATAGATTCTTCCGAACACAAGGGTCAAAAGTACAAGAGCTGCCACGACGATGAAGTTTCCTGCGAGCAGCGATGGAAGGAACTGAAGCTTGGCCATCCATCCGAGCTGATCTGCAACTCCTGGATTTTCATGCCAGCCTCCGAAATTCAGCGCGGTGCCAAGTAGCAACGCAGTAATCCCGAGAAAGAAGATGGTCTCGAGAACGATTCTGATTTTCTTCAACATAGTTTATGCTTTAGTTTTTTCAATTTCAGCCTTGGAAGTACCCTCTGTACACTTGTATGCAGAAGGGTCACGGAAGCCGAGAAGGAAGCTCTTCACATCCATCCTCTTCTTTCCAGCAAGCTGGAGGTCGAGGATGCCGATGGCGCCGTCAAGGGTGGCGATGGCGAGACGCGCCTTGCCGTCCGACAGGACGGTGCCAGGCGCTGCCGAAGCCACTCCGAAGGCAGCCTGCATGTCTTCCGAGCTAAGCTTTTCAGCTGTAAATATCTTCATCTGGGTAGGGTCAGAGCCATCCTTTACCAGCTCGGTGAAAGCTGTAGGATATGGACTGAGTCCTCTGATGAGGTTGTATACGTGCTTGGTGGTATCATTCCAATCAATGTGGCAGAGCTCACGGGTGAGCTTAGGTGCTGGCTTAAGTACCTCGGAACCCTGAATGAACGATCTCTGCACGCGAGGCTCGATAGAGCCCTCGATGATACCCTCAACAGTCTGCAGCACGAGATCAGTACCGATGGCCATAAGGGCATCATGTACATCTCCTGCAGTATCTGTATCTGCGATACGATGCTCCTGACGAAGGAAAATGTGTCCTGTGTCTATCTCCTTGTCAATCTTGAAAGTAGTGACGCCTGTCATCTGCTCACCATTTATCACAGCCCAATTGATAGGAGCTGCACCTCTGTACTGAGGGAGGAGAGCGGCGTGGAGGTTGAATGTACCTAGCTTAGGCATGGTCCAGACCACCTCAGGAAGCATTCTGAATGCAACTACCACGAACATATCTGCCTTCCAGGCCTGAAGAGCCTCCAGGAACTCTGGATCCTTGAGCTTCACAGGCTGGAGTACAGGAATGCCGTGCTCCACTGCATATTTCTTCACTGCGCTTTCATTGACCTTGAGGCCACGACCAGAAGGCTTGTCTGCTACAGTAACTACTCCTACCACATTATAGCCTGCCTTCACGAGCGCATCGAGCGGAGCTACTGCAAACTCCGGAGTACCCATGTAGACAATTCTTGTCTTCTTGAACATACCTTTGATAAATCTCTTGGCTTTTCTGAATGCTGTCTTTATCTTGTCTGAGTCAAAGATAGGTGAATCATTTATCGCCTTCCATGTCAGGAAGGCACCTATCGGCAACAGCGCATATATGGCTATGAACGCTCCCGACATAGGATCCACCGCACCATCCCTTGCCAGCTTGCTACCAGATGTATCGATGACCCAGTATAGCGCGAAGAAGAGGGCTGAGACGATGGCTGAAGAGCCGAGTCCACCCTTTCTGATGAGCGCGCCCAGAGGCGCTCCAATGAAGAAAAGGATGAGACACGCGAGCGCCCCCGCATACTTATGGAAGATCTCGAGGTTCATACGTCGCAGGTAGAAGTTGTACTCATACATATCTCTATTATATGAATACAGATCCACCGAGAACTCTCTTGCCTTCTCAGCAGCTTGGTCATAAGCTCTCGCCTCTTCGTGAAGGTCTTTCCACTCCATGAATCCTTCTGGATGGAAGTCAGGAAGGTGCCTATCGAGTGCGGAAGTGTCAAGCTGCTTCCACTTGATGAGGTTTGTCGAAGCTGGTAGCCTCATGACATGCCCCTCGTGAACCTTGTCCGCAAGATTCTGAAGGGAATCCCTGTCGTGAACAAGCCTCTCGAGCTCCATAGCCTTGACCTGATCGCCGAAACGGCTGCTGTCTGACTTCTCGAAAGTATAGTTATGAAGAGGAATGAGAAGGTCCTGCCTGAGGAAGTTGATCTTCTGAAGCTCCCTCGTGGTATCACGATACTTGTACGTGTTGTCCTCAGAGTAGTTCGTACCGTTATAGAGGGTGAAGGTCAAGTAATCCTTTGACTTGGACATCTTCATGAGAGCGGAGTCGGCGAGTGTGATGGCTGTATTTCCCTTTCCTGCAGAATGGTCATACACCATGACACCGTACATCATGCCACTGTCATCATTTCTATCGTTGACTCTCAGGACATAGCCCTCGATACCATCATAGAAGGTGCCTCGAGGGATCTTGATCTCGTCCTTGGTCTTGCTGATATCCTCTCGGAGCGTAAAGATCTCATTGTAAGCGACTGGCACCATCTGGTCAGATACCCAGAATGCCACGACACTTATCAGACCGCACGCCACAAAGAGTGGTGTCATCACCCTACCCAGCGACACTCCAGAGGCCTTTATGGCCATGAGTTCATTGTTCTCAGCCATCGAGCCCACGGTCATCATGGACGCGAGCAGGGTGGCAAGAGGCATCGCCAGAGGGAGGATGGTCACACATCCCCACATGAGGAACTCGAGGATGACCTTGATGCCAAGTCCCTTTCCTACGAGCTCGTCGATGTAGAGCCAGAGAAACTGCATCATCAGGATGAAGACGACGACGAGCAGGATCGCTACAAACGGTCCTGCAAACGCCTTCAAAATGAATCTGTCGAGTTTCCTCATCTATTCTTTACTATTTCGTAACTGCTGCTACGAGTGCCTCGAGAGCGTCCTTGAGGCCCTCAACGTTTCTACCACCTGCAGTAGCGAGGCCTGGCTGGCCACCGCCACCACCCTGGATGAACTTCGCAGCGTCGCGAATATCCTTGCCAGCATTCTTTCCGGCAGCCACGAGGTCTGCAGAATACATAAGCAGGAGCTGTGGCTTGCCATCAGCTTCGTATGCAGCGGCAATGGCTGTGTTCTTCTGCTCCTTCTGGAGAAGTGTGGCAGCATCGCGCATCATGGTAGCGTCTGCGCCAAGCGCTGCGATGTCAGAGAGGGCGATAACATTGGTTCCACCCATCTCCTTGGCCATATTCACGAGTGAAGCGGCGAAACCCGCAGCCTTCTGCTTCGCGAACTCGTCTGCGAGTTTCTTGTACTCAGCATTCTCGTTCATGAGCTTCTGGATGGCGCCAGCAAGGTCTGGAGCATTGTTAAGGAGAGCCTTCGCTGAACGGAGAGCATCCTGAACGCCATTTGCATAGTTTTCAGCAGCCTCGCCAGTGACAGCCTCGATACGGCGTACGCCTGCTGCGATAGCAGACTCACCTGTGATCTGGAAATATCCAATGTTTCCGGTAGCGCTGGTGTGGCATCCACCACAAAGCTCAACGCTTGGACCGAACTTCACTACTCTTACGCGGTCGCCGTACTTCTCGCCGAAGAGAGCGATGGCACCCATCTCCTTCGCCTCGTCCATGGTAGCCGCGCGCTTCTCCTCGAGAGCATGGTTTGCACGGATCATGGCGTTCACCTTGCTCTCAACGAGTCTGATCTGCTCAGGGGTGAGCTTCTCGAAGTGTGAGAAGTCGAAGCGGAAGTACTCGTCGCAGACGAATGATCCCTTCTGCTCAATATGTGTGCCAAGCACCTCGCGAAGCACCTCGTCAAGAAGGTGGGTACAAGAGTGATTGTTTGCAATCTTCTGTCTGCGCTCTGCATCCACAACGAGTGTGAATGTGCCCTCGCAGTCTGCTGGGATACGCTCGGCGATATGGATAGTGAGGTTATTCTCCTTGATGGTGTTAAGGATAGCGATCTTCTCTCCATCCTCAGCCACGATGTATCCGGTGTCACCGACCTCACCACCCATCTCACCATAGAATGGGGTGCGGTCGAAGACGAGCTGAAGCATCTCCTTGTTCTTCTGCTTTACGGTACGCTGCTTGAGAAGCTGTGCGCCCTCGACTGTAGTGGTGTCATATCCGACAAACTCCACCTCGCCGCTGTGGTACTCATACCAGTCACCGAACTCGTTTGCGGTAGCGTTACGAGCACGATCCTTCTGCTTCTTGAGCTCTACGTTGAAGCCATCAAGGTCAACGGTATAGCCGTTCTCAGCAGCAATGAGCTGGGTAAGGTCGATAGGGAATCCAAATGTATCATAAAGCTTGAATGCGTCCTCGCCAGCGATGACCTTGGTCTGCTCAGACTTCTTCATGTACTCGTCCATGAGGCTGATACCTCTGTCGAGTGTCTTGAGGAATGCCATCTCCTCCTCACGGATCACGCTCTCGATGAGTTTCTGCTGAGCCTTGAGCTCTGGATAAGCCTCACCCATGTCGCTGATGAGCTGAGGAACGAGCCTGCAAAGGAATGGCTCATTGAATCCGAGGAAGGTGTAACCGTAACGAACGGCACGACGAAGGATTCTTCTGATGACATATCCAGCCTTCACATTTGAAGGAAGCTGACCGTCTGCGATGGAGAAACTGATGGTACGGATGTGGTCAGCGATAACGCGCATAGCCACGTCTACATCCGCATTCTCGCGATACTTATGTCCTGAAAGTTCCTCGATCTTTGCGAGCATGCCAGTGAACACGTCTGAATCGTAGTTCGAGTTCTTTCCCTGAAGCACGGCGCAGAGACGCTCGAAGCCCATACCGGTATCGATATTCTTTGCAGGAAGTGACTCGAGATGACCGTCTGCCTTTCTGTTATACTGCATGAACACGAGGTTCCAGATCTCGATCACATGTGGATCGCTCTGGTTTACAAGGTCCTTTCCTGGGATGCCGGAAGCGTCCTTCTCCTCCTGGGTACGGATGTCGATGTGGATCTCACTCGAAGGACCGCAAGGGCCTGTGTCACCCATCTCCCAGAAGTTATCATGCTTGTTTCCGAAGATGATGCGGTCAGCAGGAAGGTGCTGAAGCCATGCATTTCTTGCCTCGGTATCCATCTCGGTACCATCCTCTGCGCTACCCTCGAATACGGTAGCATAAAGAAGATTTGGATCGATGCCATAAACATCGGTGAGAAGTTCCCAGGCCCAATCGATAGCCTCTTTCTTGAAATAGTCACCGAAGCTCCAGTTTCCGAGCATCTCGAACATAGTGTGGTGGTAAGTGTCATGTCCGACCTCCTCGAGATCGTTGTGCTTTCCACTTACTCTGAGGCACTTCTGAGAGTCTGTAGCCCTTGAGAACTTAGGAGTGGCATTTCCAAGGAAGAAATCCTTGAACTGGTTCATACCAGCGTTCGTGAACATAAGTGTAGGGTCGTTCTTCACGACCATAGGTGCCGATGGAACCACTGTGTGTCCCTTCGAAGCGAAGAAGTCAAGGAACTTCTGTCTGATTTCCTTTGATGTCATATTTGGTGTCTTTTACTTTCCGTTTTTATAGCAATCTACAAATTTAGCACAATTTTTGACAAAAAAGACTATATTTGCTAGCGTATGTCCAAAATAAAAGGGTACACACTTAATCCGGAGACCCTTCTTTTCGAACAGTTGAAGAAGGTCCCACTCCGCAGGAAATTCTTGAAAAGCATGCTCCTTTTCCTGGGGAGCATAGCCTTGGCTTTGCTGTACTTCTGGATATACACCTCCGTTCTGAAGTTTGACACCCCGAAGACAGCCATCCTTAAGTGGCAGAACACATCGTGGAACTCAAAGCTTGAGGTGCTTAATGCGAATCTAGACGGCTACGACGACATGCTCCAAGGCCTCGAGACCAGGGACGCTGAGGTCTACCGTTCGATTTTCGGCCTGAACGACATCCCGCAGGAGCTTCTCCACTCAGGCATAGCGAGCGCCAGTCGCTACGACTGGCTGGATGGCGTGAGCCAGGGAAGCCAGCTGCGACGCACAGCCGAGCGCCTCGACCATCTGACCAAGGAAGTGTACGTGAACTCGAAGTCATTTGACGAGGTCGGCACACTGTCTAAGATGGCTGGCGACATGGCTTCTTGCATACCAGCCATCCCGCCTATCAACCCTGGCGGTAAGTATCACATTGCCAGTCCTTTCGGTCATCGTACAGACCCCGTCTATGGTGGCGGGGAATTCCATAAGGGAGTGGACTTCGCGACCGACAAGGGCACCCCTATCTACGCCACCGGAGACGGCGTCGTGGATGTAATAAAATATGAGTTCAATGGCTATGGAAACCAGGTGATCATTGACCATGGTTTCGGCTACAAGACAAGATATGCCCACATGAACGTCGTGTACGTCGCCGAAGGCATAAAGCTCAAGCGCGGTGACTGCATCGGAGAAGTGGGAAGCACGGGCAAGTCCACAGGACCGCACGTGCATTATGAAGTGCTTTACAAGGACACCCAGGTGGACCCTGCAGCATTCTACGACCTCGACCTCACAAAGAAGGAATACGAGGACCTGGTACGCAGCAGGAAGGAAAACGGCAAGGCCAGTCTCACCAGGCCTTCTGCCAGCAGGAGGAGATAGCCATGCATCAGTACGAGTTTGACAAGAGCAGCTTCACCTTCAAGAAGGTAACATCCTCTACCTGGCACTACATCAAGAAAGCATTGGCATTCGTCATAGGGTCTGTTTCACTGGCGATCCTGTACTATGTCATCTTCGCCACATTCATCTCCACCGACTCCGAAAAGAAGCTCATGAGGGAAAATCGCCTGATGAAGAAAGCATATCCTCAAATGCTTGAGCAGCAGAAACTTATAGGCGATGCAATCTCCGCCCTTGAGGTGAAGGACGCAAAGATCTACGAGGACATTTTCCACGCACAGGTGCCATCGATGGACCCAGTGACACAGTCGGATCTCATCCAGGGAAGCGACACCATTCCGGACAGGAAGATGCACGAGTACATTGCCATGAAAACCGCTAGCGCCCAGGCATCCGCAGACCGTGTGGAGGAGAATTTCAGGCGCATTTTTACAGCAAGCAAGATAGCATACGGAACGGACATCCCGATGAACCTTCCACTCGAGACGATCAGCTACGCGCAGGTCGGAGCCTCTGTGGGACAGAAGGTTAACCCATACTTCAAGGTGCCAGCCGAGCATCGCGGCATCGACCTCATCGCCACCCAGGGAGACCCAGTCTTCGCGACCGCCAGCGGAGTGGTAGCCGACGTCACGAGGTCGAAGAAGGGAGATGGAAACGTAGTGACCATCGAGCACGAAGGAGGCTACACGACGCGCTACGCTCACCTCGGAAACATCACGGTCTCGAAGGGGCAGCGCGTCAGCAAGGGCACCAAGGTAGGTACTGTGGGACTTTCTGGCAATGCTTTCGCTCCTCATCTGCACTATGAAGTGGTTCGCGACACCGTCGTTGTAGACCCTGTCCACTACTTCTTCGCCGACCTTACACCAGACCAGTACGCAAGCTTTTTGTACATGGCCACAAACATTGGACAATCACTTGATTAACAGTTTATTATGGATAAATTATACTACACCATCGGAGAGGTGGCCGAGATGATCGGAGAGAACGCCTCACTAGTCCGCTACTGGTCCAACGAATTCAGCAGTTTCCTCAAGGTACACAGATCTTCTCGCGGAGACCGCAGGTACACAAAGGAAGACATCGAACTCATCAAGCAGATTCACTTCCTCGTAAACACAAAGGGAATGACCCTGGAGGGCGTCGCAAAGGCACTCAAGGGAGACAAGAAAACAGTGGACAGACAGACCAAGGTCATCGACTCTCTGAAGGACATCAGAGAGCAGCTCGAAGAGGTTAAGAAACTGCTGTAAAATTCTTTTCCAAATTTGCCCATTTTTTAGTATCTTTGCACGCTTATAATTTTTTTCAATGAATATAACATTCAAAATCAGATATGGCTACAAAGAAAACTAAGAAAGTTGAGACCCCGATCGACCAGAAGGAAACCTTCATGTCACTCGCGAAGACATTCGCGGATTCAGATCTCAGCGTAGAGGAGAAGCTCAAGACTCTCTATGAGCTCCAGATGGCAGACACCGACATCGACGAGATACTTCAGATGCGTGGTGAGCTCCCTGCAGAGGTAGAGGCACTCGAGACTGAGCTCGAGGCACTCAAGGCCAAGGTGGCTCAGGACACCGAGATCATCGAGACATTCAACAAGAACATCACTGCATACAAGCAGGACATCGTAGAGCTTGACGAGGAGATCCTCAAGTACAAGACTCAGCTCGAGAACATCACAAACAGCCGTGAGTTCGACTCCATCAACAAGGAGATCGAGAACCAGGGCTATCTCAGACAGATTTCCGAGAAGAACATAAACGACACCAAGAGCGCCATCCTCAAGAAGAAGGAGAGCATCGAGGCTACCAAGGATCAGATCAGCATCATCAGCGACGACCTCAAGGCTAAGAAAGAGGAGCTCGCTACCATCGTAGAGTCTACCTCTGCAGAGGAGCAGCGTCTCCGCGCAAAGAGAGATGCATGTGCAGCTAAGATCGACCCTCGTACCATGAGCGCTTACGAGCGTATCCGTGCCAGCGTAAGCAATCATCTCGCTGTCGTTTCTATCTACAACAACGATGCTTGTGGTGGCTGCTTTAACACCATCACTCCTCAGCGTCTCATCGACGTTGCTTCAAACAAGAAGCTCATCATCTGCGAGCACTGTGGTAGAATCATTGTGAACCCTGACTTCGAGGGCGCAAATAAGGACTAAGCCAAATACAAGATTATGCCTGACACCAGCAGAACACCTCGCAAGAGGAAGGAGCAGGCTGTCAACTTGGACACTATAGGGCTTGAGATGGGAAACAAACCACCTCAGGCTCTTGACGTCGAAGAGGCAGTCCTCGGAGCGATGCTCATAGAGCCAGCGTGCGTAGACCAAGCGATGGAGGAACTCTCCGCGTCTTGCTTCTACGGCGTGAAGAATCGTATGGTCTTCGAGGCCATCTCGAGCCTTGTGACCGAGCACACATCCGTGGACTATGTCACCGTAACTGCCAAGCTTAGGGAGAAAGGAAACCTTGAGGCCGTGGGAGGTCCAGTGTTCCTGACCGACCTTTCACAGAAGGTAGGTTCGGCTGCGCACATGGAGTTCTACGTTAAGATCCTCAAGCAGAAGACCATCCAGAGAGACCTCATCACCGCATCTCACGAGATACTCAAGGATGCATTTGACGAGTCCGTAAAGGTGGAGGATCTCATCGACCACGCTCAGTCGAAGGTGTACGACGCTATCAAGAACAGCGTAAAGAAGGAAGTCCAGGACATCGGCTCCATCATCAATACAGCGATGACCGAGCTCGAGGAGCTCCAGACGAAGGAGGGAGCGACTGGTGTCCCTTCAGGCTTCCCTACCCTCGACAGGATCACTGGCGGATGGCAGCCTTCCGACCTCATCATCCTCGCAGCACGTCCATCAGTGGGAAAGACCGCATTCTCGCTTAACCTTGCGAGAAATGCAGCAGTGGATCACCACATCCCAGTGGCATTCTTCTCTCTTGAGATGTCAGCCATCCAGCTGGTCAAGCGTATGATGACATCAGAGTCAGGACTCCCTGCCGACAAGATAAAGGGTGGTGTCAAGCTGGAACCATTTGAGTGGCAGCAGCTTGAATACAAGCTCAAGAATCTCGCGAAGGCTCCGCTCTACATCGACGACACTCCAGGCATTCCTATCATGGAGTTCCGCACGAAGCTCAAGACCCTCGTGAAGAACAAGGGTGTAAGGCTCGTGTTTGTGGACTACCTCCAGCTCATGCAGGGACCTGCAGAGCTTCGAGGTATGCGTGAGCAGGAGGTCGCAGCCATCTCGCGTACGCTCAAGGCTACAGCCAAGGAGCTGAACGTCCCTATCATCTCCCTCTCACAGCTCTCGCGTCAGGCTGTTACCCGTACCGGTGGTACCGGTAAGCCTCAGCTCAGCGACCTTCGAGAGTCTGGTTCTATCGAGCAGGATGCCGATATGGTAATCTTCATCCACCGTCCAGACTACGTCGGCATGTCCGAGAACGTAGAGGACAGAGAGAAGACACAGATCGTCATTGCGAAGCACAGAAATGGTGAGACCGCTGACATCGACATGAGATTCCGCGGCGACCAGATCCGCTTCACCGAGCTCACAGAGGACTTTGACATCCAGGCACAGACATTTGAATCCAGCATGAACAGCTACGACGAGCCTTTCGCAGGCGGTGGCGGAAATGGCGGATTCGCAGATACAGGAGAGTTCTAATGGCAGGAGAGATATCACATAAGGGCAAGATTATTTCGGTGACACGCGAGTGCACACAGGTGGAGATCATCTCTGAGTCTGCCTGCGCTTCGTGTCACGCATCTTCGCTCTGTGGGATGTCGGAAGCAAAGAAGAAAATAGTGGAAGTAGCCACAAAAGAAGGCTTCGTGACCGGTCAGGATGTGACCGTAGTGATGAAGGAATCCATGGGACAGAAGGCCGTGATGATAGCATACATCGGGCCTTTAGTCGTTTTTGTGGCCGTTCTCATGACGCTTCTGGGACTTGGAGTTAACGAGCTCGCCTCAGGCCTCGCAGGCATAGGCGCGGGCGCGCTATACTATCTCATAGTGTGGCTCATGCGAGATAAGCTCGCAAAAGGCTATAGATTTGAAATCAAATAACTAACAAAATAATGACTCAAACATTTTTCTGGACAATTCTAATTCTCGCAGGCCTCGGTCTGGTGCTAGCACTCGTCCTGTTCTTCATTGCGAAGAAATTCAAGGTAGAGGAAGATCCACGCATCGATGAGGTGGAGAAAGTGATGCCGGGAGCAAATTGTGGAGGTTGTGGTTTCGCTGGTTGCCGTGCATTTGCAGATGCAGCTGTCAAGGCTCCAAACCTCGACAACAACTACTGTCCGGTAGGAGGAAACGAAGTGATGAAGAAAGTCGCTTCAATCCTCGGCTATGAAGTCAAGGAAAAGGCACCTATGGTCGCAGTGGTACGTTGTAACGGTACCTGCGACAAACGCCCTAAAACCAACGACTACGATGGACTTGCATCATGCAAGGTCAAGGCAGCTCTCTACGCTGGCGACACAGGCTGTGCCTATGGTTGCCTCGGATGTGGAGACTGTGTGGAGGCTTGCCAGTTCGGCGCTATCAGCATGGACCCAGCTACTGGTCTTCCAGTAGTAGATGAAGAGAAGTGTACTGCCTGCGGAGCATGCTCTAAGGCATGTCCTAAGCATGTGATCGAGATCAGGAACAAGGGACCTCGCAGCATGAGACTCTACGTTTCTTGTATTAACAAGGACAAGGGCCCAGTAGCGAAGAAGGCTTGTGCATCTGCTTGTATAGGATGTGGCATCTGCGCGAAGACCTGTACACACGATGCCATCACCATCACTGACAACGTAGCTTACATCGACTTCACAAAGTGTAAACTCTGCCGCGAGTGCGAGGCCATGTGTCCTACAGAGGCCATCCACGGCGTGAACTTCCCTAAGCCACTCGACAAGGAGGGCATCAAGGCACGCATCGCCGAGCGTAACAGAAAGGCGAAGGAAGCAGCGGAGGCCGCAAAGGCAGCAGCTGCCGAAGCCGCAGCGAAGGAAGCAGAACCTGTAAAGAAGGAGGAGAACAATGGCTAAGAGAACATTTTCAATAGGCGGTGTGCATCCACATGATGCGAAGATCGCACGCGACTGCGCGATTGAGGTCCTCCCTCTTCCGCAGACAGTCTATATCTCAATGGCTCAGCACCTCGGTGCGCCAGCTAAGCCTATCGTGGCAGTAGGCGACAAGGTGAAGGTGGGCCAGGTGATTGCAGAACCAGGCGGATTCATCTCTGCGTTCGTGCATTCATCAGTGTCTGGTACAGTCAAGTCCATTGCACCTCGCAAGGACATTTCCGGAAACTTCATGACCCATGTGGAGATCGCCGTAGAAGGTGACGAATGGGTAGATGGAGTAGACCTTTCAGACACCCTCATCACAAAGATCCCAGAGCGCGAGGTAGCGCTGGAGCGCATCAAGGCTTGCGGAGTCGTAGGTCTCGGTGGAGCGACCTTCCCTACCCACGTGAAGCTCAACCCAGGTCCAAATGCGAAGCCTGAGTGCCTCATCCTGAATGGTGCCGAGTGTGAGCCATATCTTACCAGCGACTTCCGTATCCTCCTCGAGAGAACAAAGGAGATCGTAGTAGGTGCAGCCATCATGAAGAACATCCTCGGTCCTGAGTGCAAGTGCGTCATCGGCATCGAGGAGAACAAGCCTGAGGCCATCAAGGCCGTAGAGGAGGCTGTAGTAGTTCTCGGCTACCAGGACATCGAGGTGATGACCCTCAAGAAGAAGTACCCTCAGGGTGGTGAGAAGCAGCTCATCGACGCTGTCATGAAGCGTCAGGTGAAGTCAGGCGGCCTCCCTATCAGCGTAGGTGCAGTAGTGCAGAATGTAGCTACAGCACTCGCAGTATACGAGGCAGTACAGAAGAACAAGCCACTCATCACAAACACATTGACCATCACCGGCGACTGCGTAGCGAAGGAGAACCTTCACAACTACCTTTTCCGCATCGGTATGCCACTCTCATACATCGCAGAGTACGCTGGCGGCATCCCAGAGGGAGCAGCCAAGCTCATCAGCGGTGGTCCAATGATGGGTAAGGCCATCGCTAACCTCGACGCTTGCACCGTAAAGGGTTCATCATCAATCCTCTACCTCTCAGCAAAGAGCACCAAGCGTCTCGAGGCAAGTGCATGTATCCGCTGTGGTCGCTGTGCAAGTGCATGTCCAATGGGCCTGGAGCCATTCCTTCTGAACCGCCTCGCAAAGGCTGGCGACATGGAGCAGCTCGAGGCAAATGCAGTTCAGGACTGTATCTCTTGCGGTAGCTGCCAGTTCAGCTGTCCTGCAAACATCGCACTCCTCGACCGCATAAACATTGCCAAGGGACAGGTTCTCGGCATCATCAGGGCTCGTGCAGCTGCCGCAAAGGCTGCCGCTGAGGCCGCAAAGTCAAACGAAGCAAAATAGTAGTAATATGAGTAAATATTTGGTTTCACCTTCACCGCACGTACATGCGCCAGCGTCTACCAAGTCGCTGATGATCGATGTGCTCCTGGCCCTCATGCCAGCGGTGATCGTCTCAGTCATCTTCTATGGATGGGGTGAGCTGATGGTACTTGGCGTGAGCATTGTTTCATGCGTACTCCTCGAGTGGGCCATCACCAAGTGGCTTCTGAAGAAGCCTTGCACCATCGCAGACCATTCAGCCATCGTGACAGCCGTGCTGCTCGCGATGAACCTCCCTGCCACCACACCTTGGTGGGTTGTACTCATCGGCGCCATTGTCGCTATCGGCGTAGCAAAGATGACATTCGGAGGCATTGGACAGAATCCTTTCAACCCAGCACTCGTCGGTCGTGTGTTCCTTCTCCTCTCATTCCCTACCTATATGACACATTGGGAGGCACCTAAGGGACTCTGGGGCGTGGATGCCACTACAGGCGCCACCCCTCTCGGCGTGATCAAGGAAGGTCTCATGCAGGGCTCTACCGTACAGGATCTCATGGCAGAGCATGGCTATTCATATAGCCAGATGCTCTTCGCGAACCTTGGCGGTTCAGCTGGTGAGATCTCAGCCCTCGCACTTCTCGCAGGCTTCGTTTATCTCGTTTGCCGTAGAGTCATCAAGCCACACATCACCCTTTCAATCTGGGCTACAGTATTTGTATTCTCAGGCATCATGTGGCTCGTTAACCCTGCTCAGTTCACCGACCCTATCTTCAACCTCCTCACCGGTGGTATGATACTCGGTAGCTGCTTCATGGCTACAGACTATGTAACCTCGCCTATGAGCACAAAGGGCGGCATCATCTTCGGTGCTGGAATCGGTCTCATCGCGATGCTCATCCGTTACTTCGGAGCATATCCAGAAGGAGTTTCCTTCGCTATCCTTATCATGAACATGACAGTTCCACTTCTTAACAAGTGGTGCCATCAGAAAAAATACGGGAGGGCATAAGACATGGCAGCAACATCATCATTGAAAAACATGGCGCTCTGCCTCACAGGAGTCTGCCTCATCTGCGCAGCCATCCTCGGTGGAGTATATGCACTCACCTATCAGCCTATCCAGGACGCAGCGAAGAAGGCTCTCGTAGCATCTATCGCTGAGGTCCTTCCTGAGGGCGGAAACCTTTCTGACGCGCAGTCAGCTGAGGGTATCGACGAGTATTATGTATCAGCAGCCGACACCACAGTGCTCGCTTACGCAGTAAAGAGCACCACAGTGGGCTTCGGCGGCCCTCTCACCGTCATGGTGGGCGTGCTTCCAGATGGTACCGTATATAACACTTCAGTGCTCGCGCACTCTGAGACACCAGGACTTGGTGCAAAGTGCAACTCAGACGAGAACTTCATGAGCCAGTGGAAGGGTTTCGGTCCTGAGAAGATACTCAAGGTAAAGAAGGACGGCGGCGACGTGGACGCCATCACAGCTTCCACCATCACCTCACGTGCCTACACTGCCGCTGTAGAGCAGGCAGTCAATTTCGTGAAGTCACTTAACAAGCAGGAGGAATAAAGTATGAGCAAGCTTAAACTTATCACTGACGGGTTCATCAAGAACAACCCTACATTCGTCCTTGTGCTCGGTATGTGTCCGACACTCGCTACTACGACATCAGCAATGAATGGTCTCGAGATGGGTCTTGCCACACTCTTCGTGCTCATCCTCTCAAACATGGCCATCTCCCTGATCGCCCCTATCGTTCCTGACAAGGTGCATATTCCTGTCTACATCGTAGTCATTGCTACCTTCGTGACAGTGCTCCAGCTCCTCATGCAGGCATATCTTCCTTCTGTCTACCAGACTCTCGGTCTGTTCATCCCACTCATCGTTGTGAACTGTATCGTCCTTGGTAGAGCTGAGGCATTCGCAAACAAGAACAGCGTGATTGACTCTGCCCTCGATGGCATCGGTATCGGACTGGGCTTCACCCTCTCCCTTACTGTCATCGGCATCGTTCGTGAGATCCTCGGAAGCGGTTCCATCTTCGGCTGGAAGTTCATCCCAGGTGACGGTATCCTCGCATTCGTGATGGCTCCAGGAGCCTTCATGGTACTCGGTTACCTTATGGTTCTGTTCAACAAAATAGCTAAAAAGAACTAAGTCCTATGGAGTATATCATCATCATCGTATCAGCGATATTCGTAAACAATATCCTGCTCTCCCAGTTCCTCGGCATCTGTCCGTTCCTGGGCGTATCGAACAAGCTCTCCACAGCGACAGGTATGTCAGGAGCTGTATGCTTCGTCATCACCCTCGCCACTGTTGTGACTTACCTTCTTAACAAGTATCTCCTTTTGCCATTTGGTCTCGAGTTCCTCCAGACCATCGCATTCATCCTCGTGATTGCAGCCCTCGTGCAGATGGTGGAGATCGTGCTGAAGAAGATCAGCCCTAGCCTCTATCAGGCTCTCGGTATCTTCCTTCCACTCATCACCACAAACTGTGCAGTTCTCGGTGTCGCAATCACAGTAGTGACCAAGGAGTTTACTTTCGGTGACGCGTCTCACATGCTTAACCTCGGTCAGGCTGTGGTTTACGCTATCGCTACCTCACTTGGCTATGGTCTCGCCATGATCCTCTTCGCAGGTCTTCGTGAGCACCTCGCCATGAACGATGTCCCTAAGTCTTTCAAGGGCCTTCCTATCGCTCTGATCACCGTGAGCATCATGGCTATGGCATTCCTTGGATTCTCAGGCATCGTATAATCGGGAACGCCATTCTCTGGTATCTCCGGAATAATAGAATTCGGGAAACACTATTCCCTGGTACATCCAGAATAATTGAATTCAGGAAACACCATAATTGGTATAAAGAGTTCGGATAGTATTCCGAACTCTTTTTTTATCTTTGTCGGCTGAAATGGAACACCTAGGAGAAATACTATCACTGACCGTGGCTGTGTCTTGGACCATCACGGCACTATTCGGAAACGAGGCAAGCAGAAGGATTGGCGCCCAGCCGCTGAACGTGCTGAGAATGCTGTTCTCATTCGTGCTGCTCGCTATACTTCTTTGGATTACAATCGGCACACCATACCCTCGCTACGCTGACGGAAAGACCTGGCTGCTGCTGGCGCTATCCGGCGTAGTGGGATTTGTATTTGGAGATTACTGTCTATTCAATGCCTACGTGCTCATCGGAGCGCGATTCGGGCAGTTGTTCATGACCATTGCGCCGCTGGTGGCGGCTATTCTCGGCATGATCTTCCTCGGCGAAAGAATGTCGTGGATCGCATGGATAGCAATGTTTGTGACCCTCTCAGGTATCGGCATGTCCATCCTGGGGCGCGGCGAGGGCGAGAAGATCTCGCTGAAACTGCCATTCAAGGGCATCCTGCTGGGCATAGGAGCCGGCATAGGCCAAGGTGGAGGACTTGTCCTCAGCAAGCTTGGCCTGCAGGCGTACGAGGCGTGCGTCCCTTCCGATGCGCCGGCTCTCATGGGGGCAATGATGCCGTTTGCATCCACCATGATCAGAGTCATAGCCGGAGGCGTCGGCTTCCTCTTCCTGCTGAAGATGTACAGCTCGAAGGAAGAATGCCAGCACGCCGTCCGAGATGCCAAGGGCATCACCTACACGCTCCTCGCCACCATCTTCGGTCCGTTCGTGGGCGTATCGCTATCGCTTATGGCCGTTCAATATGCCGAGGCAGGCATAGCCTCCACCCTCATGGCGCTCACGCCAGTCCTCATCATCTGGCCGTACGCCGTCCTCTACAAGCAGAAAGTCACAGCCAAGGACATCGTGGGCATAGCCATCACGATGGCCGGCGTCGCCCTCTTCTTCCTGGGCTAGCGCCCTCCAGCGCCTAGCACAGATGGGAGAGCACCGCCCATAGTGGAGCACCGCAGGTGCGACAAGCCCTCACTCGCACCGCTACGCCTTCAAAGCCACAGCTCCAGGTGCAGAAACTGCCCATT
>JAKSJM010000041.1 GCA_024398075.1 Bacteroidales bacterium | reverse complement strand
TCCCTCCATTCCCCCACAGAAGGCCATCGAAACGCCAGTTTTGATGGCCGTCTTCGGGTTCCTACCGCCCTCCGGCCATGATTCATGGCTTTTTCTGGCCGAGTATAATACGATTATCGCCACCTCAGAGGGTGGCGATAACTGCATTATGCATAGACCATCTATTCTTTTTCAGAATTTCCCACGACAGAACGGATGACCTCAGGAGAGAGTCCAAGGCTTGCCAGCTTCTTTGCGACATCGTGCAGCGCAGATTCGCGTCCCTCTGCACGTCCCTCTTCACGTCCCTCTTCACGACCTTCTTCACGACCTTCTTCACGACCTTCCGCACGTCCCTCCGCATGTCCTTCCGCATGACCTTTCGCACGACCTTCCGAATAGCCCTCGTCGAAGCCCTCCTCACGGGCGCCGTCCATGTGGTACTCGTAGTCGGTCTCGCTCATGATGGATTTCATGTAGTCGTCTCGCATGTCTGTATTCATTCTTGAGGTGTCTGCTTCGTGGAATAGACGCTCCAGAAGCGGGTCGCCGAGGTTCTCGGGAACCCCCGCGCAGTCCGCCATCTCCATCAGCACGTATGCCAGTTTCTCCACAAATGGGGTGCTCGCGTCTATATCATCCAAACTGCCACCAAATTTAGGCAACTCCACGAAGATTTGCAAGAGCTTGTCGTTGCGCACGACCGTTGACACCTCATCGATGTCGCACAGGGACAGACGGATCGGCGTGCGTCCCACCGAGCAGAACACCGGGTCAGTATCCTTTGTGCTAAGAGATCGTGTGGAGATGTGTGGAACATCATCTGGCAGTGCTTAGAGAGAGTCTTGATGTCAACTCCAAGAATTGCGGTATAATGCCCAACCCTGTGTTCCTTTTTGAAATTGATGTTTATCAACAGACCCCGCAAGTCACTCGGCTATCTGACTCCTATTGAATATTGTAAATTAATGTTTAACTTTGACTTCGGAGTGCGTTGCACTTCAAATTCACGGTTCATTATACAATAAAGCTTATGAAAAAGGTAATAATAATGGCGATTATGTTGATGACGGGCATATCGCTTTATGCTCAGACTCTTTCATCTAGGTCCGACGGATATAAATGGAGCCTCTCCTATACAAACTCAGTTATGCTACCTTTCTTCCTTGATTATAATGGCATCGATACATCTCATGGATATATGTTGAACTCGCGTCACTATTTCGGCGGTGGATGCGGCTTTTATATGGTTCCATCTTCTAAGTTTGACTTTCCGACCATTTTACATGCGTTTGCGGAGTATCAGACATATTGGCATGACGGTGATAGCACTCCTATTTCGGGCGTAAAATTAGGATATGCACGTGGAGTTCACCCGGATTGTTACGTTAGTGCAGTTGAACTAGAACCAAATGTGGGGTGGAACTGGGCTGCAAAGAAAGGATATGGCCTATCTTTGTGCCTCGGTGCTAAGATGCACCTTGGCAAAGAAGTGGTGACGTTTGCGAATCCTCGATGGTTGTCAATAATGCCTACTCTTGGCATAGGAATAGAGTTCTAGTAGCCAGAATCTATCTGTACGAGAAAGGAGCCATCCTTTCGCTTTCCTGATAAGTAACGTCGAGACGAACATCAAAAACACCCGAAGAGTCTAGCGCCTACAATGAACTATGAGACAAAGATAATGAATGGCAATGATAATTGGTATGGTATTCTTTTATTTTGTTGCTCCCCCAAACTCCGGCATAAGAAATAATCAGAATAGGTTGTAGTTCGACACAAATGATATGGCCTCCGTGATGGAACTTACATGGAGTTTCTTGAACAGTTTGACCCTGCGTGACTTTATTGTGTTTGTTGAACGGAAAAGGACCTGTGCTATTTCTTCGGTGGTCATTCCCTTTGCCGCAAGGGTCAAGAGTTCTCTTTCCATAGATGTTAGTTGAATGCTCTCATTATAGGGCAAGAATAGACCCTTTTCATAGTCATATCCATACCTAAAGTTCTTCCCGTATATAGCTATGTGTTTGGTCGTCTTGGCCGTGGATGGTGTTACGCATAACAATCCAAGCCATAATTTCCCATCTTCGGTATATTTCAGTGGGGTAAACTTTTGTGCTATGATATATTCATGGCCCTTAAGATAGATGCTATATTCTGCGATAATAGTATGATTTAACTTGTCCTCGAGTGAAAAGCTTGACACTAGATCATTATACTCTTTTCTTGCTTTTTGCATTACTTTATGGTCTTCTTCTTTCATGTAAGCCCAGTATGGATCAGTGCTATATCTCTTACGGTCGCTAGTACTCGTATCTTCAATATACGCGAGCCTTGCTGTTCGATAGACCATCTCATTCCGCACGAAATCTATCACTAGAAAACTAAAATTCGTAAGTCTAGCACTTGCGCTGATGGCTTCAAACAATGATTCTGTACATTCATCGTACTCATATTTAGAAGATATTTTCTCGTGTCCTTCCATATTAATGCCTAATTTGATTGTCATTAGCTATCGCAATTTAGTGAATTCTTTCTTCTATTGAAAAACAATAAAGTGTCTGTTTTATGCTAAGCCTAATTTTCACCCTTTAGGGTTACGAATGAGCACTTGAGAGTTATTTTTGATGTCCTATTATCTCGAGTGATGTGTCATTTCTTTTAAAAGTGATAGCCTGTGGAAAAGTGACTATAAAGGGTGATTTTGAGAGATACAGCGTAGTTTTCGCCCAAAAGGGTGATAGCGTTATATTGTGCAAGTATATTCTATATTTTATTTTTGCGATGTTGACAATGTGGATGGTGTAGTCCGTTATTTATCTTGATTATAAACCAATTGCTTTATGAGATTACAATTATTAGCTGCAACTGCGATGCTATCATGCATCGCGCTGTCATGTTCTTTATCGAAAGATACAGAACAAGATATATCTTGTGTTTGCGCTCCTCGTCGTTCCACGACGTTGAAAGGCTCGAAAAATGTTTCGCTGAATGATGTATATGCATATCTTTCTACCAAGGGCATGACAAAAAGCGCAGATTCGGAAATATCGATAATTACAAATGACATGGGAGATACTCTGTTGTATGCCATTCAGTATCCCGACGGTTGGGAGATTGTTTCTTCCGATAAGAGAGTCCCTGCCATTGTTGCGTTTTCTGAAGTTGGTGCTTTAGACCTATCATCTTCTAGTGCATTTTTAAACTGGTTGGAGGACACGAAGAAATCAATGTCTGCAATTAGGCACTCTCCAGATAGTTCCCTCTCATTTACTACTGAAGAAATATCTGAGAACAGAATGTTTTGGGATGATTTAAACTCTGAAGGGGGTGAGTTTGATCCGGATTCACTTGGGTTGATTGTTTTGCCGTTCATTAGGGGAGGACATTGGGAAGTTCAGTCTGTTACTTATGGTCGTGAGACGTATGATAAGGTTGACCATCTAATGGATACGCAGTGGCATCAAGGTTATCCATATAATATACGGTGTCCAATGGATGATAATGGCAACAGATATGCGCTAGGTTGTGGCGCTGTTGCAGTAGGGCAGTTGTACTATTATCTTAGACAAAGAGATTTTCCAGATAGTTTTCTGTACGATAATGTCCCACTGAGTGCTCTTAAAACCGAAATGTCTTCTAACTCTTATGACCCATCAGTAAGTGCAGTTGCGGATTATTTGTATAACATTTATTCGGAGCTTGGAATGCATGCTTGGGATGCTGGAACCTGGATTATGCCTGGGGATATTGAGGATTTTTTTGAGAATCATAGTTATTCGTGCGAATACGACCGGTATAATGCGGATTCAATAAGATCTAGTCTTGAAGATGGTACTCCTGCTATTATACTTGCGTTCACACCATATGATATCGGCATTGGTTCGGTTGCGGAGTTGTCTGATAGCCACTATTTTGTTATTGATGGATATTGGAGGCTATGGAATGTTAAAACCACGACATACAGATTCGTGAGAGATGATCCGACTAAGCCTATTCCAGGGTATTTCGATGAGATACAGACAGATGTTGAATACATGAATGTGATGAATCTCTATACAAAGATGAATTGGGGGTGGTCAAGTCAGTGGAGCGGAGGACACGAAAATGATGGTTGGTACTCTTACACTGACGAATGGGTCACTACAGAAAATGGTGTTGAAGATACCTACAACATGTATAGGCATATGTTCATTATACAATAAAGCTTATGAAAAAGGTAATAATAATGGCGATTATGTTGATGACGGGCATATCGCTTTATGCTCAGACTCTTTCATCTAGGTCCGACGGATATAAATGGAGCCTCTCCTATACAAACTCAGTTATGCTACCTTTCTTCCTTGATTATAATGGCATCGATACATCTCATGGATATATGTTGAACTCGCGTCACTATTTCGGCGGTGGATGCGGCTTTTATATGGTTCCATCTTCTAAGTTTGACTTTCCGACCATTTTACATGCGTTTGCGGAGTATCAGACATATTGGCATGACGGTGATAGCACTCCTATTTCGGGCGTAAAATTAGGATATGCACGTGGAGTTCACCCGGATTGTTACGTTAGTGCAGTTGAACTAGAACCAAATGTGGGGTGGAACTGGGCTGCAAAGAAAGGATATGGCCTATCTTTGTGCCTCGGTGCTAAGATGCACCTTGGCAAAGAAGTGGTGACGTTTGCGAATCCTCGATGGTTGTCAATAATGCCTACTCTTGGCATAGGAATAGAGTTCTAGTAGCCAGAATCTATCTGGCCATGATTCCCAGCTATTTCTGGCCGAATCCCGCCATTCCCCTCGAATGGCCATCGGAACGCCAGTTTTGATGGCCGCTCACTGCTCTTGTTCTTTGTCGAAAGAACAGACTGATTTGGATGGTGTGGTCATAGCCCCGTCGTTCAAAAGTGAATCTATTTGTCACGAGTCTGAGGATTTCGTGTCAATGTCTGATGTGAAAGCATACTTGAAAGCCTCTGAATTGGCTGGAGATAATCGTGAGGTCTTGGGGATAACTCCAGTCATGTATGAGGGTAGGGGTATGATTTGTGACTTTTTAAATGCCCTTGCAACGAATTAATGATTATGTGCATCTTTGTAAAAAACAGATAGTTATGAAGGCTCTTAATTTTTTAGCACCCATATTCTTGTGCAGTCTGCTTGTCGGATGTGACAAGAATAGGTCAGAATCTCCAATTGAGGTAGAGATAGTGAATGTTTCTAGTCAGACAAAGGCCGTTTTCGCGGAGAAAACAAACGACTTCGGCATTAGGCTGTTTGATGCCGCTCAGGCGTTAAGCCAGAATGAGAACGTCATCATTTCACCATTGAGCTGCGCTTGGGCTATGTCTATGGCGGCCATGGGTGCCGAGGGTGATACTTATAGCGAGATAGTTAACGCTTTGGGCTATTCAGGCAAGACCAAGGAAGAGGTAGGCTCTTTCTCAAAGGCCGTCATCAGTGAGCTTGCCAGCGCAGATGAGAAGGCTGTTCTCGAAAGTGCAAACTCTATTTGGGCAGATCATAGCCTTGATGTCAAGAAGTCATACACTGAGAGTGCATCTGTATACTACGATGCTCTGACTACAGGGGTTGATTTCGCTTCAAATGATGGTAAGGATAAGATCAATTCATGGATCAGTGAGAGCACACATGGTATCGTCAATGACGTGGTCAAGCAGACGGATGGATGGGTTCTAGCTCTTGTGAACACCTTATATTTCAAGTCTACATGGAACATCAGTACTGGTGTTGAGGAGATGGAGTTCCAGGATATCGATGGAAAGAAGAAGGCATGTAAGTTCCTGATGACAAATCAAGCAAAAGCCGCTGAGTCTGAAGACTACACATATGTTTCTATGCCATTTGGCACCAATGGCTCATTCGAGTTCGAGTTGCTTATGACCAATGACTGCACCAAGCCTGTATCGATGGACATGTCAGTTGTCAGCGATTTCAGAAAGGAAGCGGCAAATGGAGATTTCTCTTTTGCCATGCCTTTCTTGATGTTTGAGTGCTCCACGGATTTGAAAGAGGCCCTTCTCCAGCTCGGTATAAAGAATGCGTTTGACATGAGAGCTCAGTTTGGTGCTATATCTGACGAGAGCCTTTACCTCTCACAGGTACTTCAAAGCTCCAGAATCTACCTGGACGAGAAAGGAGCTGAAGCTGCTTCTGGAACAGTGGTGGGCGCAGAACTCTCGGCAGGAATCAATCCTGACAGAAAACATATCGTCGCAGACCATCCTTTCGCTTTCCTGATAAGGAACGTCGAGACAAACACGATTCTGTTCGTGGGTCAGAAAGTCAAGTAAAAAAGAAGCCCGAAAGCTTGTGATTGAGCTTTCGGGCTATTCTTTTTCTGACGATGTGTTTTAGACGGTAAGGATATCTTTTTCCTTGGCTGCTACGAGAGCATCCACATCCTTGACTTTCTTGTCCACCATCTTCTGGATTTCATCCTCTGCTTCCTTCTGAACGTCCTCAGGCATGCCTTCGTTCTTCTGAGCCTTCTTGAGGAGGTCTACAGCGTCGCGGCGTGCGTTACGTACGATGATCTTGGTCTGCTCGCCCGCAGCCTTAGCCTTCTTGAGGAGCTCCTTTCTTCTCTCCTCGGTGAGAGGTGGAACGGTGCAACGGATGGTTTCACCATTGTTTGAAGGAGTCATACCGAGGTTTCCGTCGATGATAGCCTTCTCGATCTTTGCGATCATGCTCTTCTCCCAAGGCTGGATGGCAATGGTCTTCGCATCTGGTGCGGTGACTGAAGCTACCTGTGGAAGTGGGGTAGGGCATCCGTAGTAGTCTACCATCACTGTGTTGAAGATGGCTGGGTTTGCCTTACCTACACGGTAGTTCTTGAGGTCTTCCTCGAGGAAGTCTACTGTATCCTGCATCTTGGCCTCTGCATTTGCCAGGATCTCTTTTGCTTTATCTGTAAGCATAGTTCTATGATTTTAATGATTATTAGACGTGTACCAATGTGCCCACCTTCTCGCCCTCGAGGAGCTTAGTGAGGTTTCCAGGGCAATCCATGTTAAATACTATGATAGGCATGTTTCCGCCCTCGCAGAGAGCGTATGCTGTCTGATCCATCACCTTGAGTTTCTTGCTGATGGCTTCTGAGAAAGTAAGCTCGTCATACTTGGTCGCAGTAGGATCCTTCTCAGGGTCGGCAGTGTAGACTCCGTCTACGCGTGTGCCCTTTAGGAGCGCGTCGGCACCAATCTCGAGCGAACGAAGTGCAGCACCTGAATCGGTGGTGAAGAATGGGTTTCCTGTGCCGCCTGCGATGAGCGCGACGCCACCTTCCTCCATCACCTTCACAGCATGTTCCCTGACATAGTAGCGGGCAATGGGCTCCATAGGAGTGGCAGTGAATACCTCCGCCTTCACTCCATGTGAACGGATGCCCATGGCGAGACCAAGTGAGTTGATGACTGTGGCAAGCATACCCATCTTGTCTCCATTCACTCTGTCGAAACCCTTTCCTACGCCCTGCAGGCCACGGAAGATGTTTCCTCCGCCTATGACGATACCTATCTGGAGGCCAGCCTTTGCGGCTGTGGCGATCTCGGCGGCGTATGCGTTAAGGCAATTCTCATCGATGCCCTTTCCTGCAGGTCCTCCGAGGCTTTCTCCGCTTAGTTTAAGAAGAACTCTCTTGTACATGTACTTTTGTCGATTATTATAAAAACAAATTTATTGGAAAATTATGAAACTTGCAAGAAAGAGCCTATATTTGCATTCCAAACTATTTTTGAATCAAACTAAATTAAGATATGTTTATTTTTAACTCATCTATCGGAAAGAAGTTCATCCAGAGTATCACTGGTGCTTTCCTTGTAATCTTCCTTCTCCTCCACGCTACCATTAACTTTTTTTCAGTGATCGATTCATTCACTGGAAAGTTCGGTCAGGTAGCTGTTGATCACGACCTTTTCAGCAAGGGTGATGGTCTCTTCAAGCTTGGCTGTGACTTCATGTCTACACCTGTCATCTCGATTATGGTTCCAGTCCTTGCACTTGGTTTCATTATCCACATCGTTTATGGATGTTGGCTCACATGGAAGAATATGAAGGCTCGTGGTGGTTACAAGCGTTATGAGGTGGCTTCAAAGGCTGCGGCTGACTCTTGGTCATCTAAGAACATGCTTGTGCTTGGTCTTGTAATCCTTGGTCTCATCGCTTTCCACCTTACTCACTTCTGGGCTAAGATGCAGCTCCCTGAGCTCTTCGGAATCGGAAACTATGAGGATAACCCTTATCTTCTCCTTGAGACTACTTTCAGCAAGTGGTGGATTCTTCTCCTGTATATCATCTGGTTTGCAGCAGTGTTCTTCCACCTTGCACATGGTTTCTGGAGCATGTTCCAGACAGTGGGTTGGAGTGGCCAGACATGGTTCAAGCGCGTTAAGGTTATCGGCATCATAGTAGCCGCTATCCTCGTATTCATGTTCGTGGCTGTAGGCGTTAACGCCTTCCTTCAGGCAAACGGCATCATTGGCTAGTAATTACGATTTTTCGTGAATTATATTCCTTCCTGCTTTAAACGCGGGAAGGATTTTTTTGTCTAAGTACAGGCAAATTTCTTCTATACTATGAAAAAAGTATTGATTGCCGCTCTCTCCTTGCTGTTCTCGCTGGGCGTAAACGGACAGACGTTGCCCAGCATGGCAGGTGATGGAGATGCGGCGCTTTTCAGGGGAAGGGGTGCTACGCAGTACTCTTTCTTCTATAATGGAACCTATCTGTGGGACACTCCTGGATTCAAGCATGGAGATGTATTCTATAGCGGTAGGCTCTACAAGGATGTAGATCTAGGCGTAAATGCCCATGAACATTCGCTTGTGGTGCGTGTGCCGAGCGGACAGCGCTCAGTGTCTCCCGACACAGAGCTAGTGGCGTGGCTCACTATGGACGGGAAGACTCTCGTGAACCTGAGCTACTATGGAGTGGAAGGTGCACTGCCAGGTTTCTATGAAGTGTATGCAAGCGGAGAAACCACCACTCTTTTTCGTAGAGTGGTCAAGGAACTGAACTCGCATGTCGGTAACCATAATGGTGTGGAGATCGGTTATGATGATCCGAACTACAGGCCCAACACCCTATCTTTCTTCAATCTAAGCGAGAGTTTCTATCTGGAGAAGGACGGCGTCCTGATTCCTCTGAAGAAAAAGAAGGACCTGTATCGACAGTTCCCGGACAAGAAGCGTGCGATACGTCGTGCGAAAAGGGAGGTGACCGACTATCTTAAGTATCGTGCCTGGCTTGAACTCGCATATCCTATCGCGGATGGTTCTTCTGTATATAGAATCCCATCAGTTAAATATTTTGGCCATGATATGAAGATAGGTGGCGCCGAATATGCCGGTACTCCAGGCGATGGCTCTCCACGTTATGAGGGCCCAGTGATGAAGGTCCTGCCTGGCGGTTATTTCTCGGATGGTGTGGACAGTAGGCACTCCGACATGCTCAAATACATGCAGGAGTCAAACCTTATAGCCTCATTCAGAAACAAGGTCTACGAGATAGGTAAGCGCACACAGAAGAGGCTCTCTGCCAAGTCCACTGCTCGAGTGACTGGAGTGGTGACTGACGTCTCTACAGGAGAGATTCTCCAGGGAGTGGCTGTATATGATGAAAAGACTCACAACTATGTTTACACGGATAAGTCGGGAACGTATGCGATGTCTTTGCCATTGGGCGAGAATGTCCTGAATTTCAGTGAGATGACGAAGGAGGACATGGCTATCAGGGTGATAGTGAATGGCGATGGCTCGCTGGACATACCCATGAAGGAGAAGTCCACCATGCTCGATGAGGCCATGATCTCGGCGGAGAGCCGTGCAAACCACAGAACCACAAAGATCGGCCTTGAGAAGGTGGATGTGAAGACTATCTCCAAGATCCCTTCTGCATTTGGCGAGGGCGACCTCATCAAGGCGGTCCTCACCTTGCCGGGCGTGAAGTCCACAGGAGATGCTTCCACCGGCTTCAATGTGCGCGGTGGTTCCACTGACCAGAACCTCATCCTGTTCAATGAGAATACCATCTACAACCCAAGCCACATGTTTGGCGTGTTCTCGGCGTTCAATACAGATGTCATCGATAATCTAGAGCTCTACAAGAGCTCCATCCCTGTGGAGTATGGCGGACGCATTTCATCCGTCCTTGACGTGAAGAGCAGAAACGGAGATCCCGAGAAGGTGAAGGCATCTCTTGGCATCGGACTGCTTACCAGTCACTTCCATGTGGAAGGCCCTATCGTGAAAAACCGCACGACCTTCCTTCTAGGGGGACGTACTACCTATTCAGACTGGATTCTCAAGAATCTCCCTGCCTCCTCCGGTTATGCCAATGGTTCCGCTGGCTTCAGTGACTTGAACATTGGCATAAGCCACAAGTTCAGCGATAGAAGCTCCATCCATGCGTATGGATACTGGTCGAATGACCGCTTCGCATTCTCTGGAGACACCACTTTCCACTACTCAAATCTCAATGCTTCGCTGAAGTACATTCAGAAGCTGGGCGATGCGACCACCATGACGGTGGCGACGGGCTACGACAGGTACAAAAACCAGCTGGACGACAGTCCAAGCGTCTATGACGCCTACACGCTCTCGACCTCCATCGGTCAGGTGTTCGCGAAGGCAGGCTTCAAGACCAAGGCTGGTGCCCATCAGCTTTCGTATGGCGCCAATGTCATCTCTTATGCGCTGAATCGCGGAGACATGGTTCCTGCGGGGGATTCGTCGCTGGTGGCTTCAAGACATTTAGGAGTGGAGAAGGCTATAGAGCCATCTATGTATGTGGGAGATATGTGGCAGATAGGTGAGAAACTTGCACTTGATGGAGGCGTGCGTTTGTCTTCGTTCCTCAGCACACAGCCATCGCCCAAGTTCTATGTTCATCCTGAGTTCAGAGTGTCTGGAAAGTATACCTTTAATCCAAACCTCTCGCTCAAGGCTGGACTGAATACCATGACTCAGTATATTCACCTCGTCACGAATTCTTCGTCTATATCTCCTATGGACACTTGGAAGCTTTCTGATGTGG
This sequence comes from Bacteroidales bacterium, assembly GCA_024398075.1. Lineage (GTDB taxonomy): Bacteria > Bacteroidota > Bacteroidia > Bacteroidales > UBA932 > Cryptobacteroides. The sequence continues at coordinate 12,289 of JAKSJM010000041.1, read as the reverse complement.
ATATACGCCCTCAAACTGGCTGGCAGGCTGCCGCTGGAGCATACTGGACGGTGTGGAATGGCAAGGTGGACCTCTCGCTGGATGCGTACTACAAGAGAACATCTCACTACCTGGATTACAAGAGTGGAGCGCAACTCAGCATGAATGATCACCTGGCGCAGGACCTCGTCGAGACCTATGCCAAATCTTATGGAGTCGAGCTCATGGCTAGAAAGTCAGTGGGCAAACTTACAGGATGGGTGTCCTACACGTACTCGAGAGCATTGCTCAAGGAGATGATGGATAGGGGAGCCGCTACCATTAACCACGGCGAGTGGTACAATGCTCCGCATGACAAACCACATGACGTGAAGGTGGTCGGAAACTACCAGTTCACACACCGTTATAGCCTCTCGTTCAATGTGGACTATTCCACCGGACGCCCTGTGACCCTCCCTGTGGGCAAGTTTGTCTATGACGGCGGTTACAAGCTCCTTTACTCGGAACGCAACGCCTACAGGATCCCTGACTATTTCAGGCTTGATCTTGGTCTCACCATCGAGCCGGGACATTACCTCAAGCAGCTCGCCCACATGTCATTCACCTTCGGATGTTATAACATTACTGGCCGAAAGAATGCATACTCTGTCTATTATTCTACACATGGCGGCACAGACATCAAGGGCTACATGGTCTCAGTCTTTGCCACCCAGATTCCTTATGTAAACCTTAATCTCAAGTTCTAATGAAAAAGATACTACTATACATACTTGTACTCGCGGCCGCAGTGTCGTGCGTGTATCCTTTCGAGGCTGAGGTTGGGGGGGAATCACACGACTTGGTGGTGGAAGGAAACATTGTCCCAGGCACTGTAGCGCAGTTCTATCTTCGCTACACTCATCCTCTGCAGTCGCATGAGAATATGTCGGAGGGTGCCGACGCCGTGCTTACTGTTCGTGATGAAAATGGAAAGGTATATGCGGCTAGAAGAGTCGGTTCAGCGCTGTATGAGGTGGATATGACCTACGCTTCGCCTGATCTTAAATACAGCCTGAACATCAAGACTGAGAACAATGAATATGCTACTGAGCTCATGGCTGTGACAAAGGCACCGGAAATAAAGGAACTCAGCTATCAGCTTTCTGAGGACAATGTGGATGTGGTGCTCAGCCTTGACGGAAAGGATGATAACCGGCACTACAAGGTCTCGTTCCTCGAGACTTGGGAGTATCATTCAGACTATCTCGCGAAGACCATCTTTGATCCGGAGGCTGAGGTGATAGTGCCTCTCCCTAATGACTATCAGTACGAATACTACTACTGCTGGAGAACAAGAAGACCAAATGAGGCGGTACTTATCAGTGCTGCTGAAAATGAGTCGAACAAAGTCATGCGACATGTCATCATGAGTGACAGCCGTGGCTCGAAGAAGTTCTCTATCGTGTATAGGATGGATGTCTCTGTAACGGCCATCTCAGATGGATGCTACGAGTATCTGAAAAATCTACAGCAGTCGTCCAATGTCTCTGGCGACCTCTTTTCTCCTACACCTAGCAGGATGGAGAGCAATGTGGTTTGTCTGACAGACCCTACCAAGCAGGTGGTTGGTTACGTAGATGCCATCCAGCCTACAGAACGTCGCTTCCAGCTCGACTGCCGTTCTGTGTCCATCCACAAACCTAAACTCATTTTGGATGATTACTATCTGTTTGTTCCTGATACGGAGGAGCTTACGCTTCTGGATTACTATAACTTCGGATATCGTCCTGTAGATGATAGAGGACAGATGGGTGGCCCTATCTACTGGGCTCAGGCTCAGTGCGTAGACTGCCGCCTCGAGGGAGGAAACAAGAACAAGCCAGAGGATTGGCCTACATATGATGAGTAGAGCACTATGAGAAAGACACTTACTATATTGATAAGCATGTTCTGCGGCATGGCTTCGCTGATGGCGCAGAGCAAGATGGCGGAAAGACTGTTTCTTGTAACCGACCGCAGCAGCTACGTGGCTGGCGAGGAGGTGCTCGTCTCAGCATTCTGCTTCGACGCTGCGTCTGGCCGCCTGTCAGATTGCAGCCGCGTCGCCTATGTGGAGCTGGTCTCAGCCGAGGGCGGCGTCAAGTTCTCCAAGCTGTCTATGGACGGCGGCCGAGGCGCTGGCGCATTCACCATTCCTGCGACTGTGCCTACTGGAAACTATCGCATTGTCGCTTATACAGCGCAGAATAAACTAGAGAATGGGTACGACTACCTGGAGTGTAGCCGCATCATCTCGGTGTTCAACACCCTCTCCACTGAACGCGTGCAGGATGGCGTCAAGCTCATGAGCTCATCTGACTACAGGGCTCAGCTTGCAAGCGCGCGAAGTGCTGCGGCATCCGGATTCATTGGCATGAGTCTCTCTGAGAACGTGAAGATGGGCGCAGTGGTGCCTGTGGCGCTGAACAACAAATCAGGCAAGCCCCTCTCTTACAGCGTGAGCATCCATCATGCCGATGGCGTGGCTGCGGCTGATGCCAGGAGCATCGTAGATGCGAAATCTGACTTTTCTCGCCCTGGAAGCGTCTCAGAAGGGGATAGTGACATAGAAGGCGAGGTGATTCATGCGAGCCTGGTGGGCGCGAACTTCGATCTGGCTCAAAGAAACACGCTGGTGGGAGTCATCGCGGTACCTTCTGGCGAGATGTATGCCGCTGACATCAAGACAAATGGCGAGATGACCTTCCATACCCTTAACATATATGGCGAGCATCTCGACATGGTGGCGGAAGTGGCTGGCCTTGAGGACAATGAAACAGCTCACATAGAGCTGGAAAGCCCATTCGTGGGCGTCGAGGCGGGCGAACTCCCTCAGCTTGCGCTCAGCGACTACCTCTACGAGAGGCTTCTCGAGCGCAGCGCAAACATGCAGCTTCGCCGCAAGTGCCCAAGCGACACTCTCTACAACCTTCTTCCGAAGCGTCCTGATCCACTCTTCCGTGGTGTGACGCCAAGGAAGTTCATCCTCGACGACTATGTGCGATTCCCGTCAATGCATGAGCTCTTCGTGGAGATCATCCCTGAGGTGCGTGGCCGCCAGTCGAAGAAGCGTGGTACCACCATCAGCGTACTTCTCGACGACGACAGGGGCAGGGCGGTCAATGCCTGGGGCAATTCCCTCATGATGATTGATGGCGTGCCTGTGCTTGACCATGCTCGCGTGTGGGATTATGACCCTTACCTGATAGATACTGTGGCCGTGTACAGAAATACCTTCAGCATTGGCGACATAAAGTTCGGCGGCATAGTGAACTTCAAGACTTTCAAGAAGAACATGCCTGGCGTGGTGTTTGATGACAGCGTGCGCATCACGGACTGGTCAGGCGTCACTTTCCCTGTGTCCTTCACACTCCCTTATATATATGGGCAGGATCTGCGCCAGACCATCTGGTGGCATCCGCTCTGTGAACTGCCAGCCGGAGGCTCGCAGACCATACGCGTATGTGTCCCAGAGTATCAGGGCGATTTCGTGGTGGAGATCAATGGTGTCGCGGCAGATGGCGAGGCTTTCCACGAAACTGCTCGTTTCTCGGTTCGTTGAGGAAAAAGAGATTAAATTTTGTAAGCCAAAAATATTTTCGTAACTTTGCGACCCCTATGTTGTGTAGGGATCGCAATTTTATTATTAACTATTTAAAGATCAAGACAGTGGACACACAAAGCTACAAGACAGTATCGCTCAACGCAGCGACTGTAAACAAAGAGTGGGTCGTCATTGATGCGACAGATCTCGCACTTGGTCGTCTTGCTGCACGCGTTGCTCTTGTCCTTCGTGGCAAGAACAAGCCAGGCTTCACTCCTCACGTTGACTGCGGTGATAACGTTATCATCGTAAACGCTGAGAAGGTTGCTCTTAAGGGTAAGAAGATGACTGATCGTGTTTATGTTCGCTACACCGGATATCCAGGTGGACAGCGCTTCAGCACACCAAAGCAGATTCTCGCTAAGAGACCTACTGAATTGGTCAGGATGGCAGTAAAGGGTATGCTTCCTAAGACCCGTCTTGGTGACAAGATCATCAACAACCTGCATATCTACGCAGGTCCTGAGCATCCTCACCAGGCACAGAACCCTAAGGTTATTAAGTTGGACGAAATTTAAACAGAGTAAATGGAACAGACACACGCCCTTGGAAGACGTAAAGCAGCTGTAGCTCGCGTTTATATCGTAGCTGGAAATGGTCAGATCGTGATTAACGGTCGTCCTCTTGAGGAGTACTTCAAGGAGGATTCACTTCGTTACATCGTAAATCAGCCATTCACAGAGACCAAGACTGAAGGCCAGTTTGACGTAAAGGTTACCATCGATGGTGGTGGTATCAAGGGTCAGGCTGAGGCTATAAGACTCGGCATCTCTCGCGCACTTTGCGAGGTTGATAAAGAGGCTTATCGTTCTACACTCAAGGCAGCAGGCTTCCTCACCCGCGACGCTCGCGAGGTCGAGAGAAAGAAGCCAGGCCAGCCTGGTGCACGTAGACGCTTCCAGTTCAGTAAACGTTAATCATACACGGTTGTTTTACAACGCACAGTCCGGTTCAGAAACCTTCGGATCTTTGGCTGGATGCGAATCCCGACAAGCTGCTTGAGGGTTGCCGAGACTGCGGAAAAGGAAAGAGATTGACTAGGTCACTACTCATTCCTTGATGAAAAGAGAAACAAAAAAACAATTAAACAGAAATGTCTAGAACAAATTTCCAAGAACTGCTTGATGCAGGTGTTCACTTCGGACACTTGTCAAGGAAGTGGAATCCTAAGATGGCACCATACATCTTCGATCAGAAGAATGGTATCCACATCATTGACCTGCACAAGACAATCGTCAAGGTTGACGAGGCTGCTGAGGTGATGAAGGAGCTTGCTAAGTCAGGCCGTAAGATCCTCTTCGTAGCCACCAAGAAACAGGCTAAAGAAGTCGTTTCACAGAAGGCATCAGAAGTTAATATGCCTTCAATCACTGAGAGATGGGCAGGCGGTATGCTTACCAATTTCCCTACCATCCGCAAGGCGATCAAGAAGATGAGCACCATCGACAAGATCAAGGAGGATGGAACTTTCGAGAAGCTCGCTAAGAGAGAGCGTCTTCAGATTGACCGTCAGAGAGCAAAGTTGGAGAAGAACCTTGGCTCAATCAAGGATATGAGCCGTCTTCCTTCAGCACTTTTCGTAGTAGACGTCCAGAAGGAGGCCAATGCCGTTAAGGAGGCAAATCGTCTTAATATTCCGGTATTCGCTATGGTTGATACTTGTTGCGATCCTACTCCGATTGATTACGTAATTCCGGCAAACGACGATGCTACAAAGTCTATTGAGGCTATCATGAATGTACTTTGTAAGGCTATCCAGGAAGGACTTGAGGAAAGAAAGCTCGAGAAGGACAAGGAAGTTGCTGAGGAGGAAGAGGCAGTAAAGCCAGCAGTAAAGAAGCTTCGCGGCCGTAAGGGCGCTAAGCCAGCTGAGGCTGAGGCAGAGACCCCTGCAGAGGCATAATCCCATTTTCCATTTAACTCTAATTTAGATAAAGCATTATGGCAATTACAGCAGCAGACGTAATGAAGTTACGTAAGATGACATCAGCTGGTATGATGGATTGCAAGAAGGCTCTTGAGGAGGCAGCTGGCGATTTTCAGAAGGCTATGGATATCATCCGCGAGAAAGGTAAGCTCGTAGCAGCTAAGAGATCAGACAGAGAGACCTCTGAGGGCGCAGTCAAGGCTAGAGTTGAGGGTGGCAAGGGTATCCTTGTTTGCCTCGGCTGTGAGACTGACTTCGTTTCTAGAAATGAGGCTTTCCAGTCACTCGCAGAGGCTATCGCTGACGTAGCTATCGCAAACTGCCCTGCAGACCTCGAGGGTCTCAAGGCTTGCAAGATGGCTGACGGCTTCACCGTAGCAGAGGCAGTTGAGGCTCAGACCGGTAAGACCGGTGAGAAGCACGTCCTCGCATACTACGCTCTCGTAGAGGCACCTTACGTTGCAGAGTACATCCACAAGATCAACGGTAAGCTCGGCGCACTCGTAGGCTTCAACAAGCCTATCAGCGAGGAGGTTGCTAAGGGTGTAGTAATGCAGGTAGCTTCAATGAACCCTGTATCTATTTCTAAGGAGGATTGCCCTCAGGCTACCATCGACAATGAGCTTGCAGTGGCTATCCAGAAGACCAAGGATGAGATGGTTCAGAAGGCTATCGACGCAGCACTCTCAAAGGCTGGTATCAATCCAGCTCACGTTGACAGCGAGGATCATATCGAGTCAAATACAGCTAAGGGCTGGCTTACCCCAGAGCAGGCTGACCAGGCTCGTGAGATCATCAAGACCGTCGGTGCAGAGAAGGCAGCAAACCTTCCTGAGCAGATGATCCAGAATATCGCTAACGGACGTCTCCAGAAGTTCTTCAAGGAGCAGACCCTCGAGGAGCAGGAGTATCAGATGGGTGATGGCAAGCAGACAGTTAAGCAGGTTATCGCAGCAGCTGATAAGGAGGCTAAGGTAGTTGCTTTCAAGAGATTCTCTCTCAACGACTAATTTGCTTCACAGCATAAAATGATACCGGGCTCGTAAGAGCTCGGTATTTTTTTTGTATTTTTGTGACGGTGTAATACTGTTTTAAGATGAATTTAAAGTCACTTCTCAAAGATACGGTCATTTACGGACTCAGCAGCATTGTAGGAAGATTCCTCAATTACCTGCTTGTTCCTCTCTATACAGTCAAAATAGCAGCTGAGAGCGGCGGTTATGGCATAGTTACCAATCTCTATGCATGGACTGCTCTTCTGCTCGCCCTGCTGACTTTTGGCATGGAGACCACACTGTTCCGTTTTTCTTCCAAGGAAGGAGAAGAGGCAGATACTGTTTACGCCACTTCTTTGAAGATGGTCGGCGCCGTGGCTCTCGGTTTCGTCGTGCTTGTACTTGCGCTGCTTCATCCTATTTCAGAAGCATTGGGCTACGCCACACATCCAGAATATGTGGGTTGCATGGCCATCATCGTGGCGATGGATGCATTCCAGGCCATCATGTTCTCCCGCTTGCGTCAGCAGGGGAGGCCAGTGAAGTTCATGATTCTCAAGTTCGCGTTCATCATTCCGAATGTGCTGCTGAATCTGTTCATATTCCTGGTGATGCCGCTGCTTTTCGAATCTATGCCGGCGCTGCACGACCTGTTCGTGCGCTTCGACTACGGCGTGGGTCTCATATTCTTCGTGAACCTCATCTGTACGGCAAGCGTGTTCATTGGCTTCGCCAAGGAGTTAAAGGGCCTTTCCGGTCCCTTCGACAAGGCTCTTGCGGGCAGGATGCTCAAATACACCTGGCCACTGCTTCTTCTAAGTTTGGTGGGCATTCTTAACAATGTTGCCGACAAGATTCTCTTCCCTTATCTCGTCCCTGGCGAGGAAGGAAAGGTGCAGCTGGGAATATATGGCGCCTGCGTGAAGATAGCCATGATCATGTCACTTCTCACCCAGGCTTTCCGCTATGCTTACGAACCTATAGTGTTCAATGGCAGCAAGGGAAAGAATAACCCTGATACCTTGGCGGACGGAATGAAATACTTCGTCATATTTGCTCTCCTGGCATTTCTGGCGGTGATGTTCTATATGCCTATCATCAAGTATCTGGTGGGCTCAACATACTGGGCTGGACTCGGTGTGGTACCTGTAGTCATGCTTGCCGAAATCTTCATGGGTATCTACTTCAACCTTTCTTTCTGGTATAAGCTAAGCGACCAGACGCATTGGGGTGCTATCATGAGCGCGGTTGGCGCTTCTGTAATGATACTTGTAAATGTCATCTTCGTGCCAAGATATGGCTATGTGGCATGCGCTTGGGGAGGCTTCGCTGGATACGGCGTGGCTATGCTGCTTAGCTTCGTGATAGGGCAGAAGAAATATCCTATTCAGTACGATATGCGTGGTATGGCCGTGTTCACTTGCCTTGCGGCAGTGCTTTATTTGGCAAGTGTGCTTATCGCTAAACTTGACCTTCACGTGGTTATTCAGCTAGCTCTGAATACAGTACTCATAGCCGTGTTTGGGCTTGCTATACTTAAAGACCTCAAATTGCGTAGGTAGAAAATAGAGAACGCCTCTCGATATCACATCGTGAGGCGTTCTAATTCTAACCTAAAATTTAACCTATGAAAAAACTATTCGATGCAAATATAATAATTTATTTGTAATCCGTACCTAAAAATAATGTTTTTCTATATCTGAGGGTCTTTATTCCTGTCTATGACCATTTTCCTCTAAAATCACATCCGTTACTTCACCTTCCCTGTTTGGATCGTCCTCCACGATCACTTCTTCTTCAGTTTGCGTCTTTTGAGCCTGCTCGGCAGCCTGTCTTTCTTTGTGAAGTTCGTCTATGTCCTTGAGGTTTCCATATTTTCTCTTGAGCTCCTCCAGCTTCTCCGCATCTGACATTCCGCTGCCCTCTTCTTGGGCGCCGTCACGACTCATGTTTAGTTCAGGTGCGCCCTCAAGTCGGATGGAAATAACCATTACATCCTGAAGTGGCCTGTCGTACTTGTTTGTCTTTGCTGAGGCGATGAGTTCCACGGTCTTCATTCCTTCCACTACCTCGCCGAACACAGTATAGTCTCCGTTCAGGTGGAAGCAGGCGTCGCCATCTACCACGATGTAGAACTGCGATCCGTGTGACTCTTTCATTGGGTTTGCGATGTCGCCTCTTCTAGCCGCCGCCAGCGCTCCTTTCTTGTGGACATGGTCAGGGATGAACTCTGACTCGATGGTATATCCTGGGCCGCCTTCGCCCCACTGCTCCCTCATCGTGGTGTCGCGGGTATATGGATCTCCTCCCTGGATCATGAAGTTTTTCACGACGCGGTGGAAAAGTGTGCCGTTGTAATAACCCGAATTTGCTAGCTTGATGAAGTTGTCTCTATGGCGAGGAGTGTCGTTGTACAGCTTTACCTTGATGATGCCATAGTTCGTGTTGATGATGTAGACTGGCTCGACACCCATCTTTCTATGGACCTCGGCCAATGAGTCTGCTATGGCTTTTTCTCTCTCGATGTTTGCAATCTGCTGCTGTAGCGCTGCAAGCTGTTCTGCTGAAGGACCAATGCTGTCGCTAAGCTCTTCTTCTCCTCCCTGACTGTTCCTGCCGCCACAGGCACTTATGCTCAGCGCCAGTAGCGCGGAGGCAAGTATATAGATGTATTTCTTCATTACTGAATCTTCTTGCAATAGTTGTACCCCATGACCTCAAGGATGCCGAAATGCTTGTTCTGGAGGCTCTCCTTGAATCTGTCGAAGTCCTTGTTCTTGAGCTCGCACCACTGTGCCTCGCTGATGGCGATCATTCTAGGGAGAAGCATGTACTCAAGATGCTCGTTGGTGCCAATGTATTCGGTCCAGAGATTTGCCTGAAGTCCAAGTATGTGCTTCGCTACCTCCTCTGACATGCCTTCTGAAGGGTCACAGCTGTAGCACTTGCTTACAGGGAGATAACCACCGATGGCCAGAGGCTCCTCGTCCTTCTCCTCGCACTGATAGTAATCCAGATAGCAGTATGTGTTCGGGGTCATGACCACGTCAAATCCTGAGTTTGCAGCCTGGATGCCTCCCTTGGTGCCTCTCCAAGACATCACTGTGGCTCCCTCTGCAAGCTCTCCTTCGAGAATCTCGTCCCAGCCTATTATCTTCTTTCCAAGTGTGGCGAGGAAAGACTGCATACGTGACGTCACATAGTTCTGAAGTCGTGACTCAGCGCTGGCGTGCTCGTCCGATACGAGGCCGAGCTCCTTGATCTTCGCCTGGCAAAGCTCGCAGTGCTCCCATGCGTCTCTAGGACACTCATCTCCGCCGATGTGGATGTACTCAGAAGGGAAGAGCTCCGCTACCTCCGTAAGCACATTCTCGAGGAACTCGAATGTGGTTTCCTTGCCCACGCAGAGCACATCCTTCGATATGCCCCATCTGGTCCATACCGCATAGTTCTGATCCTTGCAGCCGAGCCAAGGATAGCTGGCGAGGGCGGCCACCATGTGGCCTGGGAGGTCAATCTCAGGGATGATGGTGATGCCGAGTTTCGCTGCGTATGCTACGACTTCCTTGATCTCCTCCTGGGTGTAGTATCCACCATATCGCACTCCGTCATTTGATCCCCACTCTTTCTTGATCATAGTGCCCTCGCGGTACGCTCCCACCTGGGTGAGCGCGGGGTACTTCTTTATCTCGATGCGCCAGCCCTGGTCGTCTGTAAGGTGCCAGTGGAAGCGGTTCATCTTGTAGAAGGACATCACGTCGAGGTATTTCTTCACCTCCTCTACGCTGAAGAAGTGGCGAGAGCAGTCAAGGTGCATGCCACGGTATCCGTAGCGAGGCTGGTCCTTGATCTCCACGCAAGGGAGCTTCCAGTTCTTGTCTGGTGATGGCTTTCTTCCGTAGATTTCTTCAGGAAGCATCTGCTTCAGGGTCTGGATGGCGTACAATGTACCATTGTAGTCGCTCACAGCTACGGCCACGGCCTTCGCTGTCACGCTGATGCTGTATCCCTCCTTAGGGATGTCGCTGCTCTTGTAGAATACAAAACCTTTCGCAAGGCCCTTGGCCGCCGTGCTGCCTATGCCTGTAGGTGTGGCAAATGAACTGACCTTGCCGGTCACGAGCGACAGCTGAGTGGCGAATCTGTTCACGGCCACACGGCTGTCTGCGTCCATTGCTGGGTCGCAGTTTACCGCGGCACCATTGACCTTGAAAGTGCCCTTCTGGAACTCCACACTCTGTGGATAAGGCACTACATGTATGGTAGGAATCTCCTTCGCGGCGATGGCGAGTGGGAGCAGACTTGCGATGATGAGGGAAATGGTTTTGGTAAGTTTCATATTCTTCAATTAAATATGTGCAATATAGCAAAAATGCGTCAAAAAATAAGGAGGCCAATGACTCCGGCGCCAATAATTACCAGGATTGGGCTGATTTTTGTCCACATTGAGACGGCAAAGGCGGCAGCAAACAGTACCCAGCTTCTCCAGTCGATGAAGTTTGATGGCGTGATGAGCACGATGGCAGCGGCGCCGATGAGTCCCACCACGGCAGGGCGAAGCCAGGACATTGTGTTTTCAAATACCTTGTTTGAGCTTAGTCTTGCGTATAGCTTCACGATGAGCATCATTATGATGAATGATGGCAGTACGACAGCGAAGGTGGTGGTGAGCGAACCTAGTATGCACATGAACTGCGACGCCCCAGCCTCCTGCAGCACACTGTAACCTATGTAGGTAGCGCTGTTGATGCCGATAGGGCCAGGTGTCATCTGCGAGATGCCGACGATGTCGGTGAATGCGCTCTCGGAGAGCCATGCGTGCTGAGTCACTACCTGATCCTGGATGAGCGAGAGCATGGCGTAGCCGCCTCCGATGGTGAGGGCTCCGATCACGAAGAAGGTCCAGAAGAGCTGTAGATATAGCATTATCATTTCTTTGCCTCCTTTTTCTCCATGCCAATATTGATGGCTACCGCTACTACTATGGTGACGAGCAGTATGTATATAGGTGATACCTTCAAGAATGCCACCAGTATCATGGCGGTGGTGGTGAGCGCCCACGCCCACCAGCTCTTGTTTGATTTCTTCGCCATGTTGATCATCGGTACGGCAATGAGCGCGACCACGGCTGGACGTATGCCCTGGAAGGCCTTCATCACGTATTCATTGTCCTGATATCCGGAGAAGAACATCGCTATCGCCAGTATAATAAGGAATGGCGGGAGGCAGCTTCCTACCGTAGCGGCAATGGCTCCTTTTGCTCCTCTGATTCTGTATCCTGCGAATATGGAAATGTTTACGGCGAGCAGTCCTGGTGCGGACTGGGCGATGGCGAGGATGTCAGGGAATTCTTCTTCCGTGAGCCATCCGCGATTGACCACCTCCTTCTCGATTATGGGCACCATGGCGTATCCACCGCCGATGGTGAATGCTCCTACCTTGGCGAAAACGCCTAGAATTTGCCCGAGAGATGCTTTTTTCATCATGATGTGCAAATGTACACTAAATTTTTAAAAATATTTTCAGAAAAAGTTTGGAGTTTAGAAAAAAGGTGTTACCTTTGCAATCCCGTTTGAAACGAACGGGAAAGTTCATTGAGAATACTGAAAGATAAGTACAAGCAAGTACCGAGAAATTTGATAAATGATCGAGAGCGTCAATTCTAAGGAATTGAAAGAGAGCATCAGGAGACAAGCTAAGATTTATAATTATTTTATACAAAGAAGAGTTTGATCCTGGCTCAGGATGAACGCTAGCGGCAGGCCT
>JAKSJM010000040.1 GCA_024398075.1 Bacteroidales bacterium | reverse complement strand
AGGTCGGAAAACGAAAGTAGGAAGAAAACTTTCGTTTTCCTCCTACTCGATTGTTTGAGTCAATTACATGACTACAACCATGATGGCAGCAACGAGTGCGAGGATGGCGTAGAACTCAGGAAGAGCGGCGTAGATCATGGTGTTTGTCTGAACGTCATGACCCTGGCTGATGCCTACGATACCATTTGCACAAACCTGACCCTGACGGATGGCAGAGAAAAGACAAACAGCACCTACTGCGAGACCTACAGAGAAGAGCATGAAGCCATCTGCTGTAAAGTCAGCTCCGAGCACGATCCAGAGAAGCATCGCTACGAAACCGTAGAGACCCTGGGTTGCAGGCATTGCAGAGAGAATGAGGTAGCTTGAAGACTTTTCAGCATTCTTCTTCAATGCACCTTCAGCAGCATTTGCTGCGATAGTGGTTCCGTATGCGGAACCGATACCGGCGAGGCCGAGCATAAGGCCAAGTCCGAGATAACCGAGAATTGTACTTAACATATTGTTAGTGATTTAATTGTTATTTCTTTAATGGATTATATGCGGTTCCTTTTCCTTCATAACCGCTATTCTTGAAGTATTCTACGAATGTGAGTCGCAGAGGGTGCACGAATGCACCGAGACATGACATGAGCATGTTCAGGGTGTGACCGAAGAGCATGATCAGGATGAATGGTACAAACTGCCAGGTAGGATGGTCACCGAGCACGAGGCCGCCGAGGATGTTGAATGCGTTTCCAAGCATACCTCCCGCAAGGCCGAGTGCGTAGAGACGGATGTAACTGAGCACATCACCGAGCAAGCCAGTAGCCATGTTGTAGGTCTCCCAAAGTCCAGGTCCAATGTTCTTCAACGGACTGCGTCCAGGTGTGTTGAAGAAATAGATGCCGAGAGCGGAAATCACAGCGATACTGATAAGCAGTATCTTGGTGACTGTCTGAGGAAGGTTGAAACACATTGCGCAAATGGCTAGAATGAGTCCGCCGATTATCAGAAGTACCCATCCCCATGTGCCAAGGTTCTGCTTGAAACCAAATCTCTTTGTGTAGAGCACAGCCTTGATCACCATGGCGAGGCAGATGTGGAACACACCCACGCAGATAGCGAGTATCATCTGAAGAGCATAGTTTGCTCCCGCAATGTTTACGTCGCCTGCGAGCATGCAGTTCCTGATGCCTTCAGGAATCCAGGTCACAGTAGTGAGGTCCACACCGAAGAATGTTCCGAAGAGAAGACCTACCACTGTGGTGGAGATACCGAGTGCGGTGATGAGTTTCCCGAGACCATCGAACATACCGATGTTCACGATCTTTCTTGACTGCAGTATGCCGTAGATGGTGAGGATGATACCATATCCACCATCACCCATACACATAGCAAAGAACAGAAGGAAGAACACTCCGAGGATAGGTGTAGGGTCCCACTCTCCATATACAGGCATGCCGTACATGCCGGTGAGGCACTCGAACATCTCAGAGAACTTGTTGTTCCTGAGCTTGATAGGAGGGTTGTCCTGCTCTGTCGCATCTTCGCTGATGTAAAGAACACCCATGTCATCAAATGCCTTGACTAGACGTTCTTTCTCTGACTGAGGTGCAAATCCCTCGAAGGTACATATATATCCTTCTGCTGCTTCTGTGCTTACCTTTTCTGCAAGATATCTATCGAGATCAGCTGTCTTCTTCTCAAGTCCAGACTGCATGTGGCTGAGCCAATTCTCCTTGAGACAGAGTAGTTTACCCTTGGTGGCCGCAAGTTCCTGTTTAAGTGCTTCGATGCGCTCTGAAGCCTGTGGGCTACTCATCTCTGGAGCATTGATCTCATGAACTGGGAAAGTGTATTCCTCGCCGGTTCTTGCGACTGTCACGAAGTTTACCTTGCCATCAATGCGTGAGATTTCCTCGAGCGCAACCATGCTTGACCATGTAGGATCGAATGCTTTTTCAGGTACGCTGTAATAGCGGATGTCTATGCCCTTGGCGGCTAAGCCGTCAACTGCCTGCTTGTCATACTCGCCCCATGCGGATACCTGCTTCAGGCACTTCTCGGCTGCCGCAATGGATGCATTGATTTCCTGGATATGAGCGTTCGCATCCAGAGTATTCTGCATCTTGCAGCCTTCGATGACTGTGCCTGACGCCGCTGCTCTGATCGTGGCAGCATCCTCATCTTTCGAGTAGTCGATCTTCTCAAGGATACTGATGGCACTGCGGATCTTAAGTGTCTTCTCAAGCATCTCGGAAGATTTCGTGTCAACCGGCTTCCTTGAGCGCTGGATGTCCACTACGCCGAGTTCCTGGAGATTCTCGAGGAATGATTCACTCTCCCCACTGAGGAGAATGAATGAGTATTTCGTCATTTTTTCAATCATGCCTGTTCCTCCTCTTCTTCTTCGGCGGCGTGTCTTTCCTTCACGATCTTGGACGATGCCTTTGAGAGATTCTCTTCATCCTCCATGTATCTCTTGATCTTACGGATAGCCTCCAAATAACCAGGAATCTGAACCTTCTCATAAAGGTTTACTTTCTGTGTGGTCTTCTTCCTGTTATAGTCGAGTATCTTGCTCTTGTACTGATACACTTCCGACTCGATACCCAGCCTTGTAAGCTCCTTCAGGATAGAGATGCCATCTGCATACCATGCAGGGGCGGCGAAGGTGTTGAACGGCTTAAGCTCGTAGTGGATGTCCTTGAGCTCTGGTGTCTTGATACCAGCCACCTTGACTGTGATCAAGTCTACATCTGTGATGCTGATAAGACCAGGCTCAAATTCGTTCCAGAGTGCTGCAAGATAGTCATATCTCTGTAGGGCGGCTTCCAGATCAGCAACAAGCTTGTCTGACTTTGCCTTGGCAGCGATTACGCTGAGACGCAGCGCCGATTCCTTGTTCTTCAAGGTCGGAAGTGCGTTCTTACGTATCTTGAGCTGCTTCTGCAGACCAGTCAACGAAGTTTTGTTGTATTGGAATTTAATAGCCATACATTATTATTTATTTGGCCAATACTTGTCGATGAATACCTGCTTGATACCAGTCTCCGCAGGGGAGAAGTGCTTTGCGAAAAGCTGCCAAGCAGTATCCAAGGTCTCTGTGATGGTGATGTTTACATCGATGCTGAGGAGCTTTCTAGCATAGTCCTTTGCGTACTCGAGACATCTGAGGTCGTAGTCTGAAAGATCGAAACCATTCTCAAGCTTGGTCTTGGCGTTCTGTGCGTCTGCATAGAGACGGACTGACGCATTCATGACCTGGCTGTGGTCTTCACGAGTCTTCTTGCCCTGAACGAGCTGCTTGAGTCGTGAGAGTGAACGGAATGGGTCGATGATGACCTTACCTGTATCTGAATCGGCACGGAGGAAAAGCTGACCCTCTGTGATGTAACCAGTGTTATCTGGAATAGCGTGCGTGATATCTCCATCGTTGAGGGTGGTCACCGCGATGATGGTGATAGAACCTCCATCAGGGAGCTGCACAGCCTTCTCGTAGATCTTTGCGAGGTCTGAATAGAGCGAACCTGGCATAGAGTCCTTCGAAGGAATCTGGTCCATACGGTTAGACACGATACTCAGCGCATCTGCATAGAGTGTCATGTCGGTAAGGAGCACGAGCACCTTCTGGTTCTTGTCCACTGCGAAATACTCAGCTGCAGCGAGTGCCATGTCTGGGATGAGCAGACGCTCTACAGGTGGCTCCTCTGTGGTGTTCACGAAAGATACGATCTTATCGAGAGCACCTGCAGCCTCGAATTCATGACGGAAGAAAAGATAGTCGTCATTTGACAGACCCATACCTCCGAGGATGATCTTGTCTACGTCTGCACGAAGTGCTACCTCTGCCATAACCTTGTTATAAGGCTGGTCTGGGTCCGCGAAGAAAGGAATCTTCTGTCCTGACACCAGGGTGTTGTTCAGGTCGATACCTGCGATACCTGTAGGGATGATCTCAGATGGCTGCTTTCTTCTGTATGGGTTCACTGAAGGACCACCGATCTCACGTATCTCTCCTTCAACCTCTGGACCATCGTCGATAGGCTGTCCATAAGCATTGAAGAAACGACCTGAGAGCTGCTCGCTTACCTTGAGCACAGGTGGATTTCCCATAAATGATACCTCTGCATTTGTAGGAACGCCTTCGGTTCCTGCAAATACCTGGAGAGTAACTGTCTCTCCCTTGGTCTTAACGACCTGCGCGAGGCGGCCTGCCACTGTAGCGAGCTCGTCATTTGAAACTCCGGCAGCCTTAAGGGTAACTGTAGCCTTTGTGATGGCGTCCAGTTTGGTGTATACTTTCTGATATGCCTTATTTGCCATAGCTTGAAAGGAGATTTGACAGTTCTACATTGTACTTTTCGAAATCTGCGCTCTTGAACTCAGAGTAGTTCATCTGGCGGAGGACATTGATCAGCTGCTTGAAGTAGCCACGGCACTCCTCGTAGTTGTCGAACTTGAACTCGATGTCGCAGATGCTGAGGATTCTCTCAAACATGAACTTCTGTCTTTCGAGAGGGCAGAGTGCATCGATGCTGTCGAATGCGTCCTGCTGGAGGAACGCGAAGTCGATGAGCTCCGACTTCCAGAATGCCTCGTGATAGCTCATTGGCACACCATCATCACCAAGGATGTTGATCTGATCGTTCATCTCCTTACCGCGGCGCACGATGGTCTTAGCCTTCTCCACCATCTCGACCCAACCCTTGCAGATCTTGTCGTCAAGGTACTTCACGATCTCTGGGTATTCAAGATACTTCGAGTAAGAATCGATAGGGTTTACTGATGGGTATCTCTTCTGGTCGGCGCGGTTCTGCTCGAGAGCGTAGAAGCAGCGTGCTGCTTTCTTTGTGGACTCTGTCACAGGCTCCTTGAGGTTACCACCGGCAGGGGATACTGTTCCGATGAAGGTGACAGCACCTGTCTGGCCGTTGTTCAGCACTACCATACCCGAACGTGAGTAGAAGTTCGAAATGATGGCTGAAAGGTCCACTGGGAATGCGTCAGCGCCAGGGAGCTCCTCCATACGGTTACTCATCTCACGCAGAGCCTGTGCCCATCGAGAGGTGGAGTCAGCGAGGAGAAGACATCTCAAACCCATTGCTCTATAATACTCGCAGATGGTCATCGCGGTGTATACGGAAGCCTCACGGGCTGCCACAGGCATGTTTGAGGTGTTGCAGATGATGGTGGTACGCTCCATGAGGTGGCGTCCTGTGTATGGGTCAATGAGCTCTGGGAACTCTGCGAAGATCTCCACGACCTCGTTAGCACGCTCTCCACAGGCTGCCATCACGATGACGTCAGCCTCGCCCTGCTTGGCGATGGCGTGCTGAAGCACTGTCTTACCGCATCCGAAAGGTCCAGGGATGAAGCCTGTACCTCCCTCTGCAATAGGGTTGAAGGTGTCGATGCATCGTACACCTGTCTCCATGATCTTCTGTGGACGTGGCTTCTCCTTGTAGCCCTTTACAGCTACCTTTACAGGCCACTTCTGCACCATGGTCACTGGCACTTCCTCGCCATCTTCATTGATGAGTGTGGCAATGACAGTGTCTACATTGTACTGTCCAGCAGCCACTACGCTCTTCACGGTATAGCTGCCCTTGAAAGCAAATGGGACCATGATCTTGTGAGGAAGCCATCCTTCCTTCACCTCGCCGAGCCAGTCGGCTGCCACTACCTTGTCGCCTGGTTTTGCGATAGGAGTGAAGTCCCAGAGTTTGGTTCTATCGATAGGGTCTGTGTATTCGCCTCTTTTGAGGAATACGCCTGTCATAGTGGTGAGGTCATTCTGCAAGCCATCATAGACACTTGACAGAAGGCCTGGACCGAGGGTAGCCTCGAGCATCTTTCCGATGAACTCTACGCTATCTCCATTTTTCAGTCTTCGGGTGCTCTCGAACACCTGTACAGAGGCCTTGTCTCCATTCACCTTGATCACCTCGGCGAGGAGCTTGGTGGTACCAAGGTCAATGTAGCAGAGCTCATTCTCCGCAACAGGACCATCCACCTGTACAGTTACGAGGTTCGATACGATGCCCGTTACCTTTCCTGTAGTTTTCATTATGTATGTATTTAATTATTTATCGTTGAATTCGACACCCTTGAATGTGCCCTTGACTTCTCCGACCAGCTTCCTGAACATCTCGCGGCCCTTCTGCTCATCGAGCTTGAGCCAACGGTCGATTATCTTGAGCTTCGCAAGGAAGCCCAGAATGGTGTTCATGTTGAAGTAATCCCAGGAGGTAAGGTGGTCGATGTGCTGCCACATAAGTGCGTCCAAGGCGTTCTCTCTTTCTAGAAGGTCCTCTTTCTGAAGCACTTCCATGATGAGACTTACTGTCTCCTCATTTGCTGCGTCTTCCTTGTCAAGCACCATGAGTCCTTCAGTCTCTGGGAGTCCTAGAGATGAGTTAAGATACTTGACTTTGCAGTTCCTTACCAGGCGATCAAATGCGAAGAACTCCTTGATGAATCTGTTCTCGTTCTTTGATGCGTCAGTGTAGAACTCCTTGGTGAGGCTCTCCTGCTCATAACCCTTTAAGAAAAGGTCAATGATGGAAACATCCTTGCGTGAGCACTGTTCCTTGATGTCGTTCACTATTCCCTCTACATTTATCGCAGGATTCGTCTTCCAATCCTGTGACAGGACTGGCAATGACGCCACGACATATTCGTAGCAGGTAGTGCCCGGACGGTACTCGAAATCACTCATGGCTATTATCCAAAGAGGATTTTCTTGGTAGCAGGACGAAGATACTCACAGATGAGTTCCTTGAATGTCTCATCGGTGAGGCTGATAAAGTAGCCTCCATCCTTTGGACCGATGGTGAAGCCACCTGATACTTTCTTCGAGAATGACGCTGTGATACCTGACTTGAGTGCTTTCTGGAGCTCTCCTGAAACGAAAGGCTCGACTTCTGCCTGAAGGGATGCTGGGAGTACGAGTTCCAGATCCTGGGCGGACTCAGCAGAGAATTTTTCAGCGACAACCTTGATGATTTCCTTTACGAAATCAGCCGAACAGAGAGCTTCCTTTGTGCTCTTTCCGGCAATGGAATTAAGTGCGAGGGTCTCAAGATTCTTCTTTGTCTCCTGGATGCACTGCTCTGCGGCCATTTTTACGTCGGTCTCTACCTTGGTCTTGTAGTCGCTAGCAGCCTTTTCAGCCTGGGCCTTGATAGAAGCTGCTTCTTCCTTAGCCTTGGCGATGATCTTTTCAGCCTCTTCCTTGGCCTTGGCGAGAATGGCTTCTCCCTCTTCTTTTCCCTTCGACAAGCCCTCGTTGTAGAGCTTGTCGGTTAGTTCCTGCAACTTTGTTTGCATATTCTATCTGTAGTATTAATATATTGTTATTCAAATATTACCGTGTCAAAAAACTGTGGGACATGAAAGTTTGGCTTCGGCATGTCAATGGGTGCCCATGAAAGGTAGTGAGCCCTCTTGGTCTTGTCTCCACATTTGTAGAAGTTCATAGTGCAGTTCAGTCCATCCCAGGTAGTAAGATTGTCCTCGAACAATGCTTTCGCGGGAATGACGAGCATAAGCTCCCAGCTGCATTCGCCATCTCTAAGCGAAAATGGCTCTGCCTTCATGCTAGGGTAGCGCTGTATGAGGTCATAGCAGTTTGCACTTTCAGCAAATGTCACGTCTCCTCCCGCCACGCGGCTAGAGATGTGAAGCACGCCAATGCAGTTTGCCTCTATATTATAGTATCTATTGTCTGATTCAGGAGAGATAAAGCACTCCACGCATGAGTCAAGCCATACTTTTCCACCATCTTCCGAAGCTTCGGCACGTGTGGACTCTTCTGTAACAAAGTACTTGATCACCAGGTATTCACCATTGTGAAACGCCTTGAAGCACACTTCTGGACTGTATGGGAAATCGTTAGGCCAGTTGTTGTTTGAGATCTTTACCGCCTCGACACCATTCAGTACACTCTCTACTGCGGCGAGGTCATTGACATTTACATTAACTTTCTTGATGTTCATTGAAAAAGTGTTTATGGCAATGCTGCACATCAGCAGTACCGCTGCGATAAGAACCTTTACTTTCATAGTGTTACGATTTCTGCTCCCTCAGGCACAGTGTCGCCGGCCTTCACATGCACTTTACTTACTACTCCATCAGACTCGGCCTGAATCTCATTTTCCATCTTCATGGCTTCGAGTACTGCTACCTTCTGCCCAGCCTTGACTGCCTGACCCTCTGCGACACAGACCTCTACTACGATGCCTGGGAGAGGAGACTTTATGCTCTGGCCGCCAGAGACGTGAACCGCTGGTGTAACAGAAGCGACGCTGACTGGTTCAGCTGGCTTTTCTTCATTCTGCGCGAGTTCAACCTCGTAGGTGGTGCCATTTACGACTACCTCAGCGATGCCGTCCTTGACTTCATTCACTGCTACGCTGTATTCTTCGCCCTGTATTTTGAACTTATACTCTTTCATCACTTTCCTGGCTTTCTTCTGAAGTTTCTTGACTTGTCGTCCCAGAAAGACTGCTTGCGCTTGATGGTGAGCACGAATGGCTCAGCATCGTGCACCTCATCCTCCATGTAGAGGTGGATGGCTGCCGTAATGGCTGCCAGGGTCTTTCCGTCTATGCTTCTTTCTTCCATATTCTGCTCTACAATGGGAGGTTGTCATGCTTCTTCGCAGGCATGTCCTGGCTCTTCGATGCGAGCTGCTCGAGTGCTCTGCAGATGCGGAATCTTGTATTCCTTGGCTCGATGACATCCTCGATATATCCCTTCTGTGCAGCCTGGTATGGGTTGCAGAAGAGATCATTGTACTCATTCTTCTTCTCCTCGATGAGGGCTTTCTTCTTCTCTGGGTCCTCCTCGGCCTTGATCTCCTTGCCATAGAGGACGCCCACTGCTCCGTCTGCTCCCATCACTGCTATGTTTGCGGTAGGCCAAGCATAGTTCACGTCGCCACGCAGCTGCTTGCAGCTCATGACGATGTGAGCGCCACCGTATGATTTTCTGAGTGTTACGGTGACCTTAGGCACTGTGGCCTCGCCATACGCATAGAGGAGCTTCGCTCCGTTTGAGATGATGGCGCCATATTCCTGCTGCGTGCCGCAGAGGAATCCAGGCACGTCCACGAGGGTGACGAGTGGTATGTTGAACGCATCGCAGAAGCGCACGAAACGTGCTGCCTTTCTGGAAGCATTGATATCAAGCACTCCGGCGAGCACGCTTGGCTGATTCGCTACAATGCCGACGCTGCGGCCATTCATGTGAGCGAATCCCACTATGATGTTCTTTGCGTATTTCTTATGGACTTCGAAGAAGATGCCGTCGTCTACCAGACTCTTGATCACCCGATACATGTCGTATGATTTGTTCGGGCTGTCTGGGATAATCTCGTTGAGGGAGTCGTCAGCCCTGAAGATAGGGTCTTGAGTCTCCCTGAATGGCGCTTCCTCTCTGTTGTTTGACGGAAGGAAGCTGAGAAGCATCTTTATGGTCTCGATGCCTTCCTGCTCGTTCCTGGCTGCGAAGTGGGCGACGCCACTCTTTGACGCGTGTACAGACGCTCCTCCAAGCTGCTCCTGGTCTACGTCCTCGCCAGTGACGCTCTTGACCACTGAAGGGCCAGTGAGGAACATGTATGACGTGTTCTCCACCATAAGGGTGAAGTCGGTGAGGGCAGGGGAGTAGACGGCTCCGCCTGCGCATGGTCCGAAAATGCCACTGATCTGTGGGATAACTCCAGATGCAAGTATATTTCTCTCGAAGATTTCGCCATATCCGGCAAGCGAATCGATGCCTTCCTGGATGCGTGCACCACCAGAATCGTTGAGGCCGATGAAAGGCGCTCCGTTTCTTACAGCCATGTCCATGACCTTGCATATCTTCTCAGACATGGTCTTGGACAATGATCCACCATTTACGGTGAAATCCTGCGCAAATACATACACTGATCTTCCGTCAATGGTGCCGTGTCCTGTCACTACTCCATCTCCGTCAGTATGTGATGCATCCATTCCGAAGTTTGTGCAGCGATGCTGGACAAATGCGTCGTACTCCTCGAAACTCCCTTCGTCAAGGAGCAGCGCGAGTCGCTCGCGCGCAGTCAGCTTCCCTTTCTGGTGCTGTGCTTCGATTCTCTTCGCACCACCACCAAGTTTGGACGCTTTCCTGCGCTCAACCAATTCTTTTATCTTTTCTTGCTGGATGCTCATTTGCTCTTATTACTTATAAAAAGCAAATTTAATCATTTTTCGTGTATTATTCAAGTTATCGTCAGAGCGTTTGTGTCGGTACAAATATCGCGAAGCCTTCTGGGATAGAATTCATCTGAGACTCGCTCATATGGATGTTGCCTTCCCACGATATGTTGAAGGCTCTGAAGTTGTACGAACCCCACCATGCCTTATCTACCACCACAATCTGTGTCGAAACTGCCGCAGGCCTGCTGCTATTCTTCTGGTCTAGCGATACCCATCCTTCTGGCCTGTATGTACGTCCCTTGCAGGCGATGATGGTGCCCTCAGGAAGGTCTTTCTTCTCATAGATTCCAATGGATCCGAACTGGTCTATGTTTGATGCAGTGCTGCCGCTGCTCTTGGCTTCGAGCATTGAACTCTTCGATGAGTTGTAGTATGAGTAGGCGTGGAACTTATACTCAAGTTCCTTGTAGCCTGTAAGATCGTAACCTGCGTCAGTGACCATTTTTCTAAGTGCAGCGTTTGCCTTGTACTCTGGATAGACGTACCCAGTCACATCGTCATCTCCATTGGACTCCTTATACGCCGACTGTGTGACTTCGAACGGCTTTTTGAAGGCTTTCTCCACAGCGTCTTTCATCGCCTGTATCTGGTGATCGGTATATGTCTGGTCTGCAGGACGATAGCTGCTTTTTTCCACGTCGATACCCGCTATCTGTCGTGCCCACATGAGAGCGGTCACATATCGACCGATGTTGTATGACATGTGATGGCCATCACGTGTTATGTTGTCTCCGATGAAGCTGGTACGAAGGTTCTGTACTGCTGTGCCGGAAGGGATGATGTGTACAAATGATTTTACCGGAGCAATCTTTGCCTTGACTGCATTTACGATGCTCTCATACATCTTCAACTGGTCCTTGTCATACTTAGGAAATGAAGCATGGCTGCTGTTTGACTGATAGGCCCAGGTCATGTGCCACATAAGCTTGGCTTTCGGGCAGTTCTTGGTCACTATGTCAATGAGCTGGCCCATATATGGATCATAGGTGTCTGGCATACCAGAGTCGGCACTTGCCTGCTGCATGGAGATGTAATCCCATTCTTTTGACTTGAGCGCGTCGATAGGGGAGAAGTCGCTCTTTGTCACCCAGCTGCCACTTTCATTTACATAGTAAGTATATGCTTTGTCATTGGCCGTGAAGTGCCCTGCATGAGTCTTGAGTGAGCAGCTACCGATGTAGAGGTTCCCGAGGTATACCTTCTCGTAGCCGGCTTCCTTAAGGAAACCGTAAAGAAAGTGCATGGCGTCTACGGAGAAACTGTTTCCGATAGCGAGGATGCTGATGGATTCCTTGGTGTCTGGCTTTTCTTCAGGTTTTTCCACTGGTTCTTGTGGCTTTCCTGTCGGGATCTCGTTCTTGTGGCAGCCACTGAATGAAACAAGCATTGTGGCTAGCACCGCGAGCAAGGCAATTATTCTTTTCATTGTGTTATGGATGTGGTATCATTCTAAAAAGAATGGCCTGAAATCATCAGGCCATTCTTATCTGTATGTGCTTTCTGATTATTCCTCTGAAGGAACCATTGTGCAGTAAACGTGGGTTACGTCCTCGTCGTCCTCGAGAAGGTTTGTAAGCTTGTCGAGAGTAGCTCTCTGCTCGTCTGTAACTTCCTTGAGATCAACGTTTGGAATACGCTCGAAACCACCGGATACGAGCTCATAACCATTCTCCTCGATGTACTTCTGGATGCTACCATAAGACTCGTAGGAACCGTAGATCATGATGGTCTTTGTCTCCTCATCATTCTCGTCTACCTCTACCTGCTCGAAGATCTCTTCTGCACCGTAGTCGATGAGCTCAAGCTCAAGCTCCTCGATGTCGATAGGCTGGTCTTCCTTGATGCGGAATACGCACTTGTGATCGAACATGAAGCTTACAGAACCACTGGTACCGAGGGTACCACCACACTTGGTGAAATAGCTGCGGACATTTGCCACAGTACGTGTGTTGTTATCTGTAGCAGCCTCTACGAGGTAAGCGATACCGAAAGGACCATATCCTTCATATACGAGCTCCTTGAAGTCTCCGAGAGACTTGTCTGTAGCCTTCTTGATAGCGCGCTCGATGTTCTCCTTAGGCATCTGCTCGGCACGAGCCTCAGCCATAAGAGCACGGAGACGTGGGTTACCTGTTACATCAGGACCACCGTTCTTTACTGCGATGGTGATTTCCTTTCCAAGCTTTGTGAAGACACGGGCCATGTGACCCCATCTCTTCATCTTTCTTTCCTTTCTGAACTCAAACGCTCTTCCCATGATTACTCTGCAGTTTCGATTCTTGTAATGTACTTCTTGATGTCCATGCCCTCGATAGACTGTGGATACTTGTCCTCGATGGTCTTGTAGCACTTGAGTGCAGCTGCCTTGTTGCCAAGCTCCTCGTAGGTAACACCTGCCTTGAGAAGGTAAGATGCTGCGAATACGTTGTCAGCCTTAGCGGCAGCCTTCTCGAAGTAGCTTACAGCTGTCTTGTAGTCCTCGAGTCCAACGTATGCATCACCTGTGCAAGCAAGCGCTCTAGCAGCAAGGATATCTTCCTTTCCGCTGTACTTCTTCAAGTAGTTGATAGCATCCTCGAACTGACCGAGCTGAAGAGCAGAGATACCTGCATAGAGGTAAGCTGCCTGACCAGCCTTTGAACCATATGACTCGATGACGTCCTTGAAGCCAAGTACATTACCGTCACCATTAAGTGCGATGTCGAAGTTTCCAGCCTGGAATGAATTCTCTGCTGCAATCATCTGCTCCTGAGCCTCAGCAACCTTAGGCTTAACTACCCAGAAGTTGTATGCAAGCACTGCTGCGAATACCAAAACAACTGCTGCTACAGTTCCCCAGATGACTTTCTTGTTCTTCTCGATGAACTGCTCAGCCTTAGAGACCTCAGCGTCGATTCTTTCCTGTCTTTCGATCTCCTGATCCTTAAGATTTTCCTTTGCCATATTAAATGTTATTTATATTATTCGTTCCAAAAACCCCCGAATCGGGCGTAATAGACTGCAAAAGTAGGAATTTTTGTCGAATAGTCAAACATTTCTTTAGTCAAGAATGCAAGACGCTACGATATTTGCCACTGTATGTCTTGTTCTGTAGAGAGAACCTGTGTCATAAGGATGTACTCTGTTTGTGAGAAGTATCACAGCAGTGTTTGTGTCAAAGTCAAGAACCATCGATGTACCTGTGTATCCTGTATGACCGATAGTGTTTGTCTGGCTCATGATGCTTCCCTGAATGCCCATGTGAGAACTCTGCATGTCCCAGCCAAGCGCGCGGCCTACCGAAGGGTCGTTATCCGATGGAACTGTGCACATCATCTTCACTGTACCAGGAGACATGAGTCTCTTGCCGTTATACTCTCCTCCATTCATGAGTGCCATGGCCACAATGGCGAGGTCATCCACATTTGAGAATACTCCTGCGTTTCCAGAGTTTCCCCAGTTCAGCTTGTTGGCGATTGGGTCGTGAACCTGACCGAGATATGGAAGTCCATCTGCCTGTACCTCTGTAGGAGCTATGAGAGGCAGAAGGTCGGCAGGAATCTCCCTGTCAAGAGGAAGATAGCATGTGTGTTTGAGACCGAGCCTGTCAAATACTCTTCTCTGTGCATAATCGCAGAGCTTCTCGCCGGTGATGTTCTGGAGAACGTTCTGCACAGTAACGAAGTTAAGGCAGCTGTACAGGAAACGTGTTCCGGGCTTGAAATTGCGCGGAATCTCAGTCGCGATATGCCACATCAGGCTGTCCGGACAATTCTCTCCGAAACGCTCCACACATTTTGCTACATTTGTGTATGCAGAAAGGCCTGATGAATGAGTGAGGATGTCCTGAATGGTGATCCAGTCTTTCTTGCCGGTCTCAGGATCGACGTATGGCGCGAAGCCAGGGATGTATCTGTCCACATCGTCGTCAAGCTTGACTTTTCCGTCCTCGATGAGGGTCATGAATGAAAGGGTGGTGCCGATGCACTTGCTGAGTGATGCAAGGTCAAATACTGTCTCTGTGGTCATAGGAACAGCTTCAGGTATCAGCTGCTTGTATCCATATGCCTTCTTGTATACGACTTCGTCACCCCTCACTACGCAGAGAACTGCACCTGGAATGATAGAATCTACGATAGCCTTCTCGATGACAGAGTCAGCGAGGGCCATCCTTGACATGTCGAACTTAGGCGCATTCTTCGGTGCGCAGGATGATACGAGTGCCAGTATGGCAGCTGCGAATAGAACAAGTTTTTTCATGGTTATGCCTGGTGTGCTGGTTTAAGCAGGTCAAGAACAGTCTTGACCGGGTTGAATGTCTCGATAGGAACTTCAACGAACATGGTGTTCCAGTCGCTCATGGAACCATTCCAAAGACCTGGGAGCTCGAGTGCCTTGAGCTCTCGACCCTGGTAGCTCTTTGAACTGATGAATCCTGCGTTCTCGTCCACATGCTCAAGAAGATTGAACTTCTCTCCGTTGTGGTCATAGAGGCAGCATACTAGATCTACTGGGTTGAAGTGAGTGGCGCTGTGAAGGGCCTCCACAGCCTGTGGGTTTGACATGTCGATCTGCACACTCTCAAGAATCTGAAGAGATGTGCTACCATCCTTTTCCTTAATGATGAAAGGACCACCACCTGGTTCGCCTTCATTCTTGACCATACCACATACTCTGATAGGACGGTTGAGCTTCTGAATGATTGCGTCTACTCTTTCGCGACAATTCTTTGCCAGAGGCATCTCTATGCAGAGTTCTGATGCAAGGAAGTCCTCGATCTGCTGACAGAGCTGCTGGCACTCCTCAGTCGCGCAAGGGTCAGACTGTATTCCATTGTATCCAGGAAGGAATGCAGGAATGGCGATGCCAGCCTCGCTGGTCATCTGCTCGAGGGCATTGATATAACCGAAGATGGTGTCGCGAAGCTCAAGGCACTTGCCCATGAGCACTTTCTTGTACTTAGCGGTGGTAGGCAGGTAGCGCTCCACGGCTACATTGTCAATGTTTTTGATGGAAACGATCTCCTGCTCTACATTATTAAGATTATATATAAGGGCACCATGGCCGGCTGGACGGAACAGCATGCTGCCGTCGTCCTTGAGGAATGGCTTGTTCTCGAGGTCCACAGCCACTGTGTCGGTCTCCTTATCCTGATATGTGAATGTGATGTCGTAGGTAACGCCATACTTCTTCTCGTATGCCTGCTTGACCTCAGCGATCGCGTCCTCGAAGAGCTGTCTGTGCTCAGGTGAGATGGTGACGATGAGGTTTACGCTTCCATCGGCATTGCGCATGTAGTCCTGGCCCTCCACGAGATGCTCAGCGATGGCAGTGCGCGCCTCGTCTGCATATTTGTGGAAGCGGATGACTCCCTTAGGCTTGGCGCCATAGCCAAGACCTGGCTCAGAGAGCACTTTTTCTGCTACGCTGCGACGGAACTCGAGGGAGTCTTCTGGCTTTCCGAAGAGTTCCTCGGTGTAGAATGCGAACTTGTCTATGGCTGCTGCGAGCTTCGCTGCTGGCGCGTCTGCCGCGATATCATTGCCATTCGACAGCTTCTCGAGTCCTGCGAAGATGTCCTTGAACATGCGTGAAGCTGCACCGGATGCGGGCACAAACTTGCACTTGCCCTTCACCTCTGCCTTGTCGGCATACTCGGCTGCGGCTGCGACTGCATCGTCATCAAGGACAATGATGCCCTTGCCTGGTGTAGCTGGTGCTACGATGTCCATCCATGGGAAGCCTTTCTTGAAGCGCTCCACCTCCATTCTGATTTTTTCTTCCTTGTTCATATGTGTCATTAATTATTTAGTCGATGAAAAATTCCCTTCTGTAGCTATAATGCGAGCGCAAATGCTCAAACTTTTCTGGCTCCATCCTGAAGAGGAAGTCGTCTGTGAAGATAGGGTAGTTGTACTGTATGGCAGCTGCTATCTCTCCCTGGGTCTTTCCGCGAACGTCAAGCTTCACGGCCTCGAGCTCCTTCGGTCCATCTGTAGGGAAAAACTCGTAGATAGGGGCTAGCGAGAAGTAGCGGGCGACTGCTCTCACGGCATCCGATGTGCCACGCTGCTTGCCCTGGTATGAGTATCCAGCGATATGAGGCGTGGCTATGTCGACCATGTCGAGCAGCTCCATGTCTATGTCTGGCTCGTGGTTCCAGGTGTCGATGACGGTGGCGCCAAGCTTCGGGATGGCCTGCTTCAGGGCATCGTCGTTCATGATTTCGCCGCGTGCGGCATTGATGAAAATGGCTCCTTTCTTCATCTTTCTGAAGAAGTCTTCGTTCGCCATTTCCTTTGTGGTTTCATTCAGCGGCACGTGCATGGTGACTACATCTGCTGTTTCGAGCAGCGTGTCAAGGTCGCAGAATCCGAATTCGCCTTCCGCAGCAGCTCGTGGAGGATCGCAGCGAAGTACCTGGAATCCAAGATTCTTCGCCATGTTCTCCACGCGGCTTCCCACGCTTCCTACGCCAATGATTCCGATCGTGCTGCCAGCCACCTGAAGGCCTTTGCGCGATGCCACGCCGAAGAGTGCGGAGAACACGTAGTTCATTACGCCTCCTGCGTTGCATCCGGCTGCGTTCTGCACGAATATGCCATTCTCCTTGCAGTAAGGGAGGTCGATGTGATCGGTGCCAATGGTAGCGGTCGCAATCATCTTGACGCTTGAGTTCTCAAGAAGCTCCGCATTACAGCGTGTGCGCGTCCTGATGATGAGTGCGTCTGCGTCTTTCACCACCTCTGGGGTGATGCACTCTCCTTTGTGGTACTCAACCTCCGCATATGGCTCAAAAACGCCTTCTATGAACGGAATGGCCTGGTCAATGATAATTTTCATTTCAAAATTATTTCCTTTACAAATGATACCTTGTCGTCCTTGACAAACAGGGGATCGCTTGATAGTATTTCATTTATGCTCTCGACTAATGCGTCTTTCTGGAAATACAGCTGGCTTCTGAGCACTGATGAACCCAATGTGATGTATAGCTTTCCGTCCCTGAAGAACCTGCCGATGGTGTACTTCGCTGCTCCTGATGCCTTGTCCCATGCCGCAAATATCAGCTGAGTGTTGAGTCCGGAGGCTATCTTCATCTCGCGGATGTACATGTCGATGGCCTCTTCCATGCTCATGGCCGTCTTTCTCTTGGCCGCAGGTATACCAGTCTTCCTTTCCATTAGCCTTCTACTTTCTTGAATGTTCCTGCCACTGTCTCTATGTAACTCCTATCTTCAGTAAGGCCATCGACGATGCTGCTCATCCTGACCTTGTTTGAGTCGGTAAGGAATATCTGGCCGAAATCTGATCCGGCGACCATGGAGAGCAGGCTTGAAACTCTTCCCATGTCAAGCTTGTCGAACAGGTCGTCCAGCAGAAGTATAGGTGCATAGCCATATTTCTGCTTCATAAGTTCGTACTGAGCAAATTTAAGCGATACGAGAAATGACTTCTGCTGACCCTGCGAACCGCATTTCCTTATAGGAAAGCCATTCATCGTGAAGATGAAGTCGTCGCGCTGAATACCTGCAGTAGTGTACTTGAAGATAGAGTCCTTCTCCCTGCATGACTTGAGTATGTCTTCGAGAGAACCTTTTTCAAGGTCTGTCTTGTACTCTATTGAGACCTCCTCCTTGCCACTTGAGAGCTCGTAGTAATAGTCTTGAATGATAGGGGTGAGCGAATCCACCAGTTCGCGCCTCTTTGAAGAAATCCTGTCGGCATAGATGCTCATTTGCGCATCGAAGGTGCTAAGCAGCATGTCATCCCACGATGCGTCTTTCAGTAGCTTGTTTCGCTGCTGAAGGAGTCGGTTATACTGCTGCATGTCGCTCAGGTACTCCCTGGACATCTGTGAGAGCATGGCGTTTACGAAACGCCTGCGCTCTTCGCCTGATTCGCTGACCATGGATGAGTCGCTAGGGGAGACGAGCACTATGGGCAGTATGCCAATGTGCTCGGACACTGCCTTGTAGAACTTGTCGTCTCGCTTGAGTTTCTTCTCTCCACTGGCACTTACAGAAATGGCAAACTTTGACTCAAGGCCATTGTCCATAATATATGTACCCGCGATGGTGAATGAATCCGTGCCGTGTCTGAAGTTGAACTTGTCACTTGTGGAAAATGCGCTCTTCGTCATGGATAGATAGTGGATGGCGTCGAGGAGATTTGTCTTACCCTCACCGTTTCCACCGCTGATGCAGTTTACGTTCGGCGAGAATTCAAGTTCCTGGAACTCTATGTTCCTGAAGTTCTGGACAACTATTTTCTTCAGTATAGGCATATATAATCACAAAAATAGTAAAAAAACTCAAAAAAAGTTTGGAGGAATGAAAATAGTCTTTATCTTTGCAGTGTACTATTGAACTAATACACTAACAAAATATGATTCAGATCAAAAATTTAGGCTTCAGCTACGGCAGTGTTCCCGTGCTCAGCCATATTACAATGAAACTCGAGGAAGGTCGCATCTATGGTCTTCTCGGTGAGAATGGTGTAGGAAAGACCACCCTTCTCACTATCCTCTCTGGTCTTAAGAAAGCGCAGCAGGGAAGTGTCCTCATCGAAGGCGTAAATCCTTATGATAGAGATCCTGATATACTTCAGAAAGTATTCTTCCTTCCTGATGAGGTCATGCCATATAACCAGACTGCACTTGATTATGCCAAGTTTGCTGGTAAGTTCCGCCCTGATTTCAGCCTGGATGTCTTCCAGGAGATCATGGCTAGCTTCGAGACTGACTGCTCGAAGAAGATGAACAAGATGTCGTCCGGCCAGCTCAAGAAAACATACATTTCTTTTGCACTCGCTTGTAAACCTAAGTATCTGTTTTTCGATGAGCCAACAAATGGTCTTGATATCCCATCCAAGGCACAGTTCAGAAAGGCTCTCATGAAGTACACTCCAGAGGACTCTGTGATAGTCATTTCCACCCATCAGGTAAGGGATCTTGAGAACCTCATTGACCCTATCGTCATCCTTGACCGTCAGGCAGTTCTTCTAAATGCTTCTGTAGATGAGATCATGTCTAAACTTTACTTCGACTATGGCACTACACTTCATCCAGAGGCCCTTTACAGTGAGCAGCTTCCTGGTGGCTTCATCCAGGTGCTCCAGAATACTACAGGAGAGGATAGCAAGGTGAGCGTTGAGGCTCTTTTCAATGCTGTGCATAAAAACAAGGAACTCATCAAGAATATTTTCAGCAAGTAATCACCATGAACAAGATATTTTCATTTGACAGGTTCAGCAAGTATTTTGTCTATGACCTGAACAACGCAAAGAATAACTATGGCCTTTCGCTTCTTATACAGGGTTGTCTGCCAATAGTGATATTCGTATTTTCAAACTTCTTCTCCCTTGTGTTCTCACAGGAGTACACTGTGATGAACAAACCCCTTGCGATCTGTGCGTTTGGCGTAGCGCTTTTCACTGTTATGCTGACTGCACCTAATAAGCTCTACGGTGGACTTACCGACAAAAAGATGGGATCGGACTGGATTCTTATTCCTGCATCTACATTCGAGAAGTTCCTTTCCATGATGGTCATCGTATGCGTGATCATTCCTCTGGTACTGGTCGTGCTGCTGGCTGGAAGTGATTTTCTTCTGTCGCTGTTCTTCAAGGAATATCAGCCTGCAGTTGTCTGGATCTCAGACATTGTAAAGGAATGCAGTACATTCTTTAAAGAGTTTGATGGACCTATGTTCACCAATGCTGTGTATGGCGCTTTCTGGCTGAATTGGGTCGAGGTAATTCTCGCATTTACTCTTGGAACCATCTGTTTCAAGAAAGCCAAGGTAGGTAAGACCATCCTTGTCCTTTGGCTCCTCTCTTGTGTACTCTCATTGGGCGTTGTTTCTCTTTTTGGTATCGATGTTGACATGGAGAATATCATAAAGAACATCACACCTGAGAAGGCCGAGTTCTGGATCAACTTCGTCATCAACATGATATACCTGGTCGTAATCGGAGGACTCATGGCAGGTATTTACTTCAGGCTTAAAACCATTAAACATTAGTCTATGGAATTCAATGAGTTAAAACCTATATATCTGCAGATCAACGATACTCTCTGCGAGAGGATCTTGTCTGGAGAGTTAAAACCTGGCGACCGTATTCCGTCGGTACGAGAGTATGGTGTGGAGATAGGTGTAAATCCAAATACAGTAGCCAGGTCATATGAGAAACTTACCGATGCAGGTATAATCTTCAACAAAAGAGGTATTGGCTATTTCGTCTCCGACGAGGCGAAAGACATAATCCTGGAAGCAGAGCGTAAGGAATTTATTGAGAATGAATTACCTCAGTTCCTTAAGCGAATGGCTCTGCTCGGTATAGATCCATCAGAAATCACAAAACACATATAGAAATGAAAAGATACATAACCATACTTTCTGTCATGATGCTTGCCCTTTCGGTCAGTTCATGCAAATTCGTAAGAATCAATGTCCCAAGCGATTTCGTTTGGGGTGGAGACAAGAATTCTCCATCAGCGTCAAAAAGCTATGAGGTCGAGGACTTCCAGATGATGAATATCTTGGTCCCTGCGACTGTTCATTATACCCAGAATGAGGATGCGCCTGTGGTTCATGTAATGGCTAAGGAGTCGACACTTGATGTTCTTGATGTGAAGGTGGAAAATGGCATCTTGGTGGTATCTACCGAGAAGCCTATTCTTAATGGAGATATTGATATAGTCGTGAATTCCAGTAAGTTAACAAACCTTTCTACATCTGGCGCTACTGAATTTGAGGCGCTCTCTGGCATAGCTTCAGAGTCGTTTAAGGTGGATGTCAGTGGCACTGGAGATATCCTTATCAATGGTCTAAATGCCAATGATGTTACTTTCAACATTGCGGGTGCAGGTGACCTCACGGTCAATTTCATCGAGTGCGAAAGTCTTTCTGTATCCATAAAGGGCGCAGGCGATGTGACAGTGAATGGAAAGGCTGGCAGCGCGGATCTGTCTATTCAGGGAGCCGGTGAAATCGACGCTTGTGGACTTGAGTGCGACAAGGTTTCAAAAAATGTTCAGGGTGTCGGAAAGATTAGTCTGATGTAGATTAATTTGCTTTTTTGCGAAAATGTGTATCTTTGTGCCATTATGAAAAAGCGCACATTGATACACATTTTCTCGTTTTTGCTCTTAGCGGCTACCGCTGTGAGCTGCGGACATCTCGGGCCGGATGATCCTGTGGTTCCATTCGAGCTATCTAATGTCCAGGTATCCGGTGCGGTTTATGACAGGGAAACGGGCGAACCTATCATGGAGGCAGCTGTTGAATTATGTGCCTATGATGAATCTGACTTGGAGATGTCTACTCCATTGATGGATGCAAAGACATTGTCCTATCTAAAAGGTGCATATTCTTTCAGGGTGGCGAACCCACCGAGCACAAAGACATGGCAGCTCAGGGCTAGCGCCAATGGGCATAAAACAGCCATCATGGACTTGTACATTGATACAAATACAAGCTCTTACGACACATATTTCAAGTCCTTCAAGGTCGAGTCTGTGGATTTCTATCTGGAGAGTGTGAAATAGATTCCTAGCCTGCCTTTGTGCAGGCTTTTTTGTCTGTATTCGCTTGGGCTCATCCCTATCATGGAGATGAATGTTTTACTGAAGTTTCTTCTGTCATTGAATCCCACGTTTAATCCTATGTTTGCAATGGCTGCTGTGCGGAATCGATGCATCAGTTCGACTGACTTGTAAATCCTTATCTTGTTTCGCCAGCAATTAGGTTTCATGCCAATTTTTCTGCAGAAATAGTCTTCCATCTTGTAGATGGCTATTCCTGCCTTCAGGGACAGTATCTCGAATGTAAGACTGTCGTGTGCGTATTCTCCATTTTCGCACCACGACCTAAGAAAGTATGCAATGCACATGTCACCGTGAATGCACCTAAACATCTCTTCGATCATATAAATGAGCAATTAAATAGGTTTTATTCTACTAAGGTCGCTCTTTTGAGCGATATTTCAATATGTTTCGGAAAATTATGACTAAATTTGTAGACTATTGCAGCATTTTTTTTGCCCATGCTTAAGATTCAGAATATTGATAAGTTGAGTGGCATCGATACGCCGTTCTACTATTACGATATGGACCTTCTCCAGGAGACGGTCAGCCGGATACGTGCCCTCAGTGAGAAGCATGGTATCAAGGCGCATTATGCCATAAAGGCAAATTCTGACCCTAGAATCCTCAGACTCATCAGCGCTGAGGGCCTCGGAGCTGACTGCGTCAGCGGGTACGAGGTCCAGCGCGCCGCTGAGTGCGGATTCGCACCATCGGAGATTATTTTTGCTGGTGTGGGCAAGACAGACAGCGAGATCATCACTTCGCTTGAAATCGGTATCGGATGCTTCAATGTGGAGTCCCTCCCAGAACTTGAGGTCATCTCAAGCATCGCAGAAAAGAGGGGAGTCAAGGCTCCTGTCGCTCTGCGTATTAATCCAAATATCGATGCGCACACTCACAAGTACATCACCACTGGACTTGAGGAAAATAAATTCGGTATCTCAGAGTTCGAGTTCCAGAAAGCTGTGGATTTCCTTAAGTCTCATGCTGAGACATTGGATTTCAAAGGTTTGCAGTTCCATATCGGCTCACAGATAACTGATGTGGAAAATGTCTTCAAGCTTGAGTGTGAGAGAGTTTCGGAGATTGTGGCTACGTTTGAGGCTATGGGCGTCACTATCAAGAACATTGACCTTGGTGGTGGCCTTGGCATAGATTACGAGCACCCAGATGAAGGGAAGGTGGCTGATTTTGACACTCTGTTCGGAACCATTGCCAAATACCTTCAGCACAGACCCGACCAGCAGGTTCATATCGAGCCAGGCCGTGCCATCGTGGCGCAGTGTGGCTCACTTATCAGCCGCGTGGTGTTTGTAAAGGACGGACAGAAGAAGTCGTTCCTCATCCTCGATGCCGGTATGAATGATCTTATCCGTCCAGCACTTTATGACGCTTACCACTTCATCGAGAACATCAGTTCTCCTGATGGCCCAAGTGCTGTATATGATGTAGTGGGACCAGTCTGTGAGTCATCAGATGTCTGGGGAGAGCAGCGTGAACTCGCCGAGAGCCATAGGGGCGACCTCGTCGCCATCCGCAGTGCTGGCGCCTATGGAGCTGTTATGGCGTCAAATTACAACCTTCGCCCATTTGCGAAGTCGGTTTATTCAGATGAATTGAAATAAGTATAAGATATGTTCGAGAACCTTTCCGAAAGATTAGAGAGATCCTTCAAGATACTGAAGGGAGAAGGCA
>JAKSJM010000004.1 GCA_024398075.1 Bacteroidales bacterium | reverse complement strand
GTGATTAAGCCAATAATCAAGGCAATCCTTCGCTGAGATATCAGTAGCAAGCATCTTTACATAAGAGAGGCTCGCACAGTAATAGAACATGTTGAAATAGCAGCCTTCAGCAAGAGTCGGTGCCTTCAGTTCCGGTGCTTTTGCAAGCCTGCTGCAATTTGCGAACATGGCAGTGTAGCAATATCTAGCAAGAGTCGTTGCCGGAAGTTCAGGAGCCTCCACAATGTTTGTGCATTCATTGAACATGAGGTCATAGCAATGTTCTGCAAGGTTCACTGCAGGAAGTTCGGGAGCAGAGGTGAGGTTGCCGCAATGGTCGAACAATCGGCAGAAACAATACGCTGGCACTGAATTGCTCTTCAGAGTAGGATCAAGCAGCGACATGATATTTCCTGTAGCTCTGGTTTTACCGGTCATTGAGAATCGGCAGTCTCTGAAGGTCTCATTCCCACCTGCTCCTGCCCTGAAGCTAACGCTGTCTCCTGCAGCAAGCACAATGGCGTTTCCTATTGTGTATGGCACCCAGGTTCTGCCTGTCCTAAACTCAAGAGTAATTGCTTGCGGATCTCCAGTAAGAGCAATTTCGGTCGCCTCTTCTGCCAGGAATGTCAGGCCTCTGAAAATGTCGCACTCCAGTGGACTCATCTTGGAGATCGTGTTACGCTCCACGGCGATGGACTGGGATGTCGTCCTTTCGAACACCCTTCCGTCCGTGGCAGTCGCAGTGATGGTGATTCCCTTGGAGAACTCTACTGGAGGGAGGACGAAGTAGAATACGGTTGCATCGTCTTTGGTCAAGCCAAGAGCGACTCCTTCACCGCAGTCAATGGAGATCGACCCCGTGGCATCATCACCCATAGTGACGACGGGATTGCCATCATATGACGCCGCGATACGTGCGGCGCCGGAGATTTTCTCCCCATTGTTACCTTTGAGAGTGATCTTCGTAATCGTATCCTCGCCATAGAGGGACAACCTGAGGTAGCCGCAGGCATTCTTGAATTGCAGATGCTTGTCGTCGGCCTTCTCGGTAACGGCAACCATCGTGTTGGCATTCAGACCGAAAGAGTTCTCTACGTATGCCTGGGTGTCCGGAAGTGTCACGCTGAACACTCCATCAGCCGAGATTGTATTACCTTCAGCGTAAGGGTAAATGGAATAGTTCGCCAGAAGAAGGGCGCCCGTTCCAGGATTGCCGACAGCGGTGAATGTGTTTCCCCTTTCACCAGTCTCGCCGTCGAAGCGGAACTGCCGGTTACATGTGCTGCAGGCGAAGATGGAAATGCGGTCATCTGCGGTCCAGCGGATGTACCCCTCGCCATTCATATAAGTCTTGGTCGGCTCTGAGCCTTCAAATGAGGCGTAGAACTTCATATCGTTGTCTGCGCTTTCCTCAATGCCGAGATTGTCTGCAGTACACGCAGCGATGAAAAGCATGGAAAGTAGATATAATGTCTTTTTCATATTCACAGCTGTTTATTCCCAATCGTAATTATTACCATACTCAGGTTTCTCAATGTCAGATGAGTCTAACGGTTCGTCATCGCTCATGGCTGTCACGAGGCGGATACAATTGCCCATATGTACTGAGGGACCATAGTTGTCCCATAAATTATTGTTATTGAACAAAATAGCCGATGCATTTCCGCCAGTGTAGGGATTGCATGACAAATAGTAAGCTTCTCCTCCACAGCCAATGAGTTCCTTGCGACCATAAAAGTAATAAGAGTAATATCCTGCAGCAGGAAGAAAGACCAGATTGTCATTTTTCAACTCCTCGTTGGTATACGATTTCTTATCATCCTCCAGAGTTACTCCATCAGGAGCTATCACAAGACCATTTACACCTTCTGCAGCTGCATGACTGTATTGATGATTGTGAAGCAGATACCCCCACTCGTCTGTAGTGAGAGTGCGATACCTTCCCCTTACGCCGTTGACAACGAAATCTGCATTTGCCCTATCCGCATAATCCGGATTATTGGTGAAGAGGATAAACTTTTCGTCGTATACGCCTTCCTTCAATGATTCTGACGCTGATATATTCCAGCAGAAATGACAGATATGGTTATCGACTCGTTCATTAGGGTAATTGTACTGCTCCTCTTCAAGCTCGAACGAGTCGCCATCCCAGTACAGGTTGCCTCTGGAGAAGAATACCCTTCTTCCTGCATCGTTCACTGTGAACGCTCCTGGGAGCGCACCTTCAGGAAGCGGATCAACCTCGAGACCGGTAAGGGTAAGGCTGACGGGAGTAATCTCAGAGCGGGTTATGTTGAGTTTTTTTCCTGCCTTCAAAGTCTTGGTTATCGTACGGTCGAGACGATCGGTAAGCTCGATCTTTATCCCTTCATAGTTGCCTTGCGGCATAGGAATATAGAAATTGGTGCCATCTGCAGAAAGATTCACACCTGCCCCACAGTCATGCGTAAGGGCATATTCACTGAGACCGGCAGATTTCAGGACCGCAGAACCGTCATCTGCGATTCTGGCGATTTCGCCATATAACGGAGCGTCATCAATGATCCTGATCTTCTTTATGGTGCCGTTTCCCTTCAATGTCAGACGCAGAAGGCCGCACAGATTCTTGAAGTTCGCTTCGGATGCAACGCCGTTATTAATTGTAATCTGAGCGATCATCGGTGCAGAGCTGATTACATTGTCCGCATTGTAATGTGATATGCCAGACAAAGAATTTCCGTCAGTAGCGTAATACGCCCAGCACTCGACGACCGGGATATTGCCTACTAGTGCTTGGCCCCTAAATGTGCCTCTCGTCGTACCAACTCCGTTGGTTATGGAATACTTCAAAAACCTTCCACGCGCGAGAATTTTAATCTCGTCCCCTTTACTCCACAGCACCTGGTAGCCGGTCTGATCATCGCCCGACAGGGCTGTCTTTGTGTCGACACCGCTCTCGGTATTGGCCACGATGGTGATCTGGTGGTCTGCAGGCTGCTCGGAAGGAGTAGTTGCCTGCTTGTCGTTGCAGGCTGCGAGTCCAAGTGCAACGACTGCTAATGAAACTATGCTATATAGCTTTTTCATAATTCCTTCTGTAGAAATGTTCCTATTCGAAATCGTCATCATTGAGAGGGCTGTCAGGATCATCATTAAGACGATATCCCTCTGTACCGCTCTGGCAGAGCATTGATTCCGGTGAAGTGACAATCAGTTTGACTGATGGGCTCTTGTAAAGCTCTTTCATGTTTTTTGATTCAATAGTTTTCATGGGAAATTAGTCTTCGTACTGAGTTTTATAACTGAATTTTGAATGCTGTGAGAAGAAAAGCAGGTTCTCATCAGGGAAGTAGAATGTATCAGGCTGGCGGAAGAAGAATCTGAGATGCCAGGTACGTGTAATCCATGTATTGGTAGAAGAATCGTACCATTTCTCATCGATTCCAGCATTGTGGAACTGACTGGTTCCTTTGTTGTAGTTATCTGTGTAGACGATATTGTAATCAGGTCTTGGCTCCTGAGAGACTGGCTCCAGGGTAAGCTTCTCCTTCAGTGGCCAGTAGTTTGCGAGGAATACCCAGGTGGTCCTGTGGTTCTCGGTGGACATGGTGTACATCTTGATCTCGGTGTCAGAGGTAGCGAGCCAAGCGTTTCCTGAGCCCAGCAGGTCCTCTCTGATGACTAGACCTCCGTCCTGGATGGCGTCAAGCAAGGTGATGTCAGGGTATGCTGTAATGTAGTAATTGACGATGGCCTTGATCTCCGCTTCTGTGAACTGCTGCTTCTCAAATGATGGTCCAGCGATATGGTCATCGTCTTCGCGGTCGTCGTCCCACTGGTAATGGATAGCCGACCAGACGACACCATCTCTGTAGCATGCAGCCCACAAATAACCCAAAGATGTGAGGTAGGCCTGTGCATAGTTGTTCTCGTCGCAGCATTCCCTTACAGACCTAGCCCTCCTGTCAAGGCCATCTATGCGCCACTTGACATGGTGGCCAGGGAGCTGGAGGATGGCATAGTCAGGGTGACGTACCACTTCAGCCTCATCAACGAATTTGTCCAATACCTCAAGGTTCTTCACGATCTGATCCATGCTGGTCTTTGCGAATGGATTGTCATTGAGTGACATTGAGTAGAATGTGAAGAGCAGGATGCTTGCGCGTGTGATCTCGCAGGCGATCTGGGCTCTGAAGGCCTCGCGATAATTGTAACCTGATGATTCCCACGCTACATTGCTGAACACGAACAGATCGGTGGCGGCGCAGAAGTTGACGTTCACTCCGTTGTACTTGTAGTTGAAGTCCATCACCTCGCGAAGGATGTTGCCTACCTCAAGGTATGCTGTGTTGCCATTGACCACTACCTTTGCCCAGTTGTCGATTATCTTATACTGCTCCTTAGGGTCGGATGTTGCGTCCAGCAGGGCGTAGGTGAAGTTGTTGAGGTCCTTGATGCTCTCGAGGTGGTGTTTTGTTATTATGAATTTATCCATCAGGGCGTTGAGCTCTACCTCATCCAGTCTTTGATAGATTTTCTCTGTATTCTGTATGATAAGGTCTAGTTTCGCATCCATCTGTTTGGTGGCTTCCAGCAAAGATCTCAGCATGATTATTTCCTGAGCATCTGGGTCTGGGCCGAAAAGCTCCTTGCTGAGTATTGGTGAAATCACTCCTGCGATGGTGGTGCCAATGCCTCCGCCATAGGAGCCAAGCTTCTTGATGGCTGCATCAAGCACTTTCTTGCCAGCTGCATTCCAGTCAACGTCCATGCCCTGTACAGGCTTCAATACTGTAAAGTCGATATCTGGATCAATGGTCATTGCTCCCAGGCTGTCACTTACGACGGTCGTAGGATCTCCGTAAGGAACATAATCGGTTATGGCCTCTACTGGGTCTGGGATAATTACATCTGGGTCAACCTTGTGGTTACATGCGACTGCTGCAATGAGCGTTGCGAAAATAAGGAAATACTTTTTCATGATTATTTGATTTTTTTTGTTATCGTTTTGACTGGCACAAAGGTATGCTCTCTATATGCGCAAAGAGTTATTAGACGAAAGATGTTTTTTACAAATTCTTGTACGCAAAGGAAAACGGGTTGTAAAAACACGCAAAATGCTTATATTTGCAATATAATGAACTGATTCGGATGTTCCTTACCGCACTATATTTCATTCCTTGCTTCGTGTCGTTGCTCTGGGCGTTTTCCTTCTTGCTCAAAGCGAGAAACCAGCGACAGACTTTTTTTCTTACGATGCTTGCCGTCGAGGTGTTCTATTATGTGGCGACGGCGGTGTACCTTCTCCCGAGCACAGACTATGAATTGATGGTAAGGATGGATGCACTCTGTGTTCCGGTCGTATTTGTCCTGCCATTGATGATGGCTCTTTACATCTACCTGCTCCAGCCAGGGAAGAAACTGAGGTTATCTCACATGCTCTGGCTTTTCCCTGCTGTCATATTCGGCACTCTGGTCTGTCTCATGTATTTCATCCTGGGTTTTGACAACACTGCTGCCATGGTACGTTCAGTCGACGAGTTTGGCACTCTGACCGGAGAGTTTGACAGTGAGCTATATAGGCTTTATCTTTTCGTGGACTACAATCTGATAAATATCTCTACGACGACCATCATGCTCCTGTTCCTGGCCTATGCGGTCTATATGCTCAGGAAGCAGGGCTTCCACCGCGGTGATATGTACAGATTCCTTGTCAAGGGAGAGGCGCTGAATCCTTCGATACCGAAGATTATGCTGCTGGTGTTGAAATTTATTGTTTTGATGCCATATGGTATGCTTGGAAGGAAGTTCATGTGTGACCACATCCTGCTTACCTCAGCGATGATGACCCTTCTGGCGGTCATAGAGCACCTCTTGTGTCATCTTGAGTACAATACCCAGGAAGCCCCAGAGTCGCTTTACGAGCTTACGCACATTATGCCAGTGGCGCTGCCTGAGGAGGATAAGGCCGAAGATGAAGAGAAACCAGAGGTTTATCAGGAAGTGGCTAAGAGCAGGGCAGACTTGCTGCAGTCAAGGTTTGTGCATGAGATGGAGAGCGGCGCGTACAAGGAAGACGACCTGTCTCTGCAGACGATAGCAGACAGGCTGGGCGTGAGCACACGTACCCTCTCAAACATGGTGAATGGCTGTTTCGGTATCCCATTCAGGGACATTGTGAACAAGTACAGGATCGAGGAGGCGAATAGATACATGCTTGCCCATCCTGAAGCAACCCAGTCTACCGTAGCATTCGAGTGTGGCTACAAGAACGATAGTGTCTTCAACAAGAAATTCAAGGAATCCGAGGGTGTGACCCCTTTGATGTGGATTACCCGAAATGCTGCATCGAAAGACGCAGAATAGCGATATTTTCACCGTTTTTGCTTGTTTTCGCAATCAACGTGCATATCTGGACAATAACTTGTAAATAATTGTCCGTATTCTATAATTACTTTCATAAGAATTGACGCCATCTTTGCATCGGTTTTAAAAAAACATGCAGAATGAATCGGTCAATTAAAACAAATGTCAGTATCAGGGAGCAAAAGACTGCAAAGGTCTGCAGTCTGATCGTTGTTGCTCTTTTTGCCGTATCTCTGTTGATACTTGTCGTGAATCTTATCATGAGCATACGACTGTAATTACGTAATTTATTATTAATCTATATCAAACGATGTTTAGTATGAAACGCCTTTTCATTACAGTAATTGCTGCATTCGCAATGGCACTGGCAGCATCCGCGCAGGAGGCAAAGCTCGCTCCTGGTATCTATGCCGTCGTAGGTGAGGAAGTCACACACCTCACTTATACCAATGGCACAGCTATCAGTTCAGGAACAAATCTTCTGGGCTTTGAGCTTGGAAACCACAAGTATAAGTATAAGGGTGCAACTTCAGGTGTGCAGGCCACAAACAAGCTTGTCATGGTCATCAACCCAGAGAAGAAAGGCATCACTAAGACCCCTAAGAAGTATGATCCTTTCATCAAGAGCATGACTCCAGCAAATATCATCATCATTCCTCTTGATGTCGACAAGGACAAGCGCATCTATGACGAGGGAACATTGGTAGAGGGTATAAACACCACCCGCAAGGCACGTATGGACTTTGAGTGGGAGATGGTCGATGAGAACACATTTGAGATCGTCGGTGACTTCGCACCAGGCGAGTACGCAGTAGTGTTCAAGCCAAGCAAGCTCGGAGAGCTCGACTTCACCAGCATCTATGGATTCTTTGTAGCGGAGTAAGGGATATGAAAAAGATCATCACCATTTTCTTGGCGCTCTTCTGCTTCCAGGCAGCATTTGCGCAGTATAGAGATGATTATAAGGATATCAAGGATAGGAGCTACAAGGAGCTGAAATCTGAGTATAACTATAAGGACTACGAAAAGACAATCGTGGACAGGTACAGTACTGGCTGGTCAGGAATCGCATCGTTTGTCATCCCAGGCCTCGGACAGATGGTCTGTGGCGAGTTCACCAGGGGACTCTCATTCCTGGGCGGACACTTTGCCGGGCTGATGCTTGCTCAGGGCGTCATCACCACTTCGGCGGCAAATAATGGTGGAGTGGCCACCGATGGAGCTGCCGTCGTTGCGCTTGCCGCTGTCACAGGAACCCTTGCACTTGATATATGTTCAATCGTCGATGCCGTGCGCGTCGCGAAGGTGAAGAACATGTACATCCAGGACCTTAGGAGGATGTATTCATTTGATGTAAAGCTTGCCCCATCTTTTGACGTGGTCAATTCTGGGGATGGCCTGAAGCCAACGGCAGGTATGACGCTTGCGGTCAGTTTCTAAATAGAGATTTCCTTTTCACATCCATCGGCAGAGAGTCGTATCTTTACGGTTCCTTTGCCGATGGAATTTGTTTTTGAGCCAATGATAATCTGGGCGCAGCCGTTGAATGCGTGCCAGGTGTGGGTGGCGTTCTCGCTGGTAGAGGTGCGCGAAACGGCCGTAGAAGGCCTTTCGCTCTCTTTCCAGGCGGAGTCTCCATTGCCCACGCCCATGATGTAGGCGGGGCCTTCGACCTCGGCCGTGATAGCGCAGGACGCGTCAGGAACGAAGTTCCCGTCCTTGTCCTTGAGGCTGATGTCGATGATGGCTGTGCCTGGGCGCAGGAAGGTCTCTGTGCAGATCACGCAAGCTCCTGACGAAGTCCTTACGGTCTCCTTCATGATGAGGCGGCCATTCTTGTAACCCTTGGCCTGCACGTAGCCAGGCTTGTAGGTGGCGGTCCACTCCAGGTGGCCGTCGAGCGGCATCTTCTTGCGTCCGAGCCTTTTACCGTTCGCTATCAGCTCGACCTCGTCGCAGTTTGAGTACACCCAGACGCTGATGTCCTCGCCCTCGTGACCTGCGAGGTTCCAGTGTGGAAGTATATGAAGCACAGGCTCTTGCGTCCACCATGACTTCAGGTAGTACGCCTCGTCCTTGCAGAATCCGCAGTAGTCGAGGATGCCGAATGACGAGCCTGTGGCAGGGTGGGTGAGGGGATTGGACTCGCCCCTGTAGTCAAAGCCCGTCCAGTAGAAGAGGCCGGCGTGGTAAGGGCGAGAGTGGTAGAATTTCCAGCCCCTTTCGATGGCGTTATACAGGCTGTCGCTGCCCTGCTTTCCGCGGTTTATGGCTGGCATGTGGCCACCCGTAGGGTCGTCGAAGTACCAGCCTCTGGTGCC
Organism: Bacteroidales bacterium; assembly: GCA_024398075.1. Taxonomy (GTDB): domain Bacteria; phylum Bacteroidota; class Bacteroidia; order Bacteroidales; family UBA932; genus Cryptobacteroides. The sequence goes on along the minus strand of JAKSJM010000004.1, from coordinate 70,439 downwards.
GCATCCCGTGGTCTCCTCGGTGCCGACGGCGCGGCGCTCAGGGTACTTCTGGTGCAGCCCCTCGACATCATTCTGGAGGATGTAGTTATATCCCGCGACGTCGGCAGGCTCGACGATGACGGGGCCACTGCTGGTGGCGACAGTCATCGGGCGGGTCGGATCCGCGCGATGGCACATCTCTCGCATCGCCGCCGTGAGACGCCTGCCGAAATCCTTCCATTCTATGCCCCATTCTTCATTGCCAATGCTCCAGAGTATCACGCAAGGATGGTTTCTGTCACGGCGTATCATGCGCTCGAGGTGCTCCTGATGGTACTGGTTCACGCCCATCAGGCGGTTTTCGTCCATCACCAGGAAGCCCATCCTGTCGCAGAGGTCCAGCAGCGCCGGAGCCATAGGGTTGTGGCTGCTGCGTATGGCGTTCACGCCTATGCTGCGCAGGCGCATGAGGCGGTACTCGTAGATGTCGTCTGTGATGGCGCTGCCCACTCCGGCGTGGTCCTGATGGAGGTTCACGCCCTTGAGCTGCACGCGCTTGCCGTTCAGCAGGAAACCATTGTCCTTCGAGAACTCGATGCTCCTGATGCCGGTCTGCGTGTCGAAGCTGTCGAGGATCTCACCGCCCTGGCAGAGGCTCACGGTGGCGGTGTAAAGGTAAGGGTCATCCACATCCCAGAGGTGCGGATCCTTTATCTCCATGGCTAGTGCCAATGCTCTCGTTTCGCGTGGAAGCACCTCAGCATCAAGCATCTGCCTACCCTCGGCGACGGCCCTGCCTTCGGCGTCCTTGAGCGCGCAGACAAGCTCGAGCCCGCTGCATGCCGCAAGTGAGAAGTTGCCTATCTCAGCCTCCACATGCACTGTCGCGCCTCCCTCTTCGAGGAGGTCGCTATGGATGAAGAGGCCATCTTCGATGATATTGACCTCACCCTTTTTGATGAGCCAAGCGTGGCGGTAGATGCCCGCTCCCTCGTAGAACCATCCCGACTCCTGGGATGCGTCGGCGCGCACGGCTACCACATTCTTCCCGCCGTAGTTAAGGTACTGGGTGATGTCGTACTCCGAAGACACATATCCATCATCCTCGCGCCCGAGGTAGAAGCCATTCACCCATAGCTGCGATGAGTGGAAGATGCCGTCGAAACGCAGGCTCACGTGCTTCCCTTCGTCGGTCACCGGCAGCTCGAATTCCTTTCTGTACCAGCCTACCGAAGTCTGTGGATATGCGGCTCCCACAGTCTTGTACCCGTGACTGTGGCTCGCCTCGCCCGCAAATGGGAGATCCACCACCCAGTCGTGCGGGAGGCATACGTCTGCCCATCCCGATGGGTCGAAATCGGGGCTGTACGGGCCCGTGTTGTGGATCGAGGCCGCCTTTGTCCAGAAGTTGAAGTACTCTGTGCCGTAGCCGAAATCATTGGCCATGGACGACGCGTCGCCGAGGGCGAACTTCCATCCATCGTCGAAGTTCTGGCGCTCTCTTGGGCCTGCTATGAGCGTCAGGCCGAGCAGAATGAGTGTGGCAAGTGTGTATATGCGTTTCATCTTCTGAGGCGTGGGTTTGTCTTGCGGAATTCGTAGTATAGGTGAACCATCAGGTAGCGACCGTATGACGGAGTCCACTGCTGATGGTAGTAGTCTGCTGCGGTGGTGGTGGTGTAGGAACTTCCCTTGCTGAGAAGGTCGTAGATGCCGATAGAAGCTATTAGTCCCTTAGCCGGGAAGTTTCTGGCTAGTTCTATCCTCATCGGTACATAGAAGTGGTTTGCACCAGCGCCGGCGAGGTAGTGGTCGTAAATGGCGTTTTCTGACGCAGTGAAGATGGTGTTTTTCGCGATGACGTAGCGTAGCGAGGCATCAAGCTCCGTGACAATGGCGCTGCTGATGGTGCCCGCAGCGTCGCTCGATGAGCCATGATATGTACAGTTCAGGCCCATGTTCAACATGAAGTTACGGTTTGGGTTGAATATCTCGGTGAGGTGGGCGCCGAAGCGCTTTGTGCGCATGTGCACCAGGGCGTCACGAAGGTACTGAGGGCGCCCGTCAAGGCTGGCGCTGAGCTTCAGCGAAGAGCTCAGCTTTATCTTCTGCGTACGCTTCGACATGCTGAGGCCGCCGCTCAGCGACCATGCTGGGCTCGTCGCGTTCTCGAAGGTGTTCAGTATCGCCCCCTGACGTGCCACATAGCCATTGTACGCACTTAGAGGCGTGTTTTCCGTGAAGTAATAGGTCCTTGTGACTATAGGGTCGAAGGTGTATAATGCGCTCAGCGAGTAGCCCATCGAGTAGCCTGTCTTCTGGTCTAGGAAGATGTTGTCTAGCCATGTTCCCGTGATGGTGTACTGCTGCTTGAGGTCTGGGTTTCCTCCTGACAGCACGAGAGGGTTCGCGTCGCTGATGCGGTTTCTCGTCTGCTCGATGGACGGAATGTTTGCACTGCCTGAGATAGTCAGGGATGAGAGATTCTTCGAGTATGAGAATGACGGGTGCAGGTCGAAGTAGAGGTGGTCAAAGGACGCGTCTGCTGGCAGACGCTCGATGTCTTTCTGCGAGATCACGCTTTCCTCGATGGATGCGGAGATGCGTGTCTGGCCTTTGGTGTATTTGTATGACTGCTCCAGACCCGCGGAAACATTGTTCCAGGTGAAGTCATACGTGTTCGCCATGTCCTGCACCGGCGAGCCGGGGTCCAGGATGTCCACCGTCATCATGCGTCTGGCGCTCCTGTCGGTCGCAGTGAATGCGCGGGCCACCAGGTGCGAGGTGAAATCCTTGTCGTTGTGCAGCACGAAGTCAATGGCGCCGCTGAGCCTTGCATCCCAAGCCTTGCCGATGCCATCAGACTGCAGGTTTCGGCGCACGTATGATGACGCGAGCGTATCGGTGTTCCACGCGAGTGTGCTGGTGTTTGAGAAACTGCCCTTGAGGGTCATGGAAGGGCGAATACGCTGGAGGTCGTTGTGGCGCCACGAGAGCGATGCGACTACCTTGACATCGTCGTTTTCGGAGCCAATGCTTGAGTCCTGTCGCATGACCTTTCCAGCGTTCGACAGCATGCTCGCCGACCTGCCCCACTTGTCGGCTTCTGTGATGGTGCCATCGAGCTTGAAGCTGATGCTCTTCAGCGGTGTGTCCTTGAATTCTCCGCTCAGGAGGAAGTCGTGGCGAAGACGTTTGCTGCCATCTGAGGTGGTATCTGCCTGTGTCCTGCCTGGCGATGAAGCCGTCTGCAGGTATTCGGTCAGTGCGCGCGAGGCGCTGCGCGAATATGTATGCGAGAGGCTGTAGCCAGCAGCGATAGCATTGCCATACTTCACATCCTTCCATCTGTGGGAGAGGTAGAACTCTCCATCCATGCTCTCCTGGTAGTTGTGCAGTGGCCAGAGTGCGCTCTTCTGTACAGTGAAAGAATGCGTTTCGCTGATACCTTCTATGCTTGTGCCAATGTTATTGGCCCCCACATAGGCGTACGCATTGTTCATCTCGGAGAAGAAGTCTGCCCCGAGCGCACCGTAGTAGCGTCCCTGCGCCTTTCCGCTCTCGCTGAGTGCTCCGCCGAGGCCTCCAGAGATCTGCGCCATCGCATCCGCTAGCGACATGATGCTGTTCTTGGTCTTTATATCCAGCACCATATCCTTCAGCGTGTGCTTCAGGCCGCGGCGCGCGTCCTCGGCGTTCTGCTCCTCGTACACGCGCACCTGCGTCACCTCGTCGGCGAGGAGCTTGTCGAAAGCGGTGGATGCATTGTTTCCAAACACCTGCTTTCCATTCACATAGGTGCGGGCAATGCTCTTTCCGCGATACTTTATGCTTCCGCCTGTCACCTCGAAGCCGGGAAGCTGCTGCAGTATGGCTATCGCCTTGTCGCCATCCATTGTCTTCACGGCTGTGGCATTGAACACCGTCGTATCGCCCAGCATCCACATGAGTTTCGAGTCGGCGGTGATGCCCGCCTCCTTGAGGCGTTCTGCGCTGTACGTCATGGTGAAGAGGACAGCATTGTCCCCCTCGGTAAGGTCAAAGACGCCATCTGCGCTCTCCAGTCCCATGCTTGTCGCCTTGATATACACCTTTCCAGGGGCAATGCCCTTGAACGTGAACAGGCCTTCGTGTGTGCTCACCCTGTAGGTGGAGTCGACCTTGCTGCCATTCATCTGCACCAGCAGCACGTTCGCTCCACGCACAGGTGCTTTCGTCGGCGTGATGAGCGATCCGTACACATTTGCCTTCCCTCCATTCTTCTGCGCCACTGCAGGCGCACTCAGCAGGATGGAAATGATGAGAGTTAGAATGACTTTTCGGGACATGGGAAAAGGGTCAACTTATATATTTGGAAGAGGATATGATATGATAAATTGTAGAAGTTCAGAGACGGGATGTGTTAAAAATAATGGTAAATAATTGCGAGCAATAATAATACCACATTCTCTTTCTATATAGTCAATAATTTCAAACATGCCGAAACTATCTACGCCAATTGATTCCAGAGTGTCATCAACGAAAATGTCATCGGAGTTCATATCTAACACCTCTGCAAATGCTTTCTCTACTAAGTCAAATGCGAATCGGTGGTGGATGTGTCTAGAGGACTCGTACGCTGAAGTGTTCCTTTGACAATAATCGATGAGATCTCCAACGGTGAGAAAATTAATTGCTTCTTCAATAGGCAAAGCCATGTGTAAGCGTTCACCTATCAAGGAAAAAAGGACGTATACAACTTCTTCGGAATGAAGGAGACCTATCTCAAATGGAGTGTTACTTGTAACTGACTCGCACATACAAACTTCCTCAATAGACCTAATTACCACTTCTTGTACGTCTAGAATATCCGATACATGTGTGCTAGCATCCATGTCAGGAGTATTTCTGCTAAAATTATACATGAGTGTATGCGAAATAATATTCTCTGAGACTTTGATGGTGTATGAGATATTTCTTACAGAGCCGTCGGAATAATGCAATGCTACATTTGCCTTAACCGTCCATAGTATATGGCAATAATCTTCGATAGATGCCTTCGTTGATACTACTTGCCAATAGACATTTCTAAGGTTGTTCGGGAGAAGAGCATTCGAACGTACCATTGCACAGTTCCCGGTGTCCGTGGGAATTTTGCGTAATGAAGTTTGATTATGGTTCTTGTATGAAACATTAGCATTTAGGTGGAGTTCAAAAACAAGTCCTTCCTCAATGGTGATATTAATTGAAGAAGAATGTGGGTTAGTTTGAATGATTCTCTCAATGAATTGCACAAGTTCTCCAACGGTACTAATAGGTTGGTCAATAGGCTCATCAATCTCAATATCATTGAACACATCGTTAACTAACTGTAGTATGAAGAATTCATCCAGTCCAAGGTCTTGAGCGAATCTTGAGTCGTTTGTTACGTATGTTATGTCAATTCCATATTCTTCCAGATGGTATTTGATTATTTCTATTGGCTCGATATCACTTGCGCTTCTTGTCCGATGGGATAGGATGGTTTTCACTGTTTCCTCATGAAATGGCTGTGTACATGATGCCGTGCTAATCAAAGCCAAAAAAGTGGCGATTGGGTAGTATGTGATTTTCATTATGCAACTGTCCTACTTAAAAATGAAATACAAGGTAAAAAAAGGCAAGCGATTTTGTATTCGCTTGCCTTTTTTACTATAAAGACAGATTATTCAGGGAGGATATCAGCCTCAAGAGCGTACTTGTAGAGGTTGACGATATTCTTTCCCCCTGCGTTCTGAGTAGAATAGGTGATGTAAACGTTACCATTATCTGCTCTGCCGGCAGCCATGTAGCTTGCGTTAGGTGTCTCAGGTAAGTCGAAAGGATCAGCCCAATCCTTTGTCTCCGGGTTGATGGTGAAGAGCTTTGCTGAGAGATTGCTGTCAGCATCTGCGGAGATAACAGCTACGACAGGCTTTCCTTCTGCGTCAAAGGTGAGATCCCACTGGCACTTGCTGACATTGAATGTGACTCCTGGGAGTGGGTTTGCAGCCTTTACGAGCTCCTTGCCGTCGTACTTGTAAAGCTGGCAAAGATAGCTACCTGAGCTGTTGTCACCTACTGCTACCCAGATAGTTCCATCAGGAGCAATCTCGCAGTCTGCGAAGTAGGTACAGATATCAGATGTACCTGCAATTACGAGGTCAGACTGAAGAACAGACCATGACTTGTCCTTATACTGATAGAGTGAGAAGGTCTTGTCGTTCTGATTTGCTGCAAGAAGGGCTACCTTATCTGTACCACGTGCTAGCTTCTCATTGTAACAATATGTCTGGGTTCTACCTGAAACTGCCTTGTTCGCATCCCATTCTGTTCCATTAAAGATAGAAACAGAGAGGTCACGCTTTGCCTGACCATTAAGAGCCTCATTTGTGGTGAGGGCTACGATAGGGTACTTTGAAACAGGGTCAAGAATCATTGAGATTCTGTAGTATGAAAGGCCGGTGATCTTTGCTCCGAAGCCCTGCTCGCCGACCAGGCTCCAATTGCCATCATATGCCATACAGCTGACTCTGCTCTTAGTAGGAGCACCTGCGTCTACGAATGCTACGTATGGTTTTCCATCAAGAACATCGATCATGCAGTAAGTAGCAGATGAAGGAGAGAACTTGTTGTTACCTACCACTGAAAGCGCGCCGTCATACTTGAGAACAGTCGCATAATTCTTGGTGGTAACACCCTCTACTGTATTGTTCTCGTTAACTACGAGGTATGGAATGTCAGCCTTCTCGTCTACTGCGATAGCTACGTAATCCTGGAGGTCGTCGTTTGTGTAAGAACCGATGAGGTCACACTTGAGCTCGAGGATCTTTCCGACCTTGAGGACATACTTCGCAGTCTTTCCAGCAACATCGTCAATTACCTCGATATCCACAGGGAATGAGGTGTCAACCTTGAGGGCCTTTCCACCTTCAATAGCGCTGTTGTTTACCTTGATGACATCATTCTCAGTCGCTGCAAGTGAGAGTGTGAGTTCCTGACGGAAAGCAGGTGACGGAACTCTGACTACCATCTGCTCAGAAATCTCAGCTACAACATCCTCTGAAATAAGTTCTGCGTTATCAGCAGACTTGATGATGAGCGATGTAAGAGCTGCGCTCTGGTCGTCACCGAGTACGGTCACTTTGTATGTAACGCTCATAGCTGAATTCGCGTCGTCAACAACGATCTGAGTACCTGTAGTAAGGCTGACAGCTGTGCTACCGCTGGTTACTTCCTTACCATTGACAGAAAGTACATCATCTCTGGTAAGAGTGAACTCAGGGACAAATGAAGAACTTGCCGCAGCTGCTGGTATAACGAATGTTACAGTTTTTGTAGCCTCGTCGATTGTACCATTTACAGTGGCAGAGAGTGATGAGTTAAGACTTGCGGGAAGGCTGATGGACTTGAGGGCAGCCTCCCCGTCAGGCTTTGTACAAGAAGTGAGCGCTGCAAACGCTGCAGCAACGCTCAGAAATGATACTAAAATCTTTTTCATTTCCTTGATCTGTTAAGTTATTTTTTAGTAAATATAAATGATTTTCTGATTGAGTCTGGACCCAGGTATCCGAGATGGATTTCTGGGATACTGCATGCAGTGAGGCGAACCTCCAATGTGTTATCCTTGGATGGATCGAAGTCTTTGTTCTTCATCCAGATAAGACGTACTGGCATGTCGTATGTTCCAGGTGTGAAAGTGAGGGGACTGGCAGTGCTTGGCTGAAGCTTGAAGTCCACGCCCTCTTTAAGACCGTTGCCTACGATAAGTTCATATTCCACCATGATAGGTTCTTGGAACATATCTCTTCCGACGACAAGGGTGACACAGAGTTCAGAAAGGAGATTGTTTGCATCCTTATCAATGATAGTGGTTGTGAATAGTTTATCCTTGTCAGCAATGCTTACGAATGGCGTGTCAAAGTAATGTTCTGTGGTTGCCTCACATCCAGTAAGAAGCATCACCACAGACGATATTATTATCAAGAACTTTTTCATCTTTATTCTCCTATTTCCTTGCGGCCATTGTAGCCTGGGTTTTGAACCATATAATCATTTGCCTGAAGTTCAAGCTGCGCGATAGGCATGGCGAATCGATAGCTTGGATACTCCAGCTTCCTGTCGTTGTCTTCGCAGGATTCATCTCGGATTATGCTTTCTCCTCTTCGTTTGTAGTCAAAGAAGATATGTCCTTCAAATGCCAGCTCTTTCTCTCTTTCTTCTTTAATGAGGGTGTATAGCTGTTCGGCTCCTGTATAGATGAGCTTTATCTCGTCCTTGTTTACTCCGAGTGCTCTAGCTCTGAGAGCCTTGATGTCATTCTCTGCAGCTTTAAGGTCTTTATTTGCTCCTAGACATAAAGCTTCTGCGTGGATGAGATACATTTCTGATACGCGGAGCACATTGTAATCTGCTCTTCTATTCTCCTCCTTCTCTTCTCCGTGCTTGAAAGGGAGGTATTTGCAGATAGCGAGAGTTTTCATTTCCATATTTTCGGAATCCTCCTCTTCTCCCTCGAACCACAACAGACTCTTTCTGATATCATTGTCCTCAAAGGAATTGTAGAAATCCTTGCTAGGGAGAATGTCCTGATTATTAGTCGGATCGCAGGTGGATCTCATCGCACTTCCTTCATTATATGTGTTGAGCCTGAAAATGCCTTCTCCTGGGTAGCCCTGAGCCCTTCTGAACATGTCGATGTACTTGTCGCGCTCAACAAGAGGTACTTTGTCCATGACTATTCTTGCATACTTTGCTGCGTTGTCATAGTCTTTCATGTAAAGATAGACTCTTGCAAGAAGTGCCTCGCATGCGAGGCCGTTGGCGAATGTTACATCGGTTACTTCGTCGCCACCGAACAGGTCAAGTGCTTTCTGTAGGTCTTTCAAGGTGTGTTCATAACAATACTTTACGTCGTGTCTTGAGAGAATGTCATCAAACCCAGGTACGAAATCCATATAACAAACACCCAGATGTGAACCATCAGATGTATAGTCGTATGCTTGTCCGTAGATGTTTGTTAACTGGAACAGCACAAGTGCTCTTGCGAAGTAGGCGTAAGCCTCAACCTTATCAATTTCCTTACTGGCGTTAGGACTAATATCGTGAATTTTCGGTGCGTATTTTATGATCTCATTTGCGTTTGTGATGACTTCATAACCTTTGTTCCAGGCATAGTAAGGATGGCCTGCGATGTGCTCTGCTTCGCTGGCAAATTCGTAAACAAGGTATGCTGCCTCATCAATATTCATCTTGTTAATGTTGATGTGAGGCCCCTGGAGCTCAGCTACTTTAATCAGTTCGTCGTCGTAAAACTTCAGTATCCTACTATGAAGCCCTACTCCTGCAGCCTTAAATCCGTCAAGGCTTGAAAAATAACCGTCAATAGTGTTTTTTCCTAGAATATCTATATTAAGGATTGACTCGCAGCTGCTCAATATCGAAAGAGCGAAGACGGTGAGGATGATGCTTTTGATTATTCTTTTCATCTTAGAATTCAATTTCTATCTGAGCAGAAATCGCTCTGGTGATACCATTCTGATATGTGAGTGTCTTATAGCTGTTTCTGTTTTTGCTCATTCCTGCGCAGAACATATATAAGTTGTCTCCGATAAGGGACACCGTCATTCCGTTAACCTTGAGTGCTCGATTGAAAGAGTCTGGCATAACATATCTCAACGCCACATTCTTGATCTGGAAATATGAACAGTTATAAAGGAAACGTGTAGAACCAAGCGATGAATTGTTAGAACTATTCAGCTGATAGATAGGATTAATGGCGATGTCGCCAGGCTTGCGCCAGTGATCCAGCTCCTCTACGATGGTGTTTGAACTGAGAATGTCATATCCATCGTAATACTTTCCATTCAAAGCCCAACCTCCCAGGGAGTAGTTACACTGTACTCGCAGTGAAAGGTTTCCCCATCTGCTGTCACTCACAATGGCTCCATAGAAGTCTGGCTGAGTATCATACTGCTCAAGGAGGACTCTGTTGTCGTAACTAAATGTGTATGTAAGATTACCATTCGCGTCATACCACATAGGCGCACCATTGGTCGGGTCTACACCAGCCCAGCGACTAAGCCAGAAGGCTCCCTTACTTGCACCTTTGACCCACACGGTGTCAAAGAAACCAGTGTGCATGTCTTTATAGAGCTCCTGAATAATGTTTCTGTTGACAGAGCCATTGAATCTGACGCTCCAGTCGCGCTGCGGCTGCTTAATGATATCGACGCCAACTGTAAGCTCAAAGCCCTTGTTTTCCATCACTCCAACGTTTCGTGTAACTGATCCGCTTTCGATAATGGATGATACTCGGCCTGAGTATAAAAGATCGCGAGTATAGTTATCATAAGCGTCAACCTGGAGATTCAATCTATTATTGAAAAGTGCAGTGCTGACTCCGAGGTTAAACTTGTAAGTGGTTTCCCAGCTCAGTCCTGGGTTAGGCACTGCTGACTGTACTGCACCCATAGCGCCTCCATAGTTGCCGGAAGATCCATAAGTGTATGTTCCATAAGATGAGCTGGTGTTTACTCGTGAGTTTCCATCGAGACCATAGCTGGCATTTATCTTCAGCCTATCTATATGGTTTGAATGCCACCATCGCTCCTTGTCGATATTCCAAGCAACGCCTGCTGCTCCGAAATGTCCCCAGCGATGATAGGTGCTGAATGCAGAATATCCATCTCTTCGATATGACCCTGTCAGGACATAGCGATTATCGAATGTGTACGATAGATTTGCGAAATAGCCAAGCTGTCTAGAGTTGTCTGCTGATGATGATCCTTTCTTTGTCTGGTCGGTGGCGTAAGAGATCTCCTTGATAGAGTCATTTGAGAAACCCTGTCCGGTGGCATAGAAGCTATGGCTCTCTCTACTATGTATTTCGTATCCAGCCAGAGCATACATTTTATTCAGCCCTATCGACTTGTTAAAATTCAGTTTGGAGCTGTGAGTCCAGCTGTTAGTGAATGCAGCCGCTCTTCGTGAATAACCGTTCAGGCCAGAGTCGCTGATTCCATCAAGTGTTCTTGATGAATCGTACATCAGCTCCATTGAAGAAAAATTATTCAATGTCAGCAGAGTCGATGCGGTAAGTCCATCAAGGATATTGTACTTAAGGTTTACACTGCCAGAGGCTGTCAGTCCATACTGGTAGTTGTCGTTGAACTCTCTATCTGGCACATCGTTATAGACGAATTTACGCTGTACGACCTCGGTGGTACCAAGTTCACGAATGTACCAGTTATAAAGCCTAGGGGTTACACCATCCTCGTCATAGGGAGAGAAGATAGGGATAACCTTCATCATACTTGAACTCAGGGAGAAGATGTCGTTAATGTTATAACTGAGAGCAAGTTTAAGGTCTGCGCGTAGTTTTCTTGTCATGTCAAAAGACATTCTTTCGTTCACCGAAAAGCGCTTGGTGTTATTGCCCTGGACGATGAAATCCTCATTGAAGAAACTGAAGTCCAGGTAGTTGCTCATTTTGGCCGCGCCATTTCTGATGGTGAGATCGATAGATGAATGTTGTCCTGGACCAAGGTATACCTGCTGCCAGTTAGTATCAGTGGTAGAATATGAGTTATGCTCGTTGTCCTGATATGGGAAAAGATCCATAGTGTATCCCGCTCCCAAAAAGGCCTCTGTGGCAAGGCTGAGCCACTGCTCCTTGTTACAGTATTTGATGAGTGTGGTCGGGTCGGTCTTCGAGAAACCTTGCTGAATCTTTGCTGTAAGATGAGCTTGTCCATCATTGCTTCCTTTTTTCGTGGTGACGAGGATAACTCCGTTTGATCCATTTGCTCCATAGATAGAAGTCATAGCAGCATCCTTAAGGACAGTGATAGACTCGATGTCTTCCGGGTTGAGAAACGAAATCGGGCTGACAGAGTAACTCATGCCGGTAACTGTATTGCCCGTGGTACTTCCCACATAAAGAGGCACGTCATCGACGATCCACAGAGGCTCGCAGTTGGCGCTGAGTGATGCGTCTCCTCTAACTCGTAGAGAGAAACGATTTCTGGCGTACGAGTCGCTCTCAGTGACCTGGAGACCAGGAACGATACCTGAAAGCATACCGGCAATGTTTCCCTTAGGGAGTGTCTTTATGTCTTCTGCGTTTACCTGATAAGCTGATCCTGTGATATCGCTACGCTTCTGTACGACACCATATCCCACAGTGATCACTGACTGCTCAATCTGGTTATCGTCCTCAAGAGTGACATTCAGGACGGTCTGGTCAGCCTCGACAAATAATTTTTTCGTGTTCATTCCCATAAAGGAAACTTCCACGGGGACGCGTTTACCCTCGGGGAGTGCGATAGCGTACTCTCCATCAATATTTGCTACTTCTCCCTTTTTAGTGGAAGGGACATAAACAACAGCTCCAGCTAGTGCCTCGCCGCTGGAGTCAACAATTTTTCCTCTGAGGATCCTAGTTGATTTCTGCGCGAAAGAGTCAATCGAGAGCAATGCGCACAGTACGACCAGTAAGCATGTGAATCTAAATTTCATAATCTTTGGGGGATATGTGAAATACTACTACTCAACTTAATGGGGTGCAAGATAACAAAAAAATACTATTTTTGTCCCTATGATGGCAAGTTTTATCAGTTTAGCGGCGACATTGCTCTTCGCCGGCATCCGAGTTGCCTTTGTCGGCGACCCGCAGGTGGATAACCAGACGGAGCTGCGTTATGCGCAGAAATCCATATATCGCGAGCTTCGCGAACGCAAGGACATTGACCTGGTGGTCATACTCGGCGACTTGGTGAATGACAAGGTGGAGCTTCTGGAGCCTTCCAGGGCGTCATTGGACTCCATTGGGGTGAAGTGGGTGTGCACCAATGGCAACCATGACAAGGACGTCTACCGCGACGCGCGAGGGAAGATGTACGATGCGCGCGACTGCGCCACGTTTTCTCGCGTGATCCACGCTCCGGACACGACTTTCGTGATGGGCGGGGTGCGCTTCATCCTCATGGATGATGTGCGCATCAGCGGCATGGCCTCGTACGAGGGCGGGCTGCGCGATAGTCAGTGGAAGTGGCTCTCTGGCGTCGTGGCGGAGGCCAATGAACCCGTCATTTTCTGTTCGCACATCCCCGTGTGGGAGTTCTCCGAGGCGGCGCAGGATACGCTCCAGCGCGTGATGGCGCCGGTCAAGGTGCAGTATGTCTGCGGACATACGCACACCGTCAGGCGCGCGAAGCTGGGCGCGAGCGACGTCCTCGACGTAGGAGCGACCTGCGGCACCTGGTGGCGTGGCGTCAAGGATGCCGACGGCATCCCGTGGGCCATCATGAACTGCGGCGCCCCGAGGGGCTACTTCGTCGCAGACATCACCCCATCTGAAGGCATCAAGCGCCTCAGCTTCAAGGCGGTACGCCGTCCGGAGGACTTCCAGCTGAGCGCGCACATCTCCGCTGACGGCACTCTCCGTGCCAATGTCTTCGGCGGCGCCGAGGGCGGCACCCTTCAGGTCCGCCGCGGCCTGCGCTGGCTCACCCTCACCCAGGTCGCCGAGATGGCTCCCGAGCTCGCGCTCCTCAAGGAGCAGACGCGCCAGCTCTCCCGCGAATACCGCCGCGACCACAAGGACGAGATCATCCCCGTCCTCTCCGCCCCTTCCCCACACGTCTGGTCCCTCCCCGCCGGCCCTGGTCCGAGCGCGTCAGGCCGCCGTCTTCGCTTCCGCTACCGCGACCCCTACATGACTTTCAAGGTCACCGTCTCGCCCATTTAGAACTCTATCTCGGCGATGACTGGGTAGTGGTCAGAGATGTATGGCTTGTCGGCGAAAGACTCGTCCACTACGCGGAATGTCTTACAGCAGCTGAAGCCTGAGTAGTAGATGTAGTCGATGGTTTCGCTCGCCTCGCCCCAGCCGTTGAAGGATGGCTTGGTGTCGCTGACCTCGGCTGTGGCTCGGGCACTGCTCATCTTGGTGTTCAGGTCCACGAGGCAAATGTCGTCAGGCTCCACGTTGAAGTCTCCGGTGAGAATCATTGGATTGCCGTTCGGATTCATGTCGGCTATCTTGTCCACCACGAGGGCTAGGCCATTGATCCTGGCCTGTACGCCTATGTGGTCGAGGTGGGTGTTCACGAAGAAGAATTCGCTGCCGGTCTGCTTGTTCTTCAGCAGCGCCCAGGTGGCGGTGCGCCTGCAGGCTGCGTCCCAGCCGAATGATGGCACTTCGGGAGTCTCTGAAAGCCAATAGTTTCCCCATTCCAGACACTCGAACTTGGTGTTGTCATAGAAGATGGACATGTGCTCGCCCTCGTCGGAACCGTCATCCCTGCCGACTCCGAAGCAGCTGTACTGCGGACAGTTGTCGGTGATGTAGCTGAGCTGATAGTTGTATGCTTCCTGCACGCCGAAGATGTCGGGATTGAGGGTCTCCAGCATCTCGATGGTGGCTGGCTTGCGGAAATCCCACGAGTTGTCGCCGTCATCGGCAATGCCCAGACGGATATTGTAGGACATGACCTTGAGGGTCTCTTTTTTCTGGCTGCAGCCTGCTGCAGTGAGAAGAACTGCGATCACTGCAAGTAAGTGAAAATAGCGTCTCATATTCTTTACTTTATGATAATTTCCTGAAAATCAATGCTGCACCGCCTCCGTCAGGGGCGATGTTGAGCGTGATGGTGTCGTTCTGCGTGACGGTCGTGACCATCTTCATGAGCTGATTGGGATCCTCCGCGACATTGTCGCCATCCATAAACCATGTGAGCTCGTATTCGCCGTTGCCGAGGAAGTCCAGCTTTACACCAATGCTCCTGCCTTCGTGGTTCGAAATGGCCCCCATGTACCAGTCGTCGCCGCTTCTTCGGCCGATGACCTCGTACTCATTGAGCTTCGCGTCAAGCACCCTCGTCTCGTCCCAGGTGGTCGGAACCGCGGAAAGGAATTCCGCTCCCGGCTCGCCTCTGTAATTCTCGGGATAGTCGGCGACCATATGAAGGTAACTCTCCAGCACCACGTACATGGCGAGCATGTGGCACCTGGTGTTTGTGACCTTCGGCTCGAAGTAGTCCGCCACATGCGACTGCGCGGGCATGGCCCTGAAGCCGCCGAGATGGTAGTCGGCTGGGCCTGCGAGCACTCTGGTGAAAGGCATGGTGATGTCGTGGTCGGCGCCCAGCCTGTCGCTGTGCCATTTGTACACTTCGTAGTTCAATGTCCCCTCGCGCGTGAACTCATTTGGATAGGTCCTGGAGAGGCCGGAAGGCTTCGACGAGCCGTGGAACTGCACGAACAGGTGGTGCTCGGCGGCCTTTTTCAATATCTCCTCCTGAATCTGTATCATCTGCTGGTCGTCTCTGTCCATGAAGTCCACCATCATGCCTTTCACGCCCCACTCGTTGAACTTGTCGAAGTTCGCATCGATATTCTGATACAATGCTTTCCAGTTTGTCCAGACATGGATGTCGACACCCTTCGATGCGGCGTATGAGCACACGGCAGGGAAGTCCAGCTCCGGAACCGTCCTGGTGAGGTCTGCGTCCGGGCCGCATTCGCTGAATCCCATGACACTGTCCACGTACCAAGGTTCGTCGCCATAGCCGAAGACTGAGTGGTACTCAAGCCCGAATTCTGCTGCGAAATCTATATAGTATCTGCTTGTCTCAAAGTTGTTTCCGGCATGCACTGAGTCCGGCACCTGGGTCGCGCACCACCAGTTGAAGGTGGTCTTGCCCGGCTTCAGCCAGGAGGTGTCGCCGATGCGGCAAGGCTCCGCGAGGTTTGTGAGTATGTTTGACTCCATGATGGCTCCTATCCTGTCGCTGACAGAGAATACCCTCCATGGACTATGGTGCGGAAGGTCGGAAATCACGCAGTACTCAGGCTGGTCTAACCTTGGCGAGAGCTTGCTGGTAAGCGCGTCTTCTGACTTTACCAGATACATTCCTGCGTAGTCGCGTACATCAGCCTCTGTGAAAGAAAGGAATATGTCATCGCCTGCCTTGAAAGTCGCAGGGAGGTCGAAAAGACTGTCCTCAGGTAGTTCTTTTACATTGGATATCAGATAATTACCTTCGTGAGAATTATGAAAGTCCTTTAGTGGCAGCACTGTGGCTTCTGAGTCAGGGCCAAGTCGCATGTCCATTCTTTCAGCACGCAGGTTAAGCTTATGTATGGTTTCCTGGTCTGGAATTTCGTACCTGAATGCTGCTCCGTCGTCATATACGCGTACCACAAGGTCCAGCGTTATCTCGTCGGAGAGTGTAATTCTGGACTCCTTGCATACAGCGTCTACATGGCTGCATTTTCCGACAGGAAGTTCGTAGGAGTCCTTGACAGTGCGTGTCCTTGACTTCACTATCTTCACCTGATCGCCGAAATATCCCTCGTCAAGTTCAAGTCCCAGTTCCGAAGGGCTGACGACAGTCTTTCCGTCGTATTCTACGCAATAAGACAGCTTGCCTTCGGTGGAACTGATGGTCATGCTGAGCCTTCCGTCGGGCGAGCTTGTCTTACGCAACACCGTGAGCTCTGCCTTAGGGGCGCAACTCACGGTGATAGCAAATAGAATGATAGTCTGAAGAATTCTCTTCATTATTTTTCTGAATATGGATGTGTGAATCCAAGTCTTGCGAGTCCGTTCTGGATCTCAGGAAGGTTCATGAATATCTTCCAAAGCATGCCGGTGCGGTAGTTCTCGATCATGTTGATGATAGGGCCCTCGTCGATGGCAAGCCATGTGTTCGATGCCCATCCGGTGTCAGGGTTGAAGCCGTCGACGAAGCCGTATTCGCCCCAGATCTGGTCGCCGAGGTCGTAGTAGAAGTGTCTTATCACTTCCATTGTCTCAACCGGTGTGTATGGCATGGATGACAATGCTGCCGTAGGCTGGATCACGCCGTAGTCGCAGTTAGGGTCGTGTGCGACGTAGCCTTTGTTGCTGTCGCCAGCGGTGAGTCCCCAGCAGTTCTCGCCGTATCCCTTGTATCCCTTAGGGTTGGCGATGCAGTATGCGCGCTGGCTGAGTGTGTGGAGGCGCCCCTGCTCGTAGTAGTGCACGCCCTCCTCGTCATAGAGACCATTGGGGTCAATGCCCTGGAATGTGTACTGCTCGAAGAACAATGGTCCTGCGAGCGCCTCGCCCCAGTCACCCAGAGGAATGGTGTAGCCATAGCGCTCGGTGGTGTTTCTGTATGATGGAGACATCTTCCAGCAGCTCTCGTAGACATCCTTGGAGATAGGGTGAGTAGGTGATGATGCAGCGACAATGTATGTGATGAGGCACTCGTTCCATCCCACGATAGGGAAGTTCATGTCGTAGCCCTGATTTGGGCACCAGTGCCAGTAGAGAAGACCATCCTTCTCGTACCACGCCCAGTTTACAGTCTCCCACATATGGGTGATCTTGTCGCGGAGATACACCTCGAGTGGGCTGTCGCCATTGAAATATGCGCGGGCAGTGAGAAGACCCATGAAAAGATATGAGGTTTCGACCAGGTCGCCACCTTCATCGAGGCGACCGAAAGTCACAGGCTTGCCCGTGTCGCCGTTCATGAAGTGAGGGAACACCCCGTGGAAGGTCTCGGCCTGCATGAGGAACTCCACTATCTTGTGGAGGCGCTCCAGCGCTGCTTCCTTGGTGATCCATCCACGCTCTACGGCTACGCAGAGTGCCATGATACCGAATCCGCTACCTCCGATGGCGCAGGACTCAGGTCCGTAGGTGTGCTCGGAGAAGTTAGGGATGTCGTATGCTTCATTGATATAGTCCCAGTATGTTGCTCCCTTGACGGTGTTTGTACGCTCGCGTGCGAGGCCTGATACAGGATGTCCGAACTCCCAGAAGAATCTGAAGGTTTGGCGTTGTACGGTCTCAAGGAGCTCGTCGTCAGAGAGTCCTTGGATGATGCCTACAGGCTTGATAGGAATGAAGTGCTTATCAGTGGTCTTAGGGCTGCACGAAGCCAGCACAAGTACCATGCTGAGGAAAAATATCAATCTTTTCATTGGCTATTTAGTTAATAATAGCCTGGTAGGGTCCAGCCCTGCCAGGCTATCAGTGATAGTATTAACTGTTGAGTATAGATTATTCAGCAGGCTCAGCCATTGACTTGGATGCGTCAAGAACGGTCTGAGGGATTGGGTAGAATCTCTTCGCGTCGGTGTATCCTGGGAGCTCCTTGGCGGCGCGGCCAGTACGAACGAGGTCATAGAAACGCTCACCGTGCTCGAAGCAGAGCTCTACGAAACGCTCTTCCATGATCTGGTCAGCGGTAGCGTTTGTGAGAGCAGGAAGACCAGCGCGCTCGCGTACCCAGTTGACGGTCTGGTCGCCATTCTGACCCTTAGCCACCTTAGCCTCAGCGTCGAGGAGGAGGATGTCAGCGTAGCGGATGAGGCGTACGTTGTTACCATCACCCCAGTCAGCGGTGTAGCAAAGACCTGAAGGGTTGTAGAACTTACCGTTCCATCTGTCAGAGTATGGGTTGGTGTCAGCTACGTGATCACCATACCATGTGTCCTGACCAGCCCAGATGATACCAGTCTCATAACGAGCCTTCTCACCTCTAGCCTTCATGAGGTTCACGATCTTGTCGGTAGGGCAGAAGAATGACCAGCCTGAGTACATCTCGTGTGAGCCGTTGATAGCCACCTTGGCGGTGATAGCGGCGCCAGGTCCCTGGAATGAACCCATACCGTTCCAACCAGTAGCTGTGGCAGCACGGGAGCTGCACTGTGCCTCGAGGATGTGTTCATCCTTAAGGTTACCCTCGTTTGTGAATACATAGTGGTAGTCAGCCATGAGTGCACCCTTGCCATAATCGTTGACGATAGGAGCGGTGTGCTTGAGGACAGTGTCATAGTCCTGAATCTCAGCAGCGAGCTTGGCGATCACAGCGTGAGCGGTGTACTTGGTAACCTGTCCAGGAAGAGTAGCCTGGCTAGGCTTTACGTTCTGGAGGTCGTTGATCACAGACTCTACGTCGGCGATGACCTTCTCGATCACGTGCTGGTGGGTAAGTCTCTTGATACCAGTTCTCTCAGAGTTTTTGAAGTAAACTGGAACCTCACCCCAGAGGCGTGTGATACGAAGGTAAGTGAATGCGCGGAGTACGGTTACCTGAGCGATGTAATCCTTCATGGTAGCTGCGTTTGCGCCAGCCTCTGCGTACTTCTCGAATGCCTCGATAGCCTCATTGTAGTAGCCTACACCTGCGTAGTAGCCACCCCATGCTCCGCTGAGAGCCCAGTAAGCACCAGCAGCGCTGTAGTCGAAGTTATCGAATGAAGTAAGATCTGCCTGGTCGGTAGGGCTTGAACCCTTTACCAGATCGTCTCCTCTGATACCGAGGATGGTCTCGTATGACCACTCTGCCATGTTTCCGCAGAAGTTTCCATACGCTCCGACGAGAACCTGCTGTGCGCTGGCTACGTCAGTATAGTCAATAGCATCTACAGGAGGAGTAGCCTCAACTGGGATGTCAATCCACTCGCTGCATGATGCAAGCATTGAAGATGCAAGAGCAGCGCAGAAAATGCCTTTAAGAATTGTATTTTTCATATCTATATCCTCCTATTATTAGTATGTGATCTTGACACCAAGGGTGAATGTACGTGCCATTGGGTAGGTCTCTCTATCAAGTCCGGTAGGATCTACGATTTCTGGGGTGTATCCCTGATACTTGAAGAAGGTAAGAGGGTTCTGTGCAGATACGTATACTCTAGCATCAACCTTGTTCCAGAGCTTGCTCATGTTGTAACCGAGCTGGATGTTCTGGAGCTGGAAGTAGCTTGCGTCCTCGATGAAGTAGTCGTTGATCTGACCATTTGCTGCTGCAAGCAGACCAGCTACTGAAGGGTTCTTGCTGCCGGTGTTGGATGCGGTGAAGTGATCAGCCGCGAAATCCTTGGTGAAGTTCATGGAAGCACCTGCCCAGTATCTCATAGCCATCTTTGCGTTGCAAACCTGGATGCCAGAAACGCCGTAGAAAGTCAAGCCGAGATCCCACTTCTTGTAAGTGAAGCCGAGGTTGCCACCATAGGTGAACTTAGGATATGGAGCACCGAGGAAGGTACGGTCCTCTGAGTCGAAGTTACCGTCGCCATTTGCGTCTACATACTTAAGGTAACCTACCTGAGCGCCCTGCTGCTTCGCGAAATCGCCTGCTGCATTGATCTCAGCCTCGCTTGCCCAGATACCATTGGTCTTGTAGCCGTAGAAGCTGTTCATAGGCTGGCCGACCTTCATGATCTGACGGAACTCTGCGGAACCAGTGAGAATGTAGTCGAGATCCTCGCCCTGGATAGCCTTTACCTCGTTGTGGAGGGTGGTTGCGTTGACGTCGATAGAGTAGCCGAGCTCACCTACCTTGTCATGCCAACCGAGCTGAAGCTCGATACCGCTGTTGGAAATCTTACCAGAGTTTGCGAGTACAGTCTCCATTGTCACAGGGATGGTGTTGAGGACCACAGCGTTGTTTGTAAGACGGTTGTAGTAGTCAAGTTCTCCAGTGAGTCTTCCACCGAGTGAGGTGAATGAAAGACCTGCGTTGATCTCACGTACAACCTCCCACTTGAGCCAGCTGAACTTGTTCTCGAGAAGAAGTCCGCCGAGGGTCTGGTTGTTCATGTTGTAATAATTGGTAGCAAGACCAGCGAAACCATCGCTTGCAGGCTCCTTGTCGTTACCGAGGAGACCCCAGCTACCACGGAGCTTCAAGTACTCGAATACGTTCTGGTTCTTCATGAAGTCCTCCTCTGAGATAACCCAGCCGAGACCTACTGATGGGAAGTAGCCCCACTTCTCCTGGAACTTAGAGCTACCGTCGATTCTCATGGTTGCAGATGCGAGATACTTTCCATCGTAGTCGTAGCTAGCACGACCGAAGAAAGATACACCTCTGTAGCTGAAACCACCGTCTGTTGTCTCAGACTCACCCTTGTCGCCGAGGCTGATGTAGTGATACTGGTCTGAACCGTCACCAGCGAGCTTCTTGGTGCTTGACTGGAGGAATCTGTAGTTCTCATAACGAACTGACTGACCGAGCATGGCGGTGAGACCGTGCTTTCCGAATCTGTCGGTGTAGGTGAGGGTGTTATCGATGATAGTGTTGTAGTTATAATCGATCTGCTTGCTCAGGCTGTTGGTATTTGACATCTGGTTACCAGATACATAATAAACAGGAGTGTAGTTCTTGCTCTGACCGAGGTTGTACTCCTGTGCAACAGCGAACTTGTACTTGAGTTTCTCAGGAATGAATGAGAGCTCAGTGTAGAGGGAAGGAAGGATGCGGAGGTAGTTGTTTCTACTGTTGTTCATCTCTGCTCTGGCCACAGGGTTAGCGAAGTAACCACTGGTGAGACCTACTGCGAGGGTTGAACCATACTTGGTAGGATAAGCATCGGTATTCTTCTCATCGTATACAGGGATGAAAGAAGGGAGGAGGAATGCCTCACGGAATGCGGTGAGTGAACCATTCTTCTTGGTAGCGTTTGAGATGGTGATGTTTGCACCAGCCTTGAGCCAGCTGAAAGGAGTGTAGTCACCCTTGCTGATGATGTTAAAACGCTCATAGTTGTTGTCTCCCTTGCTGATACCGTCGTTGGTGAAGTAGCTTACACCGAGAACGTAAGAGGCCTTGTCAGTAGTACCAGATACATTGACGCTGTGGCTTGTGATAGTACCGGTTTTGAGGAGAGCCTTGTACCAGTCAGTGTCGGTAGTAGGCACGCCGTTGCTGCCGCCCCAGTTCTTGATAGAGAGCTCAACTGCGGTGAGGTCACCGAACTCCTTCATGAGCGATGCGTACTCTGCTGAGTTAGCGAGCTTGAGGAGGTTGCTGGCCTGCTGGATACCGTAGTAACCATCGTAGGTAACCTTAGCCTGGCCCTTCACACCGTTCTTGGTGGTGACGAGGATGACACCGTTTGCTGCGCGTACACCGTAGATGGCTGCTGAAGACGCATCCTTGAGGACGGTGAGGCTCTCGATGTTGCTGCTGTCGAGGAAGTCAATGTTATCGAAGAACATACCATCTACAACGTAGAGAGGTCCCTGGTATGAAGAGTCGAATGAACCGACACCACGTACGCGAACCACTGGAGATGCTCCTGGATTTGCACTGTTGAGGATCTGTACACCGGCAACCTTGCCCTGGAGGGCACCCATAGGGCTGGAAACAGGGGTAGAGATGATCTCATCTGCCTTCACAGAAGAAATGGCACCAGTGAGGTCCTTGCTCTTGGCAGTACCATAACCGATGACGATGATCTCGTTAAGGAGCTCAGCATCCTCGACCATCTGGACGTCGATGCTGGTGCGACCATTAACTGCGACCTCCTGAGTCTTCATGCCGATGGCACTGAAAACGAGAGTGCTGTTGGCTGGGACTGAGATGCTGTAGTTACCAAGTGCGTCTGCGATGGTACCAGTAGTAGCGTTGCCCTTGACAACGATGCTGACACCAAGTGCAGGTTCACCTGAGACCTGCTCTGTCACTGTACCTGAGACAGTGATGTTCTGTGCGAATGCTGTAGCAGCGCTCAGAAGCAAACAGAGGCAAAAAATCAGTTTTGTTTTCATGTGTTTTTAGATAAAAATGTTATTGTGTGTTTTTTCCTATCTTCAAGGAAATTTTCATGGCGCAAAGTTAAATCGTTTTGTGGATTCTAGCGAAAAAGTGGTTACGCAAGAACTACTCTGTGCGAAAAAGGGGACTACGCTAATACTACGCTTTTTTGAAAAATGGGTACTTGTGCGAATTTTTGAAGTGGTATAACTGGCAGAAAATGAATATTTAAATCGATACATTTGTCTCGAAAACGATTTACATCACCAAAAGTATATGAAAACAAGAACTATCATCACCACTTTCCTTGCCGCTGCGGCACTTTGCGCATGCGGTGGACCAAAGTCGTCAGATTCAAAGATGGACAAGTTCGTCTCAGACCTCATGTCGAAGATGACACTTGAGGAAAAAATCGGTCAGCTTAACCTTCCTGCTACAGGCGAGATCGTCACCGGAGAAGCGAAGAGCAGCGTAGGTGCCGAGCGCATCAAGGCAGGCGAGATCGGAGGCCTTTTCAACCTCAAGGGTGCCGACAAGATCCGTGAGATCCAGCGCATCGCTGTCGAGGAGTCAAGACTCGGAATTCCTCTTATCTTCGGTATGGATGTCATCCACGGATATGAGACAGTTTTCCCTATTCCTCTCGGTCTGTCATGCTCATGGGACATGGAAGCGGTCGAGGAGTCGGCGCGCATCGCTGCGGCAGAGGCCAGCGCTGATGGAATCAGCTGGACCTTCAGCCCTATGGTGGACATCTCCAGAGACCCTAGGTGGGGGCGTGTGAGCGAGGGCAATGGTGAAGACCCATTCCTCGGCAGCCAGATCGCAAAGGCTATGGTATACGGCTATCAGGGCCGTCCTGGCCATCAGTTCGAGACCAGCGAGCAGATCATGTCCTGCGTGAAGCATTTCGCTCTTTATGGCGGTGCTGAGGCAGGACGCGACTACAACACAGTGGATATGTCGCGCCAGCGCATGTTCAATGACTACTTGCCTCCTTACAAGGCAGCGGTCGAGGCTGGCGTAGGCAGTGCCATGGCTTCTTTCAATGAGATCGACGGCGTTCCTGCGACAGGAAACAAGTGGCTTCTTACCGACGTTCTCAGAGACCAGTGGGGATTCCATGGTTTCGTCGTCACTGACTATACAGGTATAGCTGAGATGGAAGTTCATGGCATCGGAACCTTCGAGGAGGTGTCGAAGCGCGCTCTGAACGCGGGTGTGGACATGGATATGGTGAGCGAGGGTCTCTTTACATATATAAAAGGTGGACTTAAGGACGGAAGCATCTCCATGAAGACCGTGGATGCGGCTTGCCGCCGTATCCTTGAGGCTAAGTACAAGCTTGGCCTCTTCGAGGACCCATACAAGTACTGTGACGTGGAGAAGGCTGCGAAGGTCGTTTACAATGACGAGCATAGGGCAGTGGCACGCCGCATAGCTTCTGAGTCATTCGTCCTCCTCAAGAATGAGGGAGGACTCCTTCCTCTTCAGAAAAAGGGCACCGTGGCTCTTATCGGCCCTCTTGCAAATACAGCAGCGAACATGCCTGGCACCTGGAGTGTCGCAGCACAGCATGACCGCACAACCACTTTCCTCGACGGCATGAAGGAGACTCTTGGTGACAAGGTCAATGTCCTCTATGCCAAGGGAAGCAACCTGACCAAGGATTATGATCTTGAGATGCGTTCGACCATGTTCGGACGTGAGCTTGGCAGGGATGAGCGCAGCGATGCGCAGCTTCTCAGCGAGGCACTTTCAGTAGCGAGAAGGGCAGACGTGATCATTGCCGCTCTCGGTGAGTCTTCCGAGATGTCGGGTGAGTCATCAAGCCGCAGTGACATTTCCATCCCAGACGTGCAGAAGAACCTACTCGATGCCCTTCTTGCTACCGGTAAGCCAGTGGTGCTCGTGCTCTTCAACGGCCGCCCTCTCACCATCGAGGAGGAGGCTGCGAAGGTACCTGCCATCCTCGACGTATGGTTCGGTGGTACCGAGACTGCGTACGCCGCTACAGATGTCCTCTTCGGCGATGTGAACCCAAGCGGAAAGCTCACCATGACCTTCCCTAAGAACGTAGGCCAGATTCCTCTCTTCTACGCTCACAAGAGCACCGGTCGGACTCTTGGCGAGGGTGAGTGGTTCACCAAGTTCCGTTCATGCTATCTCGATGTGGACAATGATGCCCTCTATCCTTTCGGATATGGACTTAGCTATACCACCTTCTCTTACAGCCCAGTCGCACTCTCATCTACCGAGATGACCGCAAACGGCAAGATCAAGGCTTCTGTGGAGGTTACAAACACCGGTGCAGTCGCTGGCAAGGAAGTCGTTCAGATGTATATCCGCGACGTCGTAGGCTCAAGCACCAGACCAGTCCGTGAGCTCAAGGGCTTCAAGAAGATCCTTCTTCAGCCAGGTGAGACACAGACTGTTGAATTTGAGATCGATGTAGAGCTTCTGAAGTTCTACGATTTCGACATGAACTATGTCGCTGAGCCAGGTGAGTTCAAGGTATTCATCGGTGGTGACAGCAAGACAAAGAACGAAGCAAGCTTTAACCTTTCATAGTCACCATGAAAAAACTGTTCATCGCGGCTTGTGCCGCTCTTATTTCCTTTTCATCCATTGCGGCGGAGAACCCTTTTGACTTTGTTTTCTTTCGCAATGCGATGAAAACAGGAATGTACCCTTACTCAAAGGTGGAGTATTCAGGTTATTCATGGGTCAAGAACATGCAGAAGCATGTCGTAGTGCGCAGCGAGGAGTATGTCACTCCGGGCAACTCTATCGAGTTGACCTATAAGTCCAGCCCTAACGGCATGTGGCGCGCTACCATCGAATATCCAGAGATCAGAGGCGTGGAGAACTTCAATGATCCAGAGTATCTCTCTATGAGCGTGAAGGGCGAGCTGTATGCGAGTGTATCTCTTGTCTTCAAGGGGGCTCGTAGAGGTAGTGCTGCGGAAGTATCTGCAGCTCAAGTATATGAGCTTGGAAATGGCTGGAAGGAACTGCGTTTCCCTATGGCTGCTTTCGGCCTTGCTGACATGAAGGGAAGCCAGCTCATGAGCATTGTGGGTCTTACGTTCTCACAGAACGACGACACCGACGATGTGGAGCACACCGTTTTCATCGATGACATCGAGATTCTCGGTGGACGTGGAGGTCTCAAGCTCCGTAAGGATGCACCAAAGATCGTCGAGGCGGTGGGCTTCGAGCGCCACATTGATATCAGGTGGACCCGTCCTGAGGACAGTGCTGTAAAGTACTATAAGATATATAGATCTTTTGATTCGAAGAATTACGAGCCTGTGGCTATCAGGGATGCGGGAAGAGACAGATACACTGACTTCCTCGGAAGCATTGGCACTACTGCCAGCTACAAGGTGTCAGCTGTCGCTTACGATGGTACGGAGAGCACCATCTCCAAGGCAGTGGGTGCACAGACTCGCGCCATGACTGACGATGAGCTTCTGGACATGCTCCAGCTTGCGAACTTCCGCTACTACTGGGAGGGTTGTGAGCCAAACAGCGGTCTCGCTGTGGAGGATATCCCTGGCCACACTGACATGATTGCCGCTGGCGCGTCAGGATTCGGCATGATGGCCATCCTCACCGGTATCCATAGAGGTTTCATCACCCGTGAGCAGGGCGTGGAGAGATTCCTCAGAATCACTGACTACCTCTCCAAGGCACAGCGCTACCATGGAGTGTACCCTCATTTCATGAACGGAAAGACAGGTGAGACCATCGCTTGGTTCGGAAATCGTGACAATGGTGGTGACCTCGTGGAGACGTCATTCCTCTATGAGGGACTCATTGCTGCCCTTCAGTTCTTCGATGCAGACTCAAAGGATGAGGCTCTCATACGCTCACGCATCCAGAAGATATGGGAGGAGACCGAGTGGGACTGGTATCGCAGGACTCCGGACAGCGACTACCTCTTCTGGCATTGGTCACCAGACCAGGCCTGGGTCATCAACCACAAGCTCATTGGCTGGAACGAGACTCTCGTGACCTACTTCCTCGCCATCGCTTCGCCTACCCATGCCGTACCTGCCAGCATGTACTATTCTGGCTGGGCAAGCCAGACCGATGTGGCAGCGAACTATCGCCAGTGGGCTGTCAGCAAGGACGGAAACAGATATGTGAATGGCAATTCATATTTCGGACAGAAGCTTGGCATCGGCGAGTCTACCGGTGGACCTCTCTTCTTCTGCCACTACTCGTTCATGGGCCTTGACCCTCACGCGCTCACAGACCGATTCGTGAACTATTTTGAGAATAACAAGGCCATTGCCACCATCAACTACCGCTACTGTGTGGAGAACCCTAAGGGCTACGCAGGCTACGGTGAGGATGCATGGGGACTGACCGCGAGCGATGGCTACTGGGGCTACAGCGCCAGCGAGCCTGCAGAGCATCAGGATGAGGGCAAGCTTACTCCTACTGGAGCATTGGCATCATTCCCATACACTCCTGAAGAGTCGATGAGGGCATTCAAGCACTTCTATCGCGACTGCGGTGACTTCCTTTGGGGCGAGTATGGCTTCTACGATGCCTACAACCCAAGCATCAACTGGGTGGCTCCTATCTTCATGGGTCTGAACCAGGGCCCTATCACCGTGATGGTAGAAAACTACCGCAGCGGTTTCATCTGGAACCTTTTCATGTCGAACAAGGATGTCCAGAATGCGATAAGAAAACTTGAAGCAGTAAGATAATGAATAAGTGGATCAAGGCGGCAACGATTTCGCTGGCCGTACTAGCCATCTCTGCTTGTGGAGAGCGCAAGCAAAATGTGGCACCAGAGGTGCAGCTTGCCGATGAGGAGTTCATCGACATGATGGAGAAGGCCCATCTCATGTACATGTGGGAGGGAGCCTGCCCAAATTCGGGCATGGCGCCTGAGCGCATACACATGGATGGAAACTATCCACAGAACGACGCCGATGTCATCGCTGTAGGTGGTTCGGGATTTGGTATTGCAGGTCTCATTGCCGGAATGGACAGGGGTTACATCACCCGCGAGGAGGGTGTGGCACGTCTGCGCAAGATAGTGGATTTCCTTTCCACTGCAGACACCTTCCATGGCGCTTTCCCTCACTGGATAGAGGATGGTACTGGCCATGTCCGTCCATTCGGCAAGGTGGACAATGGAGGCGACCTCGTGGAGACCTCCTTCCTCATGGAAGGCCTTCTCTGTGCCAGGCAGTATATGAACCAGGACACCGTGGCTGAGAGGGAGCTCGCTGCCGACATCAACAGACTGTGGCACTCGGTAGAGTGGGACTGGTATCAGCGTGGTACCACCGACAAGCTCTACTGGCACTGGAGTCCAGAATACGAGTGGCAGATAAACTTCGCCATCGAGGGCTACAATGAGTGTCTCATCACCTATATCCTCGGAGCATCGTCACCAACCCATCCTATCAACCCCGAGGCTTACCACAAGTGCTGGGCCCGTGGCGGCAGCTTCGTCTCTGGCAAGGAGGCGTATGGCTTGCCACTGCTGCTGAAGTACAATGGTGCCGAGGACTATTCCGGCCCACTCTTCTGGTCGCACTACTCGTACATTGGACTGTGTCCAAAGGGCTTGAAGGACAGGTATGTGGAGTATTGGCCATTGGTGACAAACCACTCGAAGATACACTATGCGTACTGCGTCGCGAACCCTCTCAAGCATTACGGCTACGGCCCTAACTGCTGGGGTCTCACTGCAAGCTATTCACCTGAAGGCTATGCTGCGCATAGGCCTTTCGGCGAGGATCTGGGCGTGATCACCCCGACAGCTGCTCTCAGTTCCTTCCCATACACTCCAGAGGAGTCCCTGGCTGCGATGAGGCACTTCTATTATGACATGAAGGACCTCATCTGGGGCGACTACGGCTTCTATGATGCATTCTGCCAGGCCAAGGATTGGTGCCCTCGCAGGTATCTTGCCATCGACCAGTGCACTATCACTCCGATGATAGAAAATCATAGGTCTGGTCTTCTGTGGAAGCTTTTCATGAGCTGTCCAGAGGTTCAGGAAGGACTCGCTAAACTTGGCTTCACCATTGAAAACAACTGATATCATGAAGAAGATAATAACTACTCTTGCATTGTGTGCCGCAGCATTCACTATGATGTCGTGTGGCTCAGACAAGTCCTCAGGGGACAAGAAAATGGACAAGTTCATCGACGACCTCATGTCGAAGATGACTGTTGAGGAGAAAATCGGACAGCTTAACCTTTCTGGTGGAGATGTCCCTGGAGTGCTCAGTGGAGCGCAGGGCATCGACGATCTCATCAAGATGGGTTACCTCACAGCCACAGGCTGGACTGACCTCGATGAGCTCAGGCGACTCCAGGCTCTCGCGGTGGAGGAGTCCAGGATGGGCATCCCTATGCTTTGCGGCGTGGATGTCATCCACGGTTTCTATACTGTATTCCCTATTCCTCTCGGCCTCTCCTGCACCTGGGATCCTGCCCTTGTGGAGAAGACCGCCAGGGTGGCTGCGGTAGAGGCTTCGTCCAATGGTATCAGCTGGACTTACAGCCCAATGGTCGATATCGCCCGTGACGCGCGCTGGGGCCGTATCGCTGAGGGAAGCGGTGAGGACCCATACCTCGGTTCGCTCATGGCTGCCGCCATGGTGCGCGGCTATCAGGGCGATGACCTCTCTGACGAAAGCACCATCATGGCTTGCGTGAAGCATTTCGCGCTCTACGGCGCTGCAGAGGCGGGTCGCGACTATAACACCGTCGACATGAGCAAGCTTCAGATGTACAACAGCTACCTCGAGCCTTACAAGTCCGCTTTCCAGGCAGGTGCCGGCTCGGGAATGTCTTCATTCAACCTTGTCGAGGGCATCCCTGCATCGGGAAATCATTGGCTCATGACAGAACTCCTCAGGGACGAGTGGGGTTTCAATGGTTTCGTGGTTTCTGACTACGACGCCATCGGAGAGATGACAAACCACGGCCTCGGTGACACCAAGGAAGTGTCTGCGCAGGCGCTCAAGGCTGGCCTTGACATGGACATGATGACTCTCGGCTTCCTGAAGACCCTCAAGGAGTCTCTTGCAGAGGGCAAGGTGTCGCAGAAGGACATTGATACAGCGTGTCGCCGTATCCTTGAGGCAAAGTACAAGCTTGGTCTCTTCGATGACCCATATAAATATGTGAACAAGGAGCGTGCGGAGGCGAATACTCTCACAGAGGAGGGCCTTGCGCTCGCACGTGAGGCTGCTGCCAAAGCCATTGTCCTTCTCAAGAACGACAAGAACGTACTCCCTCTCCAGAAGAGCGGAACCGTGGCTGTCATCGGCCCATTGGCTCAGGATACACAGAATCTTCTCGGTATGTGGAGTGGTTCCTGCGACCAGAAGTCTGCTACAGTGGTGGATGCCGTAAAGGAGGCTCTTGGTGCTTCTGGAAAGGTTATCTACGCACAGGGATGCAACTTCACAAACGAGGAGAAGCTCGCTCAGGAGAGCGGCGTCGTCTGCGACCCTGCACAGAATACCCGCCTCGTTCGCGAGGCTGTGGCTGCTGCACGCCAGGCAGACAAGGTAATCGCTGTGCTCGGCGAGCCTCGTAGTTGGTCGGGTGAGGCTTGCAGCAAGGCTGACATCACCCTCCCTGCCGCTCAGAAGGAGCTTATCTCGGCTCTCCTCGCTACCGGCAAGCCAGTGGTATTCGTGATCTGCTCAGGCCGCCCTCTCGTTCTTGAGTGGGAGGATCAGAACTGTCCTACACTCGTGGAGGCATGGCATGGTGGAAGTGAGGCTGCCCGTGGACTTGCAGACGTGATCTTCGGCGATGTGAACCCTAGCGGAAAGCTCACCACCACGTTCCCTCTCAGAATGGGGCAGATTCCTATCTACTACAATTACCTGAACACTGGTCGTCCTCAGAACCCAGAGGACCACTATACATCCAAGTATCTTGACTGTCCTAATGAGCCACTCTATCCATTCGGATATGGTCTCTCATACACTACCTTCGAGTACTCGGAGATCGCTCTTGACAAGTCTTCCGCTTCTGGCGACAAGGATGTCATCAAGGCTTCTGTAGTCATCAAGAACATTGGTTCATGCGCTGGTGAGGAGACTGTCCAGATGTACATCGGTGACCCTGCTGCTTCCATCTCACGCCCAGTGAAGGAGCTCAAGGGCTTCCAGAAGCTTACCCTTGCCGCTGGCGAGAGTGCCACAGTGACCTTCGATGTCACCACTGAGGCTCTCAAGTTCTATAACTCTCAGCTCCAGAAGGTATGGGAGCCTGGAGATTTCAACATCTTCATTGGAACCAACTCTAGAGACACCCAGAAAGCATCGTTTGTATGGAACAGGTAATAAGAAGAATTACACTTGCAGCCCTTTCCCTCGCCCTTCTCGCCTCATGTGCGGAGAAGGTGCAGAAGGGTCCGGCCACATACTGTAACCCTATCGACATAGACTATACGTATATGGTCTACAATTCGGCACAGAATCTCTCGTATCGTTCAGGTGCCGACCCAGCAGTGGTTTGCTTCAAGGGCGAGTACTACATGTTCGTCACCAGGTCTCTGGGTTATTGGCACTCGAAGGACCTGCTGAACTGGGAGTTCCTGGAGTCAAACAGCACATGGTATCCTCAGGGATGCAATGCTCCTGCGGCCCATAACTACAAGGATTCGCTTCTATATGTGACCGGAGACCCATCTGGAAACATGAGCGTGATGTACACCGACGACCCTATCAAGGGCAAGTGGACCCCTATCCCTGCCATCCTTACCGATCTTCAGGATCCAGACCTGTTCATTGATGATGATGATCAGGCATACATGTTCTGGGGCTCTTCAAATGACCTTCCTATCAGAGGAAAGAAACTGAACATGAACGACAGGTTCCTTGTGGATGGTCCTACAGTGCCTCTTTTCCATACTGATAGTACCAGGCACGGCTGGGAGAGATTTGGCGAGAACCACAGCGACACCATCATCGGAGCCTACATCGAAGGCGCTTGGATGACCAAGCACAACGGCAAGTATTACATGCAGTATGGCGCTCCTGGCACTGAGTTCAATGTCTATGGTGATGGCGTATACGTCGCTGACTCTCCTCTTGGACCTTACACCTATCAGGCGCATAATCCTGTATTCTACAAGCCAGGCGGCTTCATAAATGGAGCTGGCCACGGCAGCACCGTCCAGATGGAGAATGGCTCATGGTGGCACTTCGGTACCATGTCGCTTTCTGCTACAGTAAACTGGGAGCGCAGGATCGGCATGCTCCCGGCCTTTTTCGACGAGGACGGCATCATGTATGGTGACAATGCTTACGGCGATTATCCTCATTATGCACCATCGGAGGTGGATAAGAAGGGCGCATTCACAGGCTGGATGCTGCTGTCATACCACAAGCCGGTGACCGTATCTTCCCAGCAGGAGGGCCATGCGGCGCTTGCTCAGGGTTTCGACGAATGGAACAGGCCTCAGACCTCTCCTGATTTCAATGCTTCGAACCTCACAGATGAGAACTGCAAGACCTATTGGCTCGCGGCGACCAACTCTGATGCAGAGTGGGTGAAGATCGACCTCGAGGACGAGGCTACCGTGAATGCCATCCAGATAAACTATTATGACCACTACGCAGGCCTTTATGGCCGTGTCCCAGGTCTTTGCCACAAGTTCGTGATCGAGGCATCACTCGATGGTGAGAAGTGGAAGGTCCTCGAGGACAGAAGCAAGATTGAGGTGGATGCTCCGAATGCGTATATGCAGCTTTCAGAGCCTTGCAAAGCCCGTTTTGTTAGATACTCAAATATTAAGGTCCCTTCTGAGAGCCTTGCCATCTCCGAGATCCGTGTGTTCGGAAAGGGTAGTGGCGAGGCTCCATCTGCGGTCACTGGCTTCAAGGCCGTGATGGGCGCAGATGGCAAGGAAGCCATGCTTACCTGGGATGAGGTACCAGGTGCTCAGGGCTACAATGTCCGCTGGGGTATCGCTCCAGACAAGATGTACAGCTCTTGGATGGTTTACTCAGAAAATGAGCTCCTCCTTCGTTGCCTGAATGCAGATACTCCATACTTCTTCAGCGTGGAGGCATTCAACGAGAACGGTATCTCGCCTGTTACAGTAGCAGAGTAATTCTGCGTGTAGGGTTCTACAGACAATTGCATTTATTCCGAGATCAATATTTTGATCTCGGAATTTTTGTAATCCATCGTGAAGCACTTACCAATCAATGGCTTACACTGTGCTTCGGCCTTTATTCTAAGAGACTTCTCGAAGTAGCAGAGGATATCTCCGGTAGGGTCAAACAGCCGGATGTCACGCTCTGTCAGGGCCAGATTCTTTCCATCAGATACTACGTTGACATCGTCAGAGAAGCCGTGAAGGATGATACAGAGCTTGGTGAATCTCGAATCCATGTTCCCCTGTGCCTTGCCTAGAGTCAACTTGCCGTCGGACCAGAGCATCTTTCTGGAGTGGAATTCTCCATTACGGTAGTTGAAACTGATGCCGTCGTCCTCATAGTAATCGAAGCTGCTGCTCTCTTTACCATTGTACAGATGGATGTAAAGCGTGTCGGAGGGAGTCTCCATTGTAGACTGCACCACGCTCTGCATCGGAATGATGCTCGACGACTTGATGAAGAGAGGCAACTCATACTCCGGGTATGCCTGGCTCATTTCAATGCTGCCGTTCAGGACCTTATCGGTATAGATGTCATACCATTCGCCTTCTGGAAGGAACATAGGAGTAGAGTTCTCCTCAGGAATGACCGGAACGACCAGCATTGAAGGTCCGAACAGGAACTCATACTGGTATCTGCTATCGTAGGTACGTGAATCGTAAGGGTCTGTGAAACAGAGGCTTCTGGTAAGAGGCATGCCGTTTCTGGTGGTCTCCTTGAAGGATGAGTAGATATAAGGGAGGAGCTTGTAGCGTAGCCCGATATAGGTTTTGGCTATTCCTTCAGGGATTTCTCCGTATGACCAAGGTTCATTTCCGGAAGCGAAGGCTATTCTATGAGCTCTCACGAAAGCCGAGAATACACCGGACTGTATCCATCTTGTGTACAGGTCCTTGTTTCCATCGCCGATGAAGCCTCCTATGTCGGCTCCAGTGAAAGGGATTCCGCTGAGTCCCATCTGTGAGTTCAGCAGATTTGCGAGAAGAAGGTGGTCAGATTTCGCTGTGTTGTCTCCTGTCCAGACGCCTGAATAGCGTTGTACGCCGGCGAAGCCTGAGCGCGTGAGCACGAAAGGCCTTTCATTGGCTACATTCTGAAGTCCAGCCTCGTATGAAGAGCGTGCCATGAGCATACCGAAGAGGTTCTTCGCCTCCATCGCTGATGAATGGTGACCGTCGAAATCGAAGCAGACATTGTCAGGAACCACGCTCTCTGATACCGCAGGCTCATTCATGTCGTTCCAGTAGCCGCTGATGCCATTGGCCGCCATCACCTTCATCATCTTCTTCCACCACTGCCTTCCCTCAGGGAGGGTATAGTCCACATAGCAGTTTATGTTTGGGTCGATAGGCGCGACGTAGCGTGTGCCGTCGGCGTATTTTAGAAGCACGTCCTCCTCTATGGCTGAGTGGAGGGGCGCGTAATCATTGTCCGTCGAGATACCTGGATTCACAGATGCAGTGAGGCGTATGCCGTCATCTTTCAGGTCAGCCGCCATTTTCGCCATGTCTGGGAAGCGCTCTTCGTTGATCACGAAGGGCTTGTAGTCCACCAGATAGTCGGCGTCAAGCACTATGCAGTCGAGTGGAATCTGCTTGCTTCTGAAGGCCCTCGCGAGCTCGCGTACCTGCGCTTCGGTGTAGTAGCTGCAGCGCGACTGGTGGAAGCCAAGGCTCCAGAGTGGTGGCAGCGGGCTGCGACCGGTCACTGCGGTGTAGGCCTCGAGTATCTTCGCTGGACTGTCGTCATGGAAGAAGAAGTAGTCGGCATCGCCTCCTTCGTGAGAAATGGTCATGCAACGCATGTTGCCGGCGCCGAAATTGACCGTGCCCTCGTAGGAGTTATGGTAGAATATGCCGTAGCACCTGTCTTCGAGTATGCCCATGTAGAATGGGACATTTGTGTACATCGGCAGGCGTGGATCGCCGTAGTTGAATGTGTCGGTATTCTGCATCTTCACCACAGATCCCCTGCGGTCAAGGTTTCCCAAAGCTTCGCCTAGACCGACGAAGCGCTCTCCGGGCTGGAGGGACTTATAGCTCGTGACCCTGCCTCCGTAGAAGCTTGTGCCGAAGCCTTTTCCTGGCTCGTCTGCGTTCAGCAACCTTCCTTCCGTATCGTAGAACGCTATAAGAAAAGATGGCTTACAGCTGATTCTAGCCTCGATTTTCGGAGTTTTCAGGTAAATGACGCCATTTTTCTGACTGATGCTCACGTTCTTCGCCGTCATCTTCTCCACTTCTGCTGTCAGCATGTACGAGAAGTCCCTGAAGCCTGCCGGGTTCTGGGTCACGCGTACGCGTATGGTGTTTTCGTCGTAGGCTTTCACCTCGAAGCGGGCACTTTCTGTCTTGCCTTCTACGGCATGTGTGCCTATCTTATATGACTTGACTGCTCCGATATCGGACGGCTGTGCTTTGGCCATGGCGCAGATGGCTAGCGCAATGGTCAATATAAATAGTTTTTTTCTCATGATCAGCTGTTAATTGATGCTATGTATGAAGGCAGTAAGTGACTCGCTCTGCTCCAGGCCGAACTTCCTTCTAAGCCTGTAGCGGGCCGATTCCACTCCTCTGGTGGTAAGGTTCAATGCGTCTGCGATCTCCTTGGTGGACATGTTGAGCCTGAGGAGAGCACAGAACTTGAGGTCCGAAGATGTGAGGTCAGGGTATCTGCTGGTGAGGTTTGAGAAGAAGTGCTCTTCCACTCTCTCGAAGTTCTGCTTGAAGATCTCCCATCTCTTCGAGTCATTTCCCATGCCTCCCATGACCATGCTGGCCAGCTCTTCCTCCTTTTTCTTAAGGCGGCTCTCTATCTCGTCCTTGGCGTTCTTCTCCTCATCTACCTTGTCCTTCAGGCGTATGAGCTCATCGGTGTGCTTTCTCATCAACTGCCCAAGGAAGACTCCGATGGAGATGGACAGCAGTAGATAGACCAGTATCATCAGCTTGCTGAAGTACCAACGGCTAAGTACCCTTACAGGCACGTCTATCGAATATAGTTCCTCGTGGTCAGATGAGAGTACCCTTGCCTGGTAGTGATAATGACGCGACTTGAGTCGCTGGAAAGACTGGGTCATCTGCGTAGGAAGCAGGGTCTCCCAGCTGTCGCTCACTCCCTTTAGCCTATACTGGATAGCCACTCCGAAATCGCTGTATTCTGGGTATCTGAGCGTAAATGAGACGTGGCTATAACCTCTCTTGGTCGTTATCTTTCCTGGCCCAGAGATGGTATATCTCTGTCCAGCATTGTTTGAAATCTCGCACTCAAGAAGACTTAGTACGGCGTTCGGAGTAGAAGCATGTGCGTCGGAAATCTGGATGACTTTGTTGTTCAGGCAAAGGAAGGTATGTCCAGAATCCTTGTCATACACTACTCGTGACCTGTCCTCAGACACCACGCCAAATATCTGGAGAGGGATTTCCCGTATGATTCTGTACTGGCTGTCAGAGCAGTCAAGCTGTACGACCTCCTTGTTTCCTACCAGCCAGAAACTTGTGCCTTCTCCTCTAGTGGCGTCGTGCACGCCTTTCACGTGACCTGCCACCTCGTTGAGGGTAGAGTATGGTATAATCTCGCCGGCGATGTCATCGTAGGTGAAGAATGAATCTCCGTCTGTAAAGGCAATCCTTCCGTTTATCTTGAAGAGGGTGAATTTCCCATTCTTTCCAGACAGCATGTCAAACTCCTTCACTTCCAGTACCGTCTTCATGTCAGGAGAAAGGGTGAGTCTGGAGATGCCTCTCTGGAGGTTTTCGTGCCAGATGTGTGAGGTGGCGTCTATCTCTATGTTCTTTGTCAGCGCCGTGCCGGGGATGAACTCAGCAGCCCTCCACCTGTGGAGGAATGGATCCATGTCGTATCTTCTGATACCGAGGTAGGTGCCTTCGAGAAGATGTCTTTCATTGTTTGACCAATAGATTTCCTTGATACAGATGGAACCACTGTCATCTGAACCGACGCGTATGCTGTTTGATGTCTTTCTGTATGTGGCTAGGTTGTTTCCGATGAATAGCTCATCGTCAAAGCACTTGACATACCATGTCTGTCCATTGATATCTGCTTCTTTGGAGATACCCTTCTCTGTCAGTCCATACAGACCTTTGTTTGTGGCAAGATAGAGCTTGTCGTTATGAAGGCAAGCGTCGTAAACCATGCCGATCTCCTCGGTTGAGGCCTGGAAGCAACTGTAGGAAGCATTATTAAGTATCATGGACACACCGTCGTCCAGAGCGGTCCAGATGTTACCTTCTCTGTCGCAGAGCATGCCGAGGACAGTCTCGTTCTGGAGGTCTGACTTTCTGTCGATGTGCCATAGGAAACGGCCGTCCTGATCCAAGGCTGTGACTCCCTTTGAACTGGAACCCAAGATGATGTGTCCCGACTGGTCCTGTATGCTTCTGTTTATGTCTCCATTCACGATGAATGAATCTGCGTCTGTGGGGAAGGCATCGAAAGCTCCTGTCTTTGGGTCGAAGATGTAGAGTCCTTTGCTGATGGATGCCATCAGCACCTTGCCGTCTCTGAATGGGAGCATGGTGGAGATGTTCAGGCCTTCTGATGACCCGACTATCTTGCAGGTGCCATCTGCGCTGAACTGCCCGACGCCTCCATTCATGAACTGTGCATAGAGATAGTCTCCGACGTGGAAGAGGTTCACTACCTGCTCTTCTATGATGCTCACTTTCTCGCCATCATAGACGTAGATCCTTGAGAACGACTGGAAATATACCTTTCCATCCATGAAGATAATGCTCCAGATGTCGCTGGTGCTGAGCTGCTCTTCCGTGCATTGCGCTGAGATGGAGTGGTAGGAGAGCTCTCCGGACTTCTCTCTGGAGAAGTAGCCGAATTCCTTGTATGAACCCACAAAGATATCTCCGGACGGGGAGATGGCCACAGATCTGACATTTGCCTTTCCAGGCAGCATGATTTGCTTCCAGGTGAAGCCGTCAAACTCCAGCAGGCATGACTGGTTCGCCAGGTAGATGACTCCATCATTGTCCTGGGTGATGTCCCAGTTCTGACGACCAGCATCCTGGTCGGCTGTGGACCAGTTTCTCACCAATGGCGAGAAAGGCAAGGTCTCTGCATGAAGCACGAGAGGTAGGATGCAAGCTGCGAATATGAATAAAAGGCGCCTGAAGTGCATATCTATGTGGTTATACACAAAGATACGAAAAAGAATCCTAATTCTAAATAAGTGGCTTTTTTCTTCCTGCAATTCGTTTTGGGAATGGCCGGTCGCTAAATAGAGTGGGTCCGCTTCTGGTACGCCAGGATGCAGAGTTCAAGCACTATGAGAACGAGGAAGCCGGCGAGGCCGGTCGCTCCGTAGAGGAGGTCGTTCTGGGTGGTGAGATACATGAGGGAGACGCCTGCGGTGGCATTGATCACGCCATGGGCGATGGCAGCGACGACGGCCGAGCCTGACTTCTCGCGGAAGAAGTTCATGATCGGGGTCAGCAGGATGCAGAAAGCTATCATCATGAACACGCCAGCCACAGGGTGCTGAGGGTAGTTGTGTCCCATCAAGATGATTGGCGCATGCCAGATGCCCCAGATGAAGCCGATGAGAAGCGAGCGGTTCCAGAAACCCATGTCGTCGAGGACGTGCATGAGGTAGCCACGCCAGGCAGCCTCCTCGCCGAAGGCGAAGACGGCGTTGATGGTGAGGCCGGCTGCATACGCGCTCATGAGGGTGATGAAGAAGATTCCCCATGGGCCCAATGCAAGTCCCTGTGCCTTAAGCGCTTCCATCTGTTGCAACATGATTGGTGTCTCGCCGGAAAGCTCAGTGCCAGGCATGATGGCGGAGAGCAGCAGGGCGCCGACAGTGAACACAGGCATGCCGAGCCAGGCGATGAACCACCACTTGTTCAGCTTGAATTTTAAGCCAATGTTCGAGAGCACCTTTTCCTTCAGGATGAGCTGTGTGATCACCACCGATATGATCGGAATCAGCATATAGCCAGAAGCGAAGAGGGTGCCGATGACAGATGCGTACTGGCCACCCAACAGGTGAAATGCCAATGCGCTGGCTATGGATAAGCCGAAACAAACAGAAAGGAAAACTGCGAACTCTTTTTTCATGTCAATACTTGTGTTTCAACAAATATAACCATATTTTTGTGAAGACGGATAAATTATGCCAATGCAAACAGGACTAACCTTTAGATCATCAGTGATGGCAGGAATCTGCATCGGAGTCGCCGGCTTCGGCTACCTCGCCATCGGTGGCATCGCAGGCGCGGTGCTCTTCGCATGCGGCCTTCTCGCCGTGGTCAGCTACAAGCTCAAGCTCTACACCGGCACTGCCGGCTTCATCCAGAAAGGGGAGGTGCTGCAGCTCCTTCTCATATTGGCCGGAAACATTGTCGGATGCCTCCTGGTGGCGCTGCTCGCCCGTCTCTCGCCGATGCCTCTTCAGGAATCGGCGGAGAAGATCCTCGCCGGCCGCCTCGCCATCGGCCCATTGCGCGCCGGCGCCCTGGCCATCGGCTGCGGCTTCCTCATGACCACCGCCGTCACCTTCGCCCGCAAGGACAAGTGGCTCCCGCTCCTCTTCTGTGTGCCGATGTTCATTGTCTGCGGCTTCCCGCACTGCGTCGCCGACGCCTTCTACTACCTCACCTGCCCGCTCGCCTTCTGGGCTGAGCACCTGTGGGGCATCCTCCTTCTGTACATTTGCA
This sequence comes from Bacteroidales bacterium, assembly GCA_024398075.1. GTDB lineage: Bacteria > Bacteroidota > Bacteroidia > Bacteroidales > UBA932 > Cryptobacteroides. Next base: position 31,061 of record JAKSJM010000004.1, on the reverse strand, counting down.
TAGTCCTCGGCAATTTCCTGGGCTGCAACCTCTACCGCCTCCTCCTCCCCGACGCCGCCTAGCTCACGCCCGCCGTCTCCCTGCGCCCTCCGGCCGCGGCCTTGCTGCGGCATTTCGCTGTTGCCTTGTGCCGCTGCGCTGCGCCGTTGTGTCGCAGCGTTCCGCCGCTGCATTGACACTTGCGCACGAAAATGGCTTCTGGCTGCATCCCTTTGCGCAAGTGTGGCAGGTTTCTGCCATTTTCCATCGAAATGCCCGCCCCTTGCGCACAGAATCGCCATCCTGTGCGCTGCAGCTGCGTAAGTGTCGAAGGGGGGTGGCGCGCTGGCTGAGGGTGGGATGGCGGACCCGTGGCCGCCCATGGCCTCGTGAATGGGTCCGTAGCGCGTAGCGCGAGGGGGATGGAGTGCGCAGCACGGAAGGTCCGCCACCCACCCTCTGCCGCGCCCACCGCACCTTGCGCTGCCACGACCCGGATGAAACGCCGAATCTGTCGGGGTCGCGTCCTGCATGGTAGGAGAATGGACGTGTTCTATGCCACGACCCGGATGAAACGTCGAATCCATCGGGGTCGTGTCCGGCATGGGATAGAAATGGACGGCTTCTGTGCCACGACCCGGATGAAAGGGCGTATCCGTCGGGGTCGTGTCCGGCATGGGATAGAAATGGACGACTTCTGTACCACGACCCGGATGAAAAGGCGCATTTGTCGGGGTCGCGTCCGGCATGGGATAGAAATGGACGGCTTCTATGCCACGACCCGGATGAAATGGCGTATCTGTCGCGGCGCGCGCCAGGCGGCGCGGAGCTGGCTGAGCGCCAGCCGCGGCTTGCTACTCCTGCCCATCCCACTGGAAGTCCCAGTCCAGCTTGTACCAGCGGTCGGCTAGAAGCTCGTACATGCCCTTGGTCTCTATGTCGAAGTGCTTTTGGATCTCGGAGTACTTCACGTCCTTGCCTTCTGAGGTCAGAGGGTCGAGGATGAATGAGTGGGTGACCTTCTCGGCGTCCGCATCCCAGTAGCGAAGATACTTGCCTGTCACCTTGCTGTCCTTCAGCTTCATGGCCAGCTTTTCCTCCTGCATGCCCATAACTACACACATGTAGAGGTAGCCATCTGCTGCTTCCAGCCACTGAGGACCCATACCATTGATGCTTGCCAACTGGTCCACGGTACCATTGTCAATGGTGAATACCTCCATGTCCCCGGTCATGCCGTTTGAGAGGAAGAGCTCCTTCTGGCCGTCGCCGTCGATGTCGTACATGGCGTACTCGTCTGGGATGCCCTCGCCGGTCCAGGCTGAGAGGATGATGTCCTTCTTCACCTTGATCTGAGGATAAGGCCAGTCGTAGCGGACGTAGAGGTCGTTCTCCTGGACGAGCTCGAGCTTGGTGCCTTTCTGCCTCAAATGCATGTAGGCTACGGTCTCAGGGGCATTGTGGACAAGGAAGAGGTCTACATTGCCCTTCTCGTCGTAGGCTACTGTGAGGATGTGTGGGATGCCCCATGAGCCCTCGTCGTCCACGTTCCAGACGCCGTATTCGCCCTCCACCTTGGTGGTCTCGGTGTATGAGCATACTTCCTTGCCATTCTTCACCCACGAGAGGACGAAGCGGGCTTCGCCATTCTTGATCACGAACTCTGTGATGGCGAGCTGGTCCTTGGTGGTGGTCACCTTGCCAGCCTCGAAGCAGCTGGCGACTTCGCCATACTTCGCCTGCATCTGCTTGATGAAGTCGGCTGGCATGAGCTTTTCATTCTCGCCCCAAATCCATCTGCTGAATGCTGGGAAGTCGTGTGTGCCCACGTAATCATTGTCAGCGAGGATCATGTAGTGGCCTGAGTTATTCATGTAACCCTTGAAGAGGCTCTCGTTCAGGTCCATGTTTCGGAAATTGTAGACAGCGCCCTTCACTGCGTTCAGGTTTGAGCAGTAGCAGCCCATGGCGTCCTCGACGTCCATGCTCTTCCAGCGCTCGAAGCTGATGGCGTTGTGATTCTGCTTGAAGAAACCCCATTTGAGGCCCTCCAGGGCTGGATCTGGCTCGTCATAAGGCATCACCATGCCAGCGAGGTCGCGGGTCTTCTTCATAGGGTCGGTGTACGCGAACTTCGGCTCCTGCGGGTTCAGCTTGAGCTGCGGGCAGTCGAAGAATGCGCGGTTCTCGATGCGTGTCATCACGTCGTAGGTCACCTTCTTCAGGGAGTGGTTTCCGCGGAAGGCGTCGCCGCCCACGATCCACACGCTTGGTGGCAATGTCACCGAGGTGATGGTGCCGATGTTATCGGCTCCCGGCTTCTTCCACATCGCGCCCCTGCGGATGGTGCTCACACTGTATGAGATGCCATCATATTCGATGAGGTTCGGTATCACAATGTCTCCGTCATAGCGCCCACCAGGCTCGAGAGCGAGCTCCTCGGTGCCGTACTGGTCTGTGATGAATGAATAGAGGTAGCCGTTCGCGTCCTCGATGGTGAACGCGGTAGGGCCGTTCTCCTTCGCGAATTCCAGGATCTCGTAGCGCCCGTCACCCTTGTCAATGGTGAGGATGACCTTATGGGTAGACACCTTCGTGATGTAGCCGGTCTGGTGGTGCTCCTCGTCGTCGCGCTCCCTGTCGCCGTTTATGAACCACCAGCCCTCATACTTGATGAGGCGGTCATTCACCTGCGAGAGGAGGCCTGCCTTGAGCTGCGAGCCCTTGGTCTTGCGGAAGCACAGATTCTCCACCTCCCAGTAGATGCGGCATGCGAAATAATCATAGGCGTAGAGCCCCGTGTCGTCCATCTGGATGGACTTCACGCGGGTGTACTCGGTGAGCTCGTCCAGCGTCACTGGAAGCGGGCTGGCGGCCATGAGCCTGCTGGTATAGCGGCCATCGGCGTCGCTATACTTGATGTTTGCGTGGTCGGTCAGCCAGGACGATATCTTCTGTATGTTCACGTCAGTCTCAGCCTGCTGGCTGCTGGCCAATGTCTTCAGAATCTGGGCATTTGCGCCCTGGCTGATGGCGAGACACAGGGCCATTGCCAGAATGTAAATGGTCTTTTTCATATCTAAAGTTTTTCTTTTTCCATAGTCTTTTCCATAAGAGGCAGGATGATTTTCCAGTCTGCGGGTAGCCAATCCACGTGCAGGAGGCTGTCGCCGAGGGCTATCCACTTCGCGGCCTCGTGCTCGAGTAGCTTGAGCTCGCCGCTCACCACATGGCAAAGATAGCAGTGCATGGTAAGGTGGAAGGTGGGATAGTCGTGCTCCACTGTGCAGACGAAGTCGTCAATGGCTATCTCAGTCGCCAGCTCCTCCATGATCTCCCTCTTCAGGGCCTGCTCAGGGGTCTCGCCGGGCTCTATCTTGCCTCCCGGGAACTCCCACATGTCCTTGAAGTCTCCTGCGCTACGTTGGGTTATGAATATGGAGTCGTCCTGCCTGATGACGGCAGCCACTACCTCTAGGGTCTTCATTGTCAATTAATTTTCCCAAATATAGTTATATTTGTGCAAGTATGAGCAGAAAGATAGTCGAAATAGTGGATGGTCAGCTGGCCAATCCAGAATACAAGATGGCTGCGCCCATCAACCTGAGTGTGGAAGAGGGGGAGCAGGTGGCCATCGTGGGTGACAATGCTGCTGGAAAGACGCGCATTGCCGAAATCCTGAACGGACATTACCGCCTGCGCGGCGCCGCCATGCACTATGACTTCGGCCCAGATGCGAAGCATTATGTGAGTGACAATGTGAAGTTTATCTCCTTCCGTGACTCGTATGGCTCGGCAGATGCCGGCTGGTACTTCCAGCAGCGCTGGAACCAGATGGACATCGACCCCGAGACCCCTACCGTGGGGCAGACGCTGCAGCGCTTCCTCGACGACGCGCATGCGGAGGAGGGGACAGCGGAGCGTCGTCGCTTCGACCAGCTGGTGGAAATGTTTCACCTCGAGCGACTTATGGGCGAGTATGTCATTACTCTCTCGAGCGGCGAGCTGCGCAAGTTCCAGCTCACGAAGCTCCTCATCTCGATGCCTCGCATGCTCATCATCGACAACCCATTCATTGGCCTTGACTTCGCTACGCGCTGCCAGCTCTCCGAGCTTTTCGAGACGCTCGTGCGCGAGTGCGGAATCACCTTCGTGCTCATTCTGGCGAGGGAGGAGGAGATACCTTCTTTCATTACCCATGTCATACCAGTTAAGGGTTTGGATGTCCTGCCCAAGCAGCCACGCAGCGAGTTCAGCGCCCACTCTGACAGATATGCAGCCGTGCCAGTGGTGGAGGGCGCGTCAGATACCGACGCTCCAGAGGTCCTGCGCTTCAGGAATGTATCTATCAGATACGGTAAACGCACCATTCTCAAGGACTTGAACTGGGTTGTAAGGCAAGGAGAGCATTGGGCCCTGACAGGCGAGAATGGCTCTGGAAAGAGTACCCTCCTCTCCATCGTATGCGCTGACAACCCTCAGGCGTATGCCTGTGACATCGATCTTTTCGGACGTCGCCGAGGTACAGGAGAGAGCATTTGGGACATCAAGAAAAACATAGGCTTCGTATCTCCTGAGATGCACCGCTCGTACTGCAAGTCGTTTCCGGCGCTCGACATCGTCACCAGCGGCGTGTTCGACACGGTCGGCCTGTTCAGGACGCCGACCGACGAGCAGCGCGACGCGTGCCGTCACTGGATGGAGGTATTCGGCATCCAGCACCTCGCCGAGCGCGATTTCATGAAGCTGTCGAGCGGCGAGCAGAGGCTCTGCCTGCTCGCTCGCGCGTTTGTCAAGAGCCCGGCATTGCTCATCCTCGATGAGCCTATGCACGGCCTTGACGACACCGCTCGCTCCCGCGTGCGCTCTATCATAAACGATTATTGCTCAGATCCTTCCAAGACCCTGGTCATGGTCACGCACTACATGGATGAACTCCCTTCATGCATAGACCACAGCCTGGTTCTGAAAAAGAACTAAAGTCATGAGAACTAGATTTGCCACTCTTTTATGCCTCGCGGCATTACTGTCTATAGGATGTTCGAAGACGGCTCAGCCCGCTTCTTCTCTGCGTGAGAACCACAGAATCACCCAGACCCTGCCGAACAGTGCCGTGAACTGCTTCATGCAGGATTCAGACGGTTATATGTGGATGGGTACCGGCAGAGGTGTCGTTCGATATGATGGCGAGACCTATCATCATTATCTGCGCCCTTCGGATGGGTCTGCCGGTCTTCCGTCAAACTACATCACTTCTATGCTGAGCGACTCCAAGGGTCGTATCTGGGCCGGTACCATCGCAGGCGTGGCACTGCAGAACGAGAAAGGAGAGTTCGTCTCGCAGGAATTTGACCATAGCATGGGACGCTCTGAAAGTATCCATCAGTTTGCCCAGTCTTCGGCTGGGGATGTGTATATCTCCACCGGAGATATGCTCGAGCTGTATGACGAAGACTCGGAGCGCTTCATAAACAAGCTTCTTTTCGACAATGGCAAGGCGATGTACAGTTTCGCCTTCGATGATAAGGATCGCCTTTGGTACCTCTCAGAAGGCATGATCCGCATGAAAGAAACCGTGGATGCTCCGGGACGTGGAGAGATCTTGGAGGTAGCAGGAAACGGGGTCTCATTCATGGCGATGCTCCCGCATTCTGTACTCTGCACGGTGAATCCAGAAGGTTTCACCATCTGGTCCGCTGAGCTGAATGTGGTTCTGCATAGAGGTCCTGTGGGATCAGTCAAGAGCGAGGATGTGACTGCCATCATCCCATCGGATGAGACTTCCTTCTACATAGTCACCCGCCAGTCTGAGGTGTTCCTCTACGATTTCTCATCGCAGTTTCTCCGCCACGTGGAGGCTCCTTCGGGAGTGAAGACCATCTTTGCTGACAGGGATGAGAATGTGTGGTTCGGAACGGAGAGAAGCGGCTTCCAGATGGTGCTGAGAAGCGATGTGATGGGTACCAGTGAATTCGGATTCTCATCAGTCTCTAGGGGCGTGGCCATAGAGAGCCTGTCCAAGCTTCCAGATGGTAGGATACTTGTGAACACGGCAGGTGCTGGACTATACATATCTGACCAGAAGGCGACTTCTGTACAGAGGATAGATTACAGCCCGTTCACCACCCTTCAGCCCAAGGCTGCCTTCATAGACAGTTCAAACAGGCTCTGGCTGTCCACCTCAAACCGTTGCCATGTCTTCGAGATGGGGGCCATGATCCCTTCAGGGCGAGGAGGCGGGATCAAAGGTACCATCAGCCTTAGGGAGATACGTTCCTTCAGTGCGGAAGAGGGCACGATGTTTATGGAGGATTCCTTTGGAAACGTATGGTTGTCAACTCGTTCGCATTATCTATATGTGCTTCCGAAGTCGGCTGTGGAGCCTCGACGCATAAAGATAGAAGTGGAGTCTGGCTACATGTTCGTGCCCGAGATGATTCAGGCATCAAGCGGAATGATACGCATAGCAGCTTTCCATTATGGTGTCTTCGACATAGATCCTATAACCTTTGAGCTCAAGCACACTGTCAATCTCCTTGAGAATGTGAGGTCAAACTTCCTGCCTACATGTATCATGGAGGCGTCGAACGGCCATCTGTGGCTGGGAACAAGCAACGAAGGTGTCTATGTCTATGACCAGAAGAATGCATCCCTTCAGCATATTGACGACATAGACTGTGAGTCGGTGTGCTCTCTGGTGGAGAGCCCGAATGGGGTCGTGTGGGCAGTCACAGCCGAGGGCCTGTATCGCTATGGCATGGACAATGCTTCCGTGGTGCATTTCTCTGCGGACGACGGCTTCTTCGTGGGCGAGCCAAGGACCCATTCCACCATACTCATGGGCGGTGGAGACATCCTTCTGGGTAGTTCAGCCGGCATTTTCAGGCTTGACCCGGACAGCATGGAGAGGACCGAGGACATAAAGCTCTTCTTTGACGACGTGTTCGTGAACGGCTCGATGGTCAGCCCTTCGGAGGGCGGTATCATTGACAAGTCCCTGAGACATTCTCCGACCGTGCGCCTGAAAAAGGGAACCGGCTCTGTCGGCATCAGCTTCAGCTCGCCAAACTTCGGTAGGGACAGCTTCCTGGATTACTGGTACAAGCTCGACGGGTACGACAATGAGTGGCAGAAGGTCCGCTTCGGCAGGACCCTGCAGTACTCGCGACTTCCGGAGGGTTCGTACCTGCTGAACCTCCAGGCCAGGGACAGACTCAGCGGAAAGGTACTCGGCGCGGAGACATTGGCCATAAAGGTGTGGTCGCCATTCTTCTCATCGCGCTTCATGGTGACGCTGGTGTACCCGCTGCTGGTGCTGCTGCTGATCGCCATGGCCTTCTTCTACTATTTCCAGAGCAAGAAGAGCGCCATCGAACGCCAGAGGATACTGAAAGAGAAGGAAGCGGAAGCGGACATGAACAAGATGAATGTGTCATTTTTCACAAATATGTCCCATGAGTTCAGGACGCCGCTTACCTTGATATCAGGTCCAATGGATGAGATCTCGGAGGCCCTGGAGGACACTCCATACAACAGAGGACTCCTGAAGACGGTCAAAAACAGTGTGAACCGCATGCTCAAGCTGGTGGATCAGATTATGGACTTCAGCAAGCTGGAGACGGATGCATTGAACCTCAATCTGTGCGAATGCGACATCGCTTCTGTCTACAGAAACATCGTCCTTCCTTTCCAGTATGCATGTTCGAAGAAGGGGATTAAGCTGGAGGTGTCTGACACTTGCGATGGATGCAGGGCATTCGTGGACTCCGACAAGTTCGAGAAGATATTGAATAATCTCATGTCAAATGCCGTCAAGTACACACCTGGTGGCCCTGGTGCCATGATCAAGGCCTCTCTGGACGTGGTGAGCGCCTCTCAGGCTGCGGCATTGTTCCGCACCGAGGTCACTTCCCATTCAGACTCCTACCTCGTCCTGAGTGTATCCGATACAGGGCAGGGCATACCTGAAAACATGAGAGAAGAGGTCTTCGAGAGATATCGTAGGCTGGATCTTCCTGGCCACGACAAGGAGTTCGGCAGCGGCATAGGCTTGTACTATGCGCGCCGTCTGGCGACTCTGCATCATGGCCTTATCGAGGCGGACCAGTCTCCTTTCGGGCAGGGTAGTTGTTTCAGGCTGCTTTTGCCAATGGACAAGGAAGAGTATGCCGGGGAGATTTTCGTGAATGGTACCCCAGCAGACATCTACGAGGCGTCGTCTCCTGAGGAATTCAGTGAGGAACCTGCAGACGATCATCGTCCGGAAATACTTCTGGTTGAGGATGATGTGGATGTGGCTTCTTATATCTCATCCTTACTGGGTAAGTACTACGATGTTCAGGTCAAGTACAGCGCAGACGATGCTTGTGAGGCTCTGAAGTTCAAGAGTCCTGACCTGGTGATTACAGACGTTATGGTGCCGGGAAATATGGATGGACTTGGGCTTTGTACTCACATCAAGGAAAATCTTGACACTTGCCATATCCCTGCGATGGTGCTGTCTGCCAAGTCCACGCTTGAAGATCAGATCAGAGGCATTGAGACTGGCGCAGACTCGTATGTGACCAAGCCGGTCGCTCCTGCTTACCTTCTCACCCTTACAAAGAGCCTCCTGGCCAACAGAGAGAAGCTAAGGGCGCGTATCCAGCAGACTACAGACCTATCTGCCATCCCAGACGACAACCTCTCGCCTCAGGATCGCCATTTCCTGGAGAACCTGTATGAGGTGATGGAAAGCCAGCTTAGTTCTGCTGAGCTGAACGTAGATGCCGTGGCTGAGTCCCTCAAGATTTCTCGAGCGAAGCTCTATTATAAATTCAAGGGCCTCATAAATGAGACCCCGAATTCATTCTTTAAAAAGTATAAGCTCAATAGAGCTGCGGAGCTTCTGAAGAGTGGAAAGTACAATGTCTCTGAGGTTTCGGACATGACCGGATTCTCGAGCCTGTCGTACTTCTCCGTATCTTTCAAGAAGCAGTTTGGCGTGAAGCCTTCAGACTACTCGTGATAGATGAGTTTCTTGGTCTGAGGGTCACGTGAGAACATCTTGAAGTAGTTCCACATGAGCTCAGCGCCTGGCTGGAAGTTCCAGTGGCCATAGCCGTCGACAACGATGTATCTTATGAGTGGCATACCAGCCTTGCACTGGTCGCCGATCTCGTAGGAGATGCCCTTGTTTGTGTCTACGCGTCTTCTGTTCTCGAGCTTGATACCGAAGTTCTTGTCTACGTCGAAATCAAGGTTCTCCACTACAGGAAGGTTGTTCATGATCTGGTATGCCTGCCATGCGAGATGGATGGCGTTTGGTCCCTTCTGTCTAGCGTCTGGGAATACCACAGCCTCGTCGTCTGAACCTGAGATCGAGAAGTAAGGCATATCTATGCCCTCGCTCTTGAGGATAGCCTCGTCGAAGAGGGTAACCTTGCTTGAACCGAATCTGAGCGCTGGCATGATACCACCTGACTGCGCGCCTACGGCTGCAAACACGTGAGTCTTCTTGATACCGAGGGCGGTAGCATTGAATGCACCTGCTGAAAGACCTTCACAGTATACGCGTGAGCGGTCGATCTGTGGATATTTGTTGAAGAGTTCGTAAATCACGGTCTCGATGCCGTCGTGGCCCATTACAGCCCAACCATTGCCCTGCCACTCAAGCTCAGCGACGATGAATCCCTCGCGGCTTGCGAGTGGGAGGAAACCTGAAGTCTCGGCCTGGGTGCGTGGGTCGTTGTTGTTTCCATGGAGGAGGACAACGAGTGGCACAGATGCGTCAGCAGCGTTCTTTGCTGCCTCAGGAATATACTCATACCAGAGATAGTCGCCGGTGCCAGCGAGATTCTCTGTACACACGTTTCTTGTGAGTCCGTAGCGGTCGAACATGATCCAAGGCTCAAGCTCGCTGTCTCCGTGCTCGCAGTACTTCTCACCGGTGTACCAGGTGTGCTTGTAGTTGTTGAAGCGGTAGTTGCGGCTGAGAAGATCCTCCCAAGCGTCAGCGATCACTGCCTTGAGGTCGGAGGTCTCCACCTCGTTTACGACTACTCGCATGAGTTCCTCGTCAGCATTGACATAAAGGCTCTTCTTGCCTTCCTTGGCCTGGAGGGCTACATTGTCGCGGGTGATATAGTTTGAAGCAATCTTCTTCGCATTCTTTCCAATGATGTAGGCTGGCACAGGTGACTCTCCTGCGAGAGCCTTCTTAGGCGCCTTGCCGCCGATGGTTACAATGCCAGCGATGTTTCCCGCCTTGCGGGCAATGGCCTCGTTCACGAATGTCGCACCATTTCCGATGCCGACCACCTTGATGTTGAATGCGATGCGAAGGCGCTCTACAAATGCTATATATGACTCAAGGTCCTTTACATTGTCATACTTCTCCCCGAGAGGGTTGATGACATAAGCTGAGCCTGCGAAGTCGTCGAGGATCTGCTTGATGCCGCTCTCGTTCACCATGCTCTCGGCGTCTTCCTTGGATGTGCGTGCATCTGGGAAGATCATGAAGACAGGCGCAGGATTGTTGAAGCGTCCATGGATGTCTGCTGGCTTTCCGCGGAAAGCGAAGACGTCGTCACGTCCTACGAGTTTAGCGAAATACTCGGCGAGATCGGGCCTTTTAGGCTCGTCTGCCTTTGCCTGGCTTAAGCATGCAAAGGCGATCAAAATTGTAAATAGTATCTTCTTCATAAGTGAGTGTTTTTTACAATAATAGGTATAAAATGTGACTCGCAATAGCGTAGAACACGGTTTTTAAAAGATTGAAACAAAATCAAAAGAATTTAGAAAATAATGAAAGTTGCCCCATATTTATATTATATACCTTTGTGCACTAAAACATTTTACCATTAACACTAACCATTTATAGAATGAAAAGTCTAAAGAAAACAATTCTCCTGGCAGTGCTTTTCCTTGCTACCACCATCACAGCGATGGCACAGCAGGTGACTGCGACAGGTGTTGTGAAGGACGCACAGGGACTCCCTATCATCGGAGCTTCTGTCATCCAGTCTGGCACTCAGAACGGAGTTATCTCCGACATTGATGGTGCCTTTTCGCTCAACGTTCCTCAGGGAGCTACACTCGAAATCTCAAGCATTGGTTACAAGACCGTGAAGGTAGTAGCCGCTCAGGGTCTCGATATCGTTCTCGAGGATGATAACGAGCTCCTTAACGAGGTAGTCGTTGTCGGTTACGGTGTACAGAAGAAGAGCGACCTTACCGGTGCTATCTCTTCAGTGAACGCCAAGGATATCGAGAACAGAACTATCACATCAGCAGGTCAGGCCCTCCAGGGTAAGACCGCAGGTGTAAACCTCATCACCGTCTCAGCTCAGCCAGGTGCTGCGCCTACCGTACGTGTCCGTGGTTTCTCTTCAAACGGTACCTCTGACCCTCTTTATGTAGTAGATGGTTTGATCGTAAGCAGCATCGCTGATCTCGATCCAAACTTCATCGAGTCTATGGAGGTCCTCAAGGACGCCGCTTCAGCAGCTATCTACGGTGCCCAGGCAGGTAACGGTGTCGTTCTCATCACCACCAAGCAGGCATCCAAGGGTCACAGCTCTATCACTTACGATTTCCAGTACAGTGTCAGCAGCCTTGCCAGAAGACCACAGCGTCTTACCGCCGAGGAGGCTATCCAGCAGCAGAGAGAGCTTGATGCTACTTTCACCGATGCTCAGGTACAGGAACTCATCAAGGATCATATCTGGGACGGAAAGACCTCTACCGACTGGTACAATGTAGCTTTCACTCCATCTCCAATGGAGCACCACACAGTAACCTTCCAGGGTGGTAATGACAAGAGCTCAGTGCTCACATCGATGAGCTACCTTGATGACAATGGTATCGTTGTCGGTGACAAGGACCGCTACAAGAGACTTACCGCTCTCGTAAATGCTGACTACCAGGTTAAGCCTTGGATGAAGGTCGGTGTGAATGCTACCTTCGCAAGAACCTCAAGCACAGGTATTTCCGATGGTAATTCAAACTCTTCTTATGGTAGTATGATCGCTCCGATCATGACCATGCCTGCATACTATGCACCTACCTATTCCCCAGACGCGCTTCCTACTACCATGCAGGGTCAGCTCGCAGCAGGTTATGTCCTCTTCAAGGATGAGAATGGTAACTACTATAACACTCTCGGTGGTGGTGAGATGGTTCACCCAGCTGTGAACGTGAAGAGATCAGAGACCTCTAACACAGGTTACAACCTCAACTCTACACTCTTTGCAAACTTCACTCCTATCAAGGGTCTTGTGATCACATCACGTCTTGGTTACAACCTCGGAGTCAAGAACTACTACAACTACAACCACTTCTTCTATGGTTCTACCTCAGTGAAGAACCTCGAGCAGAACGCTGCCACTCGTAACAACTCTACAAACGAGTACTATCAGTGGGAGAACTTCGCAAACTACTCTAAGACTCTTGGCAAGCACACCTTCGGTGTAATGGCCGGTATGTCTTACAGTGACAATGTATATACATATGTAAATGCATCTGTAAATAAGGTTCAGAAGGACGATCCTGCATATTGGGACGTTAACTATCCTGCAGGTGACGCTACCCTTACCGCAAACGGTTATTCAAACACTCGCCGCAAGCTCTCTTACTTCGGTCGTTTGAACTATAGCTACGCTGACAAGTACATCGCTGAGGCTGTGTTCCGTGCTGATGCTGCTGACTCTTCAGTTCTTCCTTTCGACAACAAGTGGGGATACTTCCCATCAGCTTCTATCGGTTGGGTAGCTTCTAAGGAGGACTTCATGGGCTTCCTCAAGAATGCTAATGTAAGCTTCCTCAAGTTCCGTGCTTCATGGGGTCTTAACGGTTCTACCAGCAACCTCGGTGGATACCAGTACTCTAACTCACTTTCTACTTCAGCTACCGGTTACTCTTTCACAAACGGTGCATTCAACTATGTTACCTCTGCCAAGCCAGCTCAGCTCTCTAACCCTAACCTCAAGTGGGAGACCTCAGAGCAGCTCGACCTCGGTTTCGACCTCCGTATGTTCAACGAGAGATTCTCTCTCACCGCAGACTGGTACAACAAGACCACCAAGGACCTCATCGTAAGCGGTATCATCCTTCCTTACGAGGCAGGTAACTCTGCGGCTCCTATGAACGCAGGTAATGTAAGAAATACCGGTATCGAGATTGACCTTGGCTGGAAGGACCAGATCGGTGACTTCGGCTACTCTATCAATGCAAACCTTGCTACCCTTAAGAATAAGGTTACCTACCTCGATCCTAACGTATCAGGTGGTCGTATCGAGGGTGCTTCAAGAATGCATTCAAATGGTTCATTCTCAGCATTCGAGGTCGGCTATCCAGTATGGTACTTCCGTGGTTGGAATGTAGAGAAGATCGATGAGAACGGTGTTCCTGTATTCACAGATAAGGACAAGAATGGTGTCATCAATGCTGATGATAAGGATATGATCGGTAAGGCATTCCCTGACTTCACTTACGGTCTCACCCTCTCAATGAACTGGAAGGGCTTCGACGCAGTGATCTTCGGTAACGGTTCACAGGGCAACGACCTCTTCATGTCATACCAGTACTTCAACATCTCTTACTCACTCAAGGAGCTCTATGACCAGCGCTGGACCCCTTCAAACCCTAACGGTAAGTATGCTAAGCCAGCAGTGACAAACGCTGAGAAGTACAACCTCTCTAATCACCTTGTATTCGACGGATCGTTCTTCCGCATCAAGCAGATCCAGCTCGGTTACACCGTTCCTGCAGCTCTCAGCAAGAAGGCGTTCATCGAGAAGCTCCGCGTTTACGCATCTCTCGACAACTGGTTCCTCTTCACCAAGTATCCAGGTATGGATCCTGAGGCTTCTGCTACAGCTACTTCAGGTATGGGTGTTGACTATGGTAACTATCCTACCACAAGAAAGGCGGTATTCGGTCTTACTATCACATTCTAATCTTACGTGGACAATGAAATCAATCAAACTTTTTTCAATATTTGCAGCAGCCGCTCTCATTTCAAGCGCATGTGATCCTGCTCGTCTCGAGATCCCTCAGATGGGTGTGACCGGTGAGATGAATTTCTACGAGACTGATGACGACTGCGACCAGGCTACTGCGGCAGTATATGAGGCTTCAAGAAAGGTCCTCACAGGTAAGCCTTCTATCGGTGCTTACATCAACTGCTTCCTCATGAAGAACCTCCTCTCTGATGATATCCGTACTGGTTCGTCACGTACAGACCAGACTGACCTTCAGCAGATCTGGGAGATGCACCTTGTATCTACCAACAGTTGGTTCACCGCTACTTACAAGGAGTTCTACGAGAGCATCTATCTCGCAAACCTCGTACTTGAGAAGTTCGATGCTAAGGACAGCGAGATCAAGGCTCGTAACATCGCTGAGTGCCGTGGTCTTCGTGCCCTCTCATACTATGAGCTCGTAACCCTTTGGGGCGACGTTCCACTCGTAGACCATGTTCTTAAGACCAATGATGAGTTCCAGGTACCTAACACACCTGCTGCTACCACTTGGAAGTTCATCGAGGATGAGCTCAATGACATCATCAAGAGTGGCAAGCTTACCCAGCGTAAGGGTAAGGGTGACAAGGACGGTTCAATCCGTTTCACCATCGATGCAGCTCGTACCCTACTCGGAAAGGCTTACATGTATCAGGGTAAGAACGAGGAGGCATGGAAGGTGCTCACCGATGTCATCAATTCTGGCAACTTCGACCTCATCGATGACGTAAGACAGTTCTATCACATTTCTGCAAATGGTTGTGAGGAGTATGTATATGAGCACTGCCGTCACTTCGATATGACCAATGCTTACCAGCAGGACGGATGGCATGGTATCCTCTGGAACTGGCCATTCTCATACACCTTCTTCCCAGGCACTGACTGCCGTAACTTCCACAACTTCGCAGAGACTGGTTACAGCCAGTGCCAGGTGCCAAAGGATCTCTACGATGCATTCGTAGCTGAGGAGGGTGAGAACGGCAAGCGCGTTACCGCTTGGATCGTTCCTTACACCAAGCTCCCTGAGATCGGTATCGGTATCCCTTCAGAGAAGTCTTACTACAACAGTGAGGGCTACCTCCGCCTCAAGTGGCTCGTCAGCCGTGATGACGAGAGCGTAGGTATGTGGCACGCAAATCAGGCCAATACTCCTGTATTCAAGTATGACGACGTTCTCCTCCTCGCTGCAGAGGCTGGTCTTCAGAGCCACAAGACAGAGGCTCTCAGCTATGTAAACAAGGTGCGCGCTCGCGCAAACCTCGCTCCTCTCTCTGACCTCAACCTTGACATCATCAAGAAGGAGCGTCGCCTTGAGCTCGCTATGGACGGTGTTCGTTTCCAGGACCTCAAGAGATGGGGTGATGCAGCAAAGGTGCTTGCGACCAAGTCTGCCAAGCTCCCTACCTTCACTATCACTCCTGATCCTTCAAATGATCCTAACGATGCTACTTACCACTCATGGAAGTACACCACCAAGATCACTTACACCGACAATGACTACCCTGATCATAGCTGGACCGTAGGTCGTGACGACTTCCTCCCATTCCCACAGAATGAGATCGATGTTAACAAGGCTCTTGAACAGAATAAGGGTTATTAATAGTACTTTTTGTAAATTTGGTGAATGCGTCGGGACCATGATAGTCCTGACGCATTTTAAAGAAAAGTTTCACTTATGAGAAAAATTGTTGCAATGGCCATGCTGTGCTTTCTCGCACTTTCGTGTGCTGAGAAGGCTCCTAAGACTGCAGACTGCGGTCGCCATGGTTTGCTGTGTGAGAACGGATGGTTCGTTGTCAAGGATATCACTCCAGAGAATGGTGTGGGCAAGGTGTACATGATCAGCGAGCACGCCGCAGCCACTTGCTACCTCGTTACTGGCACCAAGGCAGCCATGCTCATCGACACTGGCATCGGCGTGGGTGATCTCGCAGGACTCGTCAGAGGCCTTACAGATCTTCCTCTCATCGTAGTCAACACTCATGGTCATCCTGACCACATGGGCGCAAACTACCAGTTCGCTGAGGCGTGGGTGCCAGAGAAGGATATGGATGTTTACCATGCCATGGACCCATTCAAGGAGGGCACTGACCTTGAGGCTTATGTGGCTTCAAATGCCAAGGATTTCGCATACGACACATTGGCTGTAAAAGCCAATGCCGCAGAGGTCAAGGCCTACGAGCCTTGCACCCTCACCCTTTTCAACCCAGGCCAGACCTGGGATCTCGGTGACAAGCTCATCAGCACCATCGAGCTTGGTGGACACACTCCTGGCAGCATAATGTTCCTTGACGAGACTGACGACATGCTCTTCAGCGGTGACGCCATGAACGGCTACCTCTGGATGTGGCTTGATACCTGTCTTTCCATCGAGGAGTATGAGCAGAATCTTGCTGCCGCTATCCCTCAGTTCAAGTGTATCAGTCATGTATATGGCGGCCACGAGTTCCGTGAGGCGGGTGCTACCGTGGAGCAGAGCGAGACCATGCTTGCTGATGTAAGGTCAGTCCTCGCTGGCGAGGTTGAGCCCGTGGTTACTCCTAAGCCAATGGGCATGGAAGGTACCGTAAACGTATATTATTTCAAGACCTGGCTCCTTTGGGCCAAATAATCGTAGATTATGAAAAAGCATTTCATTTGGGGCGCTGCGGCGCTTATGGCACTTGTTTCTTGTGCCAATGAGCCTGCTTTCGAGCAGACAGAGGAAGTGGGACCATTCACTGTGTCCCTCATCGAGGAAAATGTATGGCATGTCGAGGACTGCACAGCAGACTATCCTCATGGCATGTCTACAGATGCTGATGGAAAGATGCGTTTCAAGAGCAGCTCAGACATGTACATTGTGAGGGGCAAGAAGGCCGCTATACTTATAGACCTGTCAAACAACATCACATACGACGAGACAGCTGACGAGTCACTCAGAAATATCTTCTACAGCCGTGCCGGCAAGAGAGAGAAGCTTATCACCGTCACACATAACCATGGTGATCATACTGGTATGTACAAGGCTTTCAAGGACGAGGCTGGCGTGAAGTTCCTTCTCGCGAAGGATGACTTCCAGAACGATACTGTATTTGTGGAGAAGACCCTCTTCGAGGATCGCCATAGCATTGACCTCGGCGGTGAGACCATCGACTGCGTAGAATGCCAGGGCCATACACCAGGTTCAATGGTGTTCTTCCTCAAGGGTCATAACATCGCTTTTTCTGGCGATGCTATCGGCTCAGGTACAGGTGTTTGGCTTTTCAATATGGAGTGCTTCGATAACTATGTCAAGGGTATTGAGAACCTTCTCAGCTACATCGAGGATCCTGAGTCAGGAATCGACCCTGCGACTTTCATGTTCTGGGGCGGCCACACCTATCAGAACTCAGGCTTCACTCTCGGCGTCCAGACTGTGCGCCAGGCAAAGGAGCTCAACGAGCAGATTCTCGCTGGCACAGCAGAGTGGGAGCCATACAACATGGCATTCCGCGGCCTTGACGCCACCTTCAAGAATGGCCAGGCTATGGTCGTTTGGAACAAGGCTCTCAGCGAGGAGGTTGCAGCCAGAACTAAAGGAGAGGCAGAATAAGTACTGAACCTTTCTTTCCACCGACGAAGACATTCTGATGCGCCACGCGAGTCTCGGCCTGCAAAGACCAGACACCGGCTACATTCGGATGCACGGCATACTCAGGGAAATTCGATGATTTTACGTCGATTCTGAGGAAGTTGCCTTTCTTCACGGTCCATACTATAGGCAGGGAGACTATGTCGACATCGACTTCTTTCCCTGCCTTATATGTTTGTCTAGGCCCGAGAGGGTCGTTTCTGAAGGCAAGGGTGGCTATCGATGTGCGCATATTGTAAGTGGTACCGTTCGGCATCACCTCGGAGAGCGTGAATGCAAATGCCGTGTCGTCCACATCGGTGCTGACGCGAAGCTTAAGTGTCACGTTTCCTGCAATGGTCATGTCCTGCGTGAGCGGAGCGCTTATGAATGAGAGGACATCAGGACGGTAGCCAGGTGCGGGCTGTCTCTGGCAACCTCTTTTCGCTATGGATGTGAAGATGGTTTCGCCTCCTGTGACTACGATAGGATCGTTAGGGTCGTAATCATACGAGAGTACCCCCTTGTCGGCCTTCTTATCCCTGAGCGCAAGTACATTGTCCTTTCCGCCAAGCTTCTGGGTGCTGAGGTACATTTTTTTCTCGCGTGTCGGCTTTATTGGCCAATGGTCGAGCTCCAGCCACTTGTCCTCCTCGATGTCGTAGACCTTGATCTCGTGCTTTGGCTCCTGCTTCCTCACGAGTAGGCTGTAGAACCACTCGAACTGGTCCTTGTTCACATCGAAGTCCTTCGCATGCTCCGTAGGCACGTGTGTAGGAGTCACCTGGAAGCTATGGTTCCACGAACCGAGGATGAGGCGGCTGCGCTTCTTCACATTTGGAGAGAGCCTCTCATACCCCAGGATGGTACCTTCCTCGTGGTGGTCGAACTGGCCTGCCACGATGGTCACTGGGACATTGACCAGGGCAGGAATCTTCTTCAGGTCGCCCCAGACGCCTGTGTTCCAGTATGGGTCCACATAATCGGTGTGTGAAATCCACATACGGTAGTACTCGAGGCGCTGACCCAGGATGGCTTCGTCTGCCTTTACCTGTGGCCTGTAGAGGTAGAAGTCGTAGTAGTTCTCTCCCACGCCGACGCCTTCTTTCTTTTTCGGACGTATGATGGGCTCGGATGCATTGTCAATCACCCAGCCGCTCATGATGTCCTCGCGGAACAGACCGGAGCGGTAGCATGAAATGTGCCTGTCCACGCCATAGTGGCTCAGGTACAGACCCTTCACTTTCTCAGGAAGCTTATCTGCCACGATCCAGCCTGTGAGTGCTGTGTATGACGTTCCGAAGATGCCGATGTCGCCGCACCACTCCTGCTTCTGCAGCCATTTGTATAGGGCAATGCCGTCCTCTCGCTCATAGATGTTCGGCGAGAAGAAACCATCAGAACCGCCTTTTCCTCGGCAATCCTGCTGGATATAACCAATGCCTCTTTTTGCATACTCGCGGCCTATCATGTTTGTGTCGCCCCTTCCCATATACACATACGGTGTGCGTGTCACCACCACAGGCCAAGGGCCGTCTCCCTCTGGCAGATAGATGCGGGTGAGGAGCTTGCATAGGTCCCCACCTTCCACCATCTCTTCCCTATATGTGTAGCCGCCGATTTCCGGTACGCTGAACCAGTCGGAAATGTCCGGCCTCTTGGGACCCTGTGCGCTGCAGATTCCGCTGAATAGCGCGAGAAAGAGTATAATGACAGTATTCTTTTTCATTGATAATCATTTTATTATTGCAAATATACATAAATTATGAGTATATTTGGGAATATATCAATTGTATGCTAGAATGAAAGCTTGTGTCTATTCTTTCGTAGCCTTTATTCTGTGCTCCCTGGGTGCATGGGCGCAGGAGTCTGAATCTGCATTTATCGGCAGATATAATGATTACGCCTCACAGTTGTCTCCAGAAAAGCTTTACCTCCATACGGATAGGGAGGTTTATTGCGTGGGCGACACGCTATGGTTCAGGGGCTATCTGAAAAATGCTTCTGCCAGTTCGGAATACGCTGAAAGTAACTATATCTATGTGGAGCTTATTGCTGCGTTAAGTGAGATGGATGCTGTGTCTGGCACGTTCAATGAGTCGGACCGAGTGCGCCGAAGAGTGAAGATCAAGCGCTCCGAAGGCGGATTCGATGGCTATGTGGTGATTCCGGATAAGCTCAGCACAGGGCGCGCCACTCTCAGGGCGTATACCTGGTGGATGCGAAACAAGGGCACTACGTGGATGTTCACCAAGGAGCTGGAGATTATAAACCCTGTCAAGTCAGACTATTTGGACAAGCTGGTCCGCGAAAAGCAGAGAGACGACTATGTCTACGAGGAGATGGGCGTGACGAATCCTTACAGAAAGCAGAAGGTAAAGGCCAATGATATAGACATACAGTTCCTTCCAGAAAGTGGAAGCTACTCGGCAGGACAGCCTTCAGTATTCGGTATCAGGTCTATCGCGGACGACGGAAAAGGTATCCCAGTGACTGGCGAAATCCTGTCTTCGGGAAGGGTGCTGGGGACTTTCTCAACGGATAGTCACGGACTGGGAAAAGTCTCCCTGGCTGTTCCTGTGGATGCGAAGTCGCTGGTGGTGAAGCTTCATGGCGTGTCCAAGTCATACGAGTTCCCTAAGCCCGCTGACGGAGTCTGCACTATTTCGGTCACCCTCTCAGAGTCTATGGTTACCATTTCGTCTTCTGGCGTAGTGTCGGGCAAGATTCTGGTGGTCTGCGACCGCAGTGGTGTGGAGTACTATTTAAAGCTGGAAGGTCCCAGGACATTTGAGATACCTGTATCAGAGCTTGCCTGTGGTATAAACAATGCCTATTTGGTAGACGAAATGGGCCAGATATATGCTGAGAGAGATTTCTTCATATATCCAGAAGAGAGCATTTCCGCATCTTTAGAGGATGCAACAGGTAAACTGGGAAAGAGGGAGAAAGTAGATGAGACATTCATGCTTACAGGCCCAGATGGACAGCCTTTGTCTGGAGAGTTCTCGGTGTCTGTATCTGACAGCAGGTGGTTCCCTGTCAGCGGAAATCAGTATGATATAGTATCCTGGATGTGGCTTGGTAGTGAGATGGAATCGTTTGTTGAGGAGCCTGGAAGGCTTTTTGATAGAGAACGTAGCCTGTCTGACAGGATAGCTGAAATGGATATGGTGATGCTGACGTATGGATGGAAGTACTACGATGTCATGACTGACCAGGATACGCCAGAGTTCGGAAGGGAGTATAGTCAGTCGATTAGTGGAAGAGTCACGAGATTGTTCAATATCAATGCGAGGAATTCACTCATCGCCTTTGTCGCTCCTAGGATTAACTTGTCTACATACGCAGACCTTAAACCTACAGGCTACTTCATTATGGAAGGACTTGATTTTCCAGAGAATACGCAGTTCCTTATAAGTACAGCGAACCGTGAAGGCGAGGCGTCCAGGATGCCAGTCGTAAACGAGGAGACTTTCCCTGCAGTCAGCGTTGCCCCAAAGATTATAAAACCAGTGGAGTTCACTTCCGTGAATGAGGAGATAGAGTTCAAGAAAAGAGCCTATCCTGATGTGTATGGCTTAGGCGCTGATCCAGAATATATGATTAAGCCTAGCCGTATCATAGGTGAGGCTAAGCCTATTATCAATGGTCTGAACCCATTCCCTCTCTTTGAATTCAAGCCTGGTCAGCTTAAGCTTTATGAGGAGATTCAGTCCTATGATTCGTTTACTCTGGGTGACTACATTTTGAATAAGATTCCTGGGGCTTTCAAATACCAGATTAATAGGGGCCCGGAGAGAATCTATTATCGAGTGGGATTCGAATCGACCAAAATGAAGTTTGCAAAGACATACAGGACGATAAAGATCTTCATCAATGGTATGGAGGTGATGGGAGAAGACATGTGGATGGTTTGGAGTACCACGATTCAGGATGTGGATGCTATAGCTATCCTTACAGGAATGGATGCCGCGAAGTTCCAGACAAACGCGGAGTTAAAGCCAGTCCCAGTCGTGCTGGTTAAGGCGAAAGATCTGATCCGTGCTCCGTTCAATGTCACCTCTACCAGACCTTTGGGCTGGCAAAAGCCGGCCAAAAGATATGAGCCAAAATATGATAATGAAGCGGCCAAGAAAGCGTATGAGCCTATGAGGGGTACTGTTTATTGGAATCCTTGCTTGAAGGTTGCCGATGGTCGAGCAGACTTTGAGTTCTGGTCTTCAGATCATGAAGTCCCATACACCGTTATCATCGAAGGTATGACGTCAGACGGTATACCTGTTACCTATAGAACGTTTATCAATCAATAGATGATTAGTCTGAAACAGGTCTGACTGTCTGTCCTCGCAAGCGTGCGTAGCCGTTTCCCATCCAGTCATTATTCCATCCAAGGGATGCTGAGTCAAAATACAATTCTGCGCCAGTATATGAGAATTGCCAGAAAAGCGAGGCTGTCCAGTAACATCCAATGGTGTTGAGGCTGTTTATGTCATTTTTAGTCCTGCACCCTGCGGCTGGAAGGAATATTGAATTGCCATTGGGACCAGTGACGTTATAGCCATTGTGCCCGTTGATTTGCTCCCATGTCCATGTGCATTTTTCCATTAGTTCAACGCATTCTTCCCAGGTAGGTGTTCTCCAAGGCTTTCCCCATTTTACTGTCGCCACGTCATCCTCGGCCTCTAGAACTCTCTTTCCGTCCCCAATGAAATTCTGGTTTGAATCATACCAGATGCTCATATATCTTGTGTCAGGAAACTGATACTTTGTTACGCATAATGGGTCGCCTTTCCCTTCTTGCATCCACTTGTATGTACCCCAATTGTAACTGTCTTTGGGCTCTATTTCACCCCAGGCATAGTAGTAACCTCCATCTTCAGGTCTGTAAGCGCCAACATTTGTTGTGCCCCACTTAACTGATAGCCCGAGATCGACAGCCGTAGGGATAAAAGATTTTGTTGTAAAAGAGCGAATTTCCCCACTATATTCTCCATCTTTAGTGCTAAATGTGGGTTGATAATAGTATGTGGCGCCTGGGTCGAGAGTTGAAATAGTCGCCTTGTATAATCCGTCTTTGGCGAACAACAGGTTAATAGATTTATTTAATTCGGTCTGGCTTGTTCCATAGTCATACCGGAATGACATGACTTCGCCAGGAATGCTAACTGTAGCTGAAACAGTTGCTGTGGATTCCGTGATCTCAGTTACATCGTGGATATCTATGCTTATCTGTGGCGCCTTCGTGCAGCCGATTAGCAAGAATGCCATTAGTATTGTTATGTTACTTTTCATTTGATGTTGTACTATTGTTTCTCAAAAAATCTTTTGCTTCTCCACGCATTCTAACTGTGGCATCTCCTATTATGCTGACCTGCTGTTCTAATAGGATCCGTGCCTGCTGATAGACTTGAGGGTGCTCGGTTTCCTCATAAAGCTTGAATAATAGGTATGATGGGTAAATACGGCATGGAATCATGTGATGTGCCAGTTGAAAGCAGGCCTCTGCCTTTTCGATATCTCCAGCTTCTTGATATTGAAGACCTCTTTCACAGCAATAGACATATGGCGAATTCCTTTTTTTGAATTCCACAAGTTCTTTGTCTTCGCATAGTTGTCTGTGCAATTGTTGAAAAGGACATGCAAGAATCCAGAAGGATAATAGCAAAATGATAATGACATTTACACTATTATTATGGCTCATGCGCGACAACCCAAGTACCATAATTGAAAGCAACATTAGGTTTACTGGCAAGAGTGTGGTTATGTTGATAAAACAAGATAATATGACAAAAGAAATAATGACGGCTTTAATTGTGTCTGCGCTGTTTTTCCAGATAAGCCATATCACTAAGCACGTTATGCAGAGTCCAATGCATCCATATTCGCACAAGATTCTAATTGGTTCATTAAATGTGTTGGAGTATTCGTTTGCGACTAGAACAAATTGAGAATCGGGGTGATGGTTGAAATAGTTTGCCTGGGCGTACATGAATACGTCTTTTATGTTCCCATGCCCGATTCCAAAAATAGGATTCCTTTTAATAATGTCTAGGCAAACTCTCCAAATCAATAGCCTTCCGTTTGCGGATTGAGGCCTAATGTGATAAAGTACAAGTGCAATTATTATAAAGGATAATACAGAGAGAAGAGCTATGTAACATTGATGCTCGATAGTTGTCCACTGTCTTCTACGAATAAGTCTTATCGTATGATAGAACACAACAACTGCAATTGATAAAACGGCGGCTCTTGAGTTGCATACGTATATGGCATATAGAAGAAAAAATATCCCTAAAAGGCGAATGATAGTTCCTGTTCTAAACAATTCTTTTGTTTCTATCCCTAGAAGCAGGTCGGATATTAAAACAGTTACAGATGGAACAAGTATACATGCGGCGTATCCGGGGTTAGAAAAAGTTCCTGATATGTCAAAATACGCGCTATATGATTGTAGGACGTGTAGTCGCTGAAGTAAAACTACTAAAGCCTGAAGGAATCCCGACAGGCAAATAGTAGTAGTTATTATATGTTGTATGGTTTTTGTCATTCGCAGTTACCACCACAAACGCCTAATAGATGGCCACACTTAGGGCATATGGGTTCTCTGTCTGCTCCGCCACAGGAACATAGTTGCAAATGTCTTCCACATCCTGGACAGATTTTATCCTTGCATACGCACTCGTCTATAGGATGGCAGCACCATATGCAGACATCACCGCCAATGTATTCGTCATAGCCACAATATGGACAGGTACTTTCCCAAATAGCAGCATTATAATAGTGGTTACAGTGATTACAGATTCGTCCTATATACCAAGTGTCTTCTACACCATCCTGTCCTCCAGCTTTTGTCGCAAAATGGCTTCCTAACTTGTAGCCAATCATTCTGCTGGTATGAGGTGTGTCACTGAGGTTGTAATGCTTCTCTGTAAATGAGAATACCTTACCGTTGAGCCTGATTAAACTATTGATTGGATTACCGTCCAGATCGGAAACTATTATGAAATCAGTGTATGAGTGATCCTCTTTTAAGTAGGTAGAAGATGAAAAGGCGTCCTTAATAACAGCTACAACCTGATAAGAATAATTATTCTCGTGTTCTGTAATGATGAGATAAGGCTTGTAAAAGGCACACCTATGATTATGTTTTGACTCATAAGAATCAACAATGTCAGCTACGATTCTTTCTTTCAATAGTATCGGGACCTCAATAACGATCTCGTCATTTTTGCTCATCTCCTCATGAGCATGATCCCAATCAATTGAGAATGTGTTGGTTGGATCCGAAGCTTTGGTCGCATTTGTGTTGCAAGGGATAGAGATGGAATTTACATCATTTAAAAAAGCGATTTTTGCCTTTTCAATGTTGCTGTTTTCACCTTGATTCGTGATGTTGTCACATGAAATAACCACAGAGATAAAGCAAAGAATGATAAATAGTTTGTTGGTTCGCATAGTTGCATTCATTTTTCTGCAAAAGTATAATTCTTTATTATTATGAACGTTATCCTCTTTGTACAATGGGTATTCAAATATGCATCTCAACAGGCAGGGTGTGTCAATTGATAAATCTCGGGTTATTATTGATAACTAAATTTGTTGAATCTTACTTATATTTGGGACTTGTTATGGATACTATCGTTGGCACAGCTTTCTTTCGTGCACCTCATGTTTTTTCTGTGAGGGGAGGTTTTGTATTCTGTGAAGGTGAGATTGCTTTTATTAGAGAGTGTTTTCCTTTGGTGACAGATTGTTTTATCTCCATTGCATGTAAGGGTGGGGAACTGTCGATTAAACAGTCAGACAAACATTATGTGTTGGAGGCTGGAGAGGTATTTGATAATCTGCCAGGAAGGGAGATTTACGATGCGTTTTCATCTATTGGGAGTTTTACGGGTTATATGTTAGTGATTTCTAAGGACGCATTTCATTCTGTTGTAGGCAATAGGATGTATCCCATAAAAAAAACTATTGAGTCCTCCCCGAAAAGACACTTGACTCCTCAAATGTTTGATTTGTTGGAACAGTGTTTTAAGACTTGCACTTCTGTCATAGAGCTGGGTATGCATGACTGCGCGTCTAGTGTGGAAAACATTATAAGGGGTACAATGATTGGCGCATATTCTATGCAAAATATCTGTCAAGGATTGAACATAGATTCACGTGTGGTCAGGATGATTGAAATGATAGACAAGAATTGTGACTTTTCATTGCCTATAGAATACTATGCTGAATTAATCAGAGTATCGCCTCGTCATTTGTCACGTATGATGAAGGAGCAGATGGGCACTTCGTTCTCTACTTATGTGAGGAACAAGGTTTTGTCCACGGCTAAAGAACTATTGCTGAATAGCTCATTGTCAGTGAAAGCGATATCTGTAAAATTGGGTTTTTCAGAAATGTCAAATTTTTCAAGGTTGTTTAAGAAAGAGACCGGACATACACCCACAGAATATCGTCGCATGGGGAGGTAGAGAATGTCAATGAGTTCCATAACTCACTGAGATTTCTTATCTTTGCCACCGCTATGACTAAAACATTGAACCGAACTCCATCTTCAGGAGTGATGATGTCCTATGGAATGGGACGTTTTCTTGCCGAGTTCCTTACAGGAGCGTATGGTATTATGGCCTTCTTCTTCTATGAGAAGGAAATGGGTCTTCCAGCTATTTTCCCGACTATCGCGACTGTGATCTACAGCATCTGGAATGCTGTGAACGATCCTTTGATCGGGTGGATCACAGGAAAGCATCCCGTGCTCGCCAGATACGGAAAGCGCCTGTTCTGGATAGTTCTCGGACTTGTGACATGTTCATTGGCATTCCTTCTCATATTCATGGTGCCAGAGGCACTGCGCGCCCACAAGGTGGCGGTGTTTGTGTGGATGGTCGTGGCCGTCTGCCTGTATGATGCGGCTTACTCGCTCTGGGAGGTCAACTATCAGGGAGTGTTCCCGGACAAGTTCCGCAGCCAGGACATCAGGCGCAAGGCGGCGGTAACCTCTACCGCCTTCGGTTCTGTGGGCATCGCGCTTGGCGCTGTCCTTCCACCATTGTTCTACCACTATGGAGATGCTGGCAGCTATGTGACTGCTGGCTTGGTGATAGCGGCGATCGGTATCATTGGCAGCATCCTTATCATTCCAGGCGTAATGCAGAGGGCCGGCACCACTCCTATGGCAGAGCAGGTGCCTCAGGAGGCGGATCCCGGCTTTGTGGACTCTCTCAAGTCGACCCTCAAGCATAAGGAATTCCGCGTGCTCGCCATCATGCTTTTCCTCTACCAGAGTGCGTGCATCTGCATGACGGGCAGCGTGAATTACGTGGTTAATGGTGTTCTCGGTATGCCAGCCAAGGCGTCTACGCCTATTTTCGCGGCCATGCTGGTGGGCGCTCTCATCTCGGTGATCATCTGGTCAAGGATTGCGAAGAAGCTGGACAACAACTTCCTGATGCTCGTCATCACAAACTTCTTCATGGCGGCGGCATCTATGCCAATGCTGTTCTGTCGCACTCAGCTCACCTTCGCCATCTTCATGTTCCTATGGGGCCTTGGCTTCGGAGGGTGCTGGACCTTCATCGCGCCGGCTATGGCGGATGTGGTCGATAGCATCGTCCTGAAGGAGCGGAGGCGCAATGAAGGCGTGATCATGGGCGTAAGGGCATTCTTCATGAGGCTCAGCTACGCCAGCCAAGGCATCGTGTTCTGGCTCTGCCATACGCTTACCAAGTATGATTCTTCATTGCCAGGCCAGCAGGCTTCGCTCGCGCAGTGGGGCATCACAGCGCACATCGGTTTGGTGCCATCGCTGTTCTTCCTCGCAGCTGCACTGCTTCTGCTGATCTCGAATCCATTGTCGGCCGACAAAGCCAGAGCGAACAGAGAGGCCCTGAAGGAGCTGGGACTGTAGGCCGCGGCCATCAAAACTGGCGTTCCGATGGCCATTCGAGGGAAATGGTGGGATTCTGCCAGGAATAGCTGGGAATCATGGCCAGATCGTGGAGCCTAAGCATAATACAGTTATCGCCACCCTTGGAGGTGGCGATAATCGTATTATGAAAGAGTGTTTTTAGAAAGAGACCGCGAGCGTCACTCCGGTGACAGGCCTCTGGCCATTGGCGCTTGGCGCTGTGAATGCGAAATAGGGCTGCATCTTTATGTCTAAAGCTGCCATACCTGCGGTGTCTCTTGCGTACATGTTCTTGATCTTGGCCATCTTGACTGCGTCGATGGTTGACCATATATCAATGGCGAAGGCTCCAGCTAAGGCGACCGATGCGACAATCGGTGCTATGTCCGAAGTGTAGGAAAAGAAATCATTTGAGAAAGAGGATACTACTCCACAAGCGACACTTAATCCCATAAAGGCAAATCCACGTCCCATCTCGCCGTTCACCATCTGTCCAAGTCCTGGCAAGACAAACGAAGCGACTCCTCCCCACACAGGAGAATACTTGTCACCCACTCTCTTGGTATAGTCGCTGGTGCTGTATAGCTTAGCGTACTGCCTGTATTTCATTCCAGGAGCGATTCCTTCAGGAATATCTCTGAAATCGCTGGCATATGCGCTGCTTGCGTACGATGCGCCCCTCATAAATGTCTCGTGCCTGCCGGACTCGAAGTCGATAGCTGCAATATCATCCTTGGCTACGACATATACTGGGCTTTCCTCCCCATAGATCAAGTATTTTACACTGGTCTGGTTAACCTCTGTGACTTTAGTCTTGATGGTATCCCCGTTTCTCATGGTCACGATGTCCTGTGCGCTTGCGCACATGCCTCCCGCCAATATGGCGATAATGCTGAAGAAAAATCTTTTCATGATAAGCAGAATTGAATTACACTACACTTTAAAGCAAAGATAACTTTTTTTTAAATAACAATGATGTTTTTCTGTTAATCGCTCTCTCCAATGGTCATGTGGACACCACCACTAGGGAAGGAGAGGACTCTGTTCGGTTGTTCATAGTAATAAATACTCTTATTGCCACAATTGAACCCTCTATGCGTGAATACCACGTTCGCTTCTCCTCCCAAAGAATATGTCAGCGCACCGACTCCTTTGTGTGCATACTCTGCTTTGGCTGTTAGAGTGAGTGAAAATTCAATGTCGCGCTCAACAAGCATGAAAGTTATTGCATCATACCATCCTCCGTTTCCACTATATATCCAGTTATAGATGTTTCTTCCACTGAATGACTGCGTATTTGTCCGGCTGTCGAAGTCAAAGTACTGGTCAGACTGAATTTCTACTGTCTGTCCCGAACTATTAATACCTACTACTTTTAGCTCAAATTCTGGTTTACCCCTAATCCAATATTCAATAGTGCTCAGGTCATCAATGCTAATTTTTTTGACATATATCGGAGACGGCAGATCGGCATTCCTGAAAGGCGGGTAGATGTAGTCGTATTTGGGATCAGAATGTCCCATGGTATTAGTTCGGAAAGCTTGATATACTACTCTTCTGCCTTTGATTGGGCTGTTGAATGTGTAGTAGTTGTTGGTTGCAGGGAGATTAGTGATTAGGTTGTAATCTAAGCTGTACGCCGGATCTTGGTAGTAAAGTTGGATTCCATAGTTAGTCTGTCCGTCATTATTCCATCTTAGCTCAACTCCAGAGCCGGCGCAAAATGCCTCGAAATAAGACAGTGCAGAGGGAACTGCTGGGGCTTGTACCATCACGATCTCTGAAGGGGAAGATTCCTGGACGCTTGAGGATGATCCATGGCCAATGCTAATTGTACTGCCGAGCACCCTTGCTGTTACGTAGTAGTAGTAATACTCATTAGCCGTAACGCTCCTATCCGTATAGCATCTATCCTCCGACTCTAAGCACTGGCCAATAAGAGAGAATGCAGTCTCCTCTGCTCCTTTTCTATATATCTTGTATGACATGGCTGTACCAGTGAAGGACCAAGTTAGAGATATTCCTTCATCAATAGCAGTTCCATGGAGATTTGATGGAGCCTCGATAATTGGAAAGACAGAAAGGGTATCAGGAGTAAAATCCCCTGAAGCGAGGCCACTTCTTTCATTCATGGATATAACAATAACTGGCTTGTCTGGTTCATGGATGGCGTCAACTGCAATCCAGTTTCCATCATTGTCTAAACCAGGAATAAAGCTGTCCGTGCCCTCATTATAGTTTTCTGGGATGTAAGCAATGACAGGGATGTAGTTGCCGTCCCACTCGTCAGCATGGACAGGTACACTAACCTGGAGATCTGGATAATTGTCCATCAGTGAATTCAGCAGAGCATGGCCATCTCCTGCTTTTGTTGACGGTATTGATGCAGACAAGAGTTCGCCGAATGGTACTTTGTTTTCATCAGACTTGCAATCTATTCTCACTTGGTTGTTACATAGAGATGACAATAAAGCATCAAAATCACCGTCAAACTGTTTGTTTACTTCTTCGCATACCATGGTTCTTACGTCGGCAGAACCAAGAAGTGTGTTGTGTAGTCCTTCGACGAGAGAACACAGTTTTGAGTTGAAATTTGTTTCCTCGTTAATCTGTAGAATAGCGCTTTCGTCCACCTGGCATGATAAGTCATGCGTGGATGTTTCAACTCTGCTACATGAGCAGGCAGCCATAGCAATCACTAATGGCATTAGTTTCATTCTTTTCATAATCGTATAACTGTAAAGTTCTTAAGTGTCGACCAAGATAGCTCACCATAGACACTTCAAGAAAAAAAAAGATTCGAGCTCCCGTTTTTTGAGATTGAATCCTTTATAGGATGTGACGAAATATGAGAAGAGTGGTTAGCAAAGATAATGTGAGTGAATCGTTGCTTTCATGACAATAACAGCAACAGAAGAAGTTATAGTAACTGATAATTGCCGATGACTGCAAGCGCCTCCGTTATCGAGTCCACACCTAGTTTTTTGAAGATATGGAATCTATGTGTCTTGACAGTATTCAGTGACAGGTACAGATCATTGGCTATCTCCTCATTGGACATGCCTTTCTTGGCTCTTTGAAGAATTGCCTTCTCTGTTATCGTCAGTCTGCTTCCTAAGTCAAATTCGAGGAATTTCTTCTCCTTGAAATCGTATGTCCACCGTTTCCCCGAGGTCGTAATCAACAAGAATGAGAATTCATTCTTGCTGGATGGCGCAAAATTGAAAAGTCCGACTCTTGTCGTTCCATCAGAGTGGGTTATGACAGGAGTATACCTCGAGTTAATATAAAACTCCTTGCCTTTGATCGAGATGGGATAGTCCACTATACATAGATGCCTGTCATATTCCTCTTTATGAAGTGCGCTTCTGAGTTTCGGGTATTTTTCATCTATCTCCAACAAGGACTCAAGAGTCTCATCGGTGACAAGAGCCCAATAGGGATTCGGGCTGACTCGTTTGACATCTTTCGGAGTCGCCTCATCCAGGTATATCAGATTATCTGACATAAAAAGAGGTTGATGCTTGTCAAAGTCAATAAGGATTGCGCTTTGATTATTCAGACGTGAGCTGGCGTC